>JBJEAU010000103.1:3706-38780 GCA_051869355.1 Prevotella sp. | reverse complement strand
ATCTATTTCACCCAACAGGAACCTTTCTTTTTCTCCCGTAGCCACGTTCATTACATCCAAATAAGGTGTGTATTGTTCACAGGTGAGCGTAGCCCTATAGGTTACCTCATAGGTTCCTTCATCCGAGATACCCACATAAGTCTTGCTGATAATTCTATTCAGC
The DNA here is from genome assembly GCA_051869355.1 of Prevotella sp. Taxonomy (GTDB): domain Bacteria; phylum Bacteroidota; class Bacteroidia; order Bacteroidales; family Bacteroidaceae; genus Prevotella. The sequence goes on along the minus strand of JBJEAU010000103.1, from coordinate 38,617 downwards.
GTATAGGTTTCGGACGTCATATCACCTGATTCAAACACCTGAGCGGGTGTTACGTGGATGCTGACCACATATTCATAGCCCTCTTCGTAATCAAAATCCCTGATACCTCTGAAATAGAAAGCCTTACCGGTATGATCCACTCCTTTAAATCCTGTTTCCATCCTCATAAACGCATCCGGCAACCCACATGGTACCATCACCGGGTCTGGCTGTATCGTTACGACGGTATTATAGTCGCCATCATCATCGCTGCATCCGCAACACAACAACAGGCTGAATAATAACAATAATGTTGATTTGCTCATCGTTCCACTCTTTAAATACTTTCTAATACATAATTTGTCTCTTCTAATCTTGTAAGATTCCCATAATCTCTCTGCTCAACATAACTTCCTTGCCCAATATAATACTCTTTGACACCTGCAGGTATTGTAAAATATAAATGTTCTACAGCAGTAGTACCACGGTCGTCTTCTGAACTTCTAAATAGATATTCTTTTGTAACAGCAACATATCGAGGATATTGTAAAACATTATCAAATTCTATTTTATAATCTCGTAATACGTAAATATCAGTTGATATGTCAAACTCATAATGTTCATCTATAATTTCGCTGTTAATTTTGGGTTTTTCGCCATAAAAAAAGTATAAAGCCTCCTGATCACCTTGTGTCAGGTAATATCGTTGATTGCCAAATTCGTCTCCATTTTTTTTAGTCATTACTGTCTTCGTAATACCATTATCTAATATATATGAAGAATACATCATAATTGAATTAAAATCAAAATTACCTATATCATATCCTTCTTCTCGCAAATTGTACTTTTGATACTGGTTTTTTAGTTGATTTGTCGGTATGTTATCCCAGATTATATTTACATATTCATCTCTGTCACTACGACATTGCTCGTGATAATATCCTAATATATGTAATACTTCATGCATTGCTGTACCCATATAAAAATTATTATTACATAATACAATAGTATTCTCTCCATTCTGCATCCCAATATTCGAGCTATAATTCATGCCATCTTCAGATCCAGGAATGAATCTTATATAATTTGAATTGGAAGATGTTACCTCCTCAAACTCTAATTGACAAGCATTACTAATATTATTCAAAGCCGTTTTAATTTTTTGTACATCATTATCGGAAAAAGAGAAATTCCCATTTGTCTGAGTAATAATATAAGGTATCCTATACGTATTCCAATGCTGAACATAATTCTTCATGCCTGCTGCGCGGGTAGCATCTTTAATCACAGAGTCTACTAAAGACTTTTGGAAAAGAACATCTCCTAAATAATAGGTGCTATCCTCGTCCATGTTCAAGGTCAATCCATTAGGTAACGTGACACAAATAGGTGAGCCTTTAGGAATGTAACCTTCTTTGAAATCATGCCTTTGAAATTCTTGTTGGCAAACATCCATTACCGATTCATCCGTTGTACAGGCAGCAACTCCCAAAATGGCAATCAAAAATAAACATAATTTTTTCATCATCTTACATTCTGCAGCCTTTCCATGAAACATAACTTTATACCGTCCATACAACACCTCTATCATAGGGCTGTAATAATTTTGACTACAACAGTGCGCCGTTGGACAGGACAAATATATAACAAAACCATAGAAACACAATACATTTTTTATAAATATTGTGTTACAAATGGCCTATTCTTTCTCCAAAAAGGCTTTCACCCCTGTATTGGAAGAAAGTCCCCATCATGGAGACTGGGTAGTGTGCTTATTCATACAGACAGGCTGCTGGCGGACACACCGAGGTATGTCCCTACATGCAACTCACATTATCCGACACGTAGGGACACACCAAGGTGTGTCCGCAGGCGAGGCTTCGCATTTGTCCGCACCGCCTATGGTTCCCATATCTCCATTCGCCCACGGGGAGAGGGTTAGGTGAGGGTAGAAAGTCCCCCGAAGATGTGGCTTTTTGAGGGCGGATAAGTTATTTTGTCAGAAATCTGGGGTAAGATTCGATTTTTTTTTGTAATATTGCAAGAATAACGAATCATAGAATCATACCATGTGTAAACGACTTGTATTGGCTGTCGCAGCCCTGTGTGTGGCGCTGGCAGCAGAGAGTAAGGTAAGGTTGTCGCATCTTGTAGGCGACAATATGGTGTTGCAGCAAAAATCGGAAGCCCGCCTGTGGGGATGGGACGACCCCGGCAAGGAAATCAAGGTGACAGTGTCGTGGGCGAAGACCGTCTACAAGACCACTGCCGACAAGGACGGCAAGTGGCTCGTGTCGGTAGCCACGCCGGCAGCCAGTTATACCCCGCTCTCCATCACTTTCGACGATGGCGAGAAGACCACCATCAGCAACATCCTGTCGGGCGAGGTGTGGGTGTGTGCCGGGCAAAGCAATATGGAGATGCCGATGGCAGGCTATGACAACTGTCCCACAGAGGGCTATAATGCCGAGATGGTCAATGCACGGCAATACCAAGGCATCCATTTCTGTACCCTGCCCATGTCGAGGAGTGCGAAACCCAAGGACGATGCCAACTGTAAGTGGCGGGTGGTGGCTCCCAACACCATCGGGATGCTGTCGGCCGTGGGCTATTTCTTCGCCCAGAATGTCAACCGTGCGCTCGATATCCCCGTGGGACTGATTGTAGCGGTCAAGGGAGGCTCGCGTGTGGAGGCTTGGCTGGATTATGACAATCTGAGGGCGCATACCGATGAGCCGCTGGACGAGCCGGGCATGAAGCAACGTTACGGCTACAACTGGAAATGGCCGTTAGTATGGGGCAATGCCACATTCCACCCCATCCTCAACTATACGGTCAAGGGCATCCTCTATTACCAAGGCTGCTCCAATGTGGAGATGAACACGGAGCATTATGCCGAGCGACTCAAGCTGTTGGTAGAACAGTGGCGCCGTGACTTCGGTTTGGGCGAGATACCTTTCTATATTACCCAGATTACTCCTTATGTATATGCCAACAATCCAGACAGCGACTTGCGGGGACGATTGGTGGAGCAACAGATGAAAGCCGCGAAGACCATTCCCAATGCCGGAATCGTGTGTACACAGGACTTGGTCTATCCGTGGGAAGACAAGCAGATACACCCTGCACAGAAGCGGCAGGTGGGCGACCGACTGGCTTATCAGGCTCTGAACAAGCAGTACGGACTGACAAGCATCCAGTGCGAGAGTCCCGCATACGAGCGGCTTACCATCTCCAACGATACCTGCTACATCCAGCTCCGCAATATGTACAAGGGATTCTCCCTCTTGCCCAACTGCGAATTGAAGGGCTTCGAGGTGGCAGGAGAAGACCGCGTATTCCACCCCGCCACGGCGCACGCCAAGGGCAAGAACATCGTATGGATGACATGCCCGGAGGTGAAAAAGCCCGTAGCCGTGAGGTATTGTTTCAGAAACTGGCAGACAGGCAATGTCTACAATACCGCCATGCTGCCCCTTTCGCCTTTCCGAACAGACGACTGGTAAACAAAATAATAATGAATATACTCGAAAAATTCGGCTTCTGCCCTGTTTGCGGCAGTGCCCATTTCAAACCCGTATCGGAGAAAAGCATGCTGTGCGAAAACTGTGGATTCGAATACTTCGTCAATCCCAGTGCCGCCACGGTAGCCTTTATCCTCAACAGTAAGGGCGAACTGCTCGTGGAGCGTCGTAAGCGCGAGCCGGCGAAAGGTACGCTCGACCTGCCCGGCGGCTTTGCCGACATGGACGAGACCGCCGAGCAGGGCGTGGCCCGCGAGGTGCTGGAGGAGACCGGCCTGACAGTGACCAACGTGCAGTATCTCTTCAGTCTGCCCAACAAGTATCGCTACAGCGGCATCGATGTCCCTACGCTCGACATGTTTTTCCGCTGCGAGGTGACCGATACGTCTACGCTGCGTGCCGATGACGATGCGGCCGAAGTGCTGTGGGTGCCCCTGCAGGAGATCCATACTGAGCAGTTCGGGCTGCGCTCCATCCGTCAGGGACTCATCGACTTTATCAAGCAGCAAACATAATACATTTTATAGATTGCCATGAAAACTTCTCTTAGACACTTTGCGGTGGCGGGACTGATGCTCTGTGCGTTGCCCACGCTGTCGCAACCGTCGGCATCGCTGCTCGACGGCTTTACCCAGCCGCCCCATGAGGCACGTCCCCGTGTGTGGTGGCACTGGATGAACGGCAATATCTCGCGCGAAGGCATCTACAAGGACCTCACTTGGATGCACCGCGTGGGCATAGCAGGCTTCCATCTCTTCGATGCGGGCCTCTCTACGCCCCAGATTGTGCCGAAGCGCATCACGTATATGACTCCCGAGTGGAAAGACTGTTTCCGCTACGCCCTGCATCTGGCCGATTCGCTCGGCATGAGTGTCGCCATCCCCAGTTCGCCGGGGTGGAGCAACACCGGCGGGCCGTGGGTGAAGCCTGAGAATGCCATGAAAAAACTCACTTGGCGCACTCTTCGACTCAAGGGAGGGCGGAAGATCTGTGAACCGTTGCCCGACCTTTTCACTACCACGGGCATATTCCAGAATGTGGCCAAGGCCGATATCGACCGTTTTGTCTGTGCCAAGGATGTGGCGGTGGTGGCAGTACGGTTGCCCGAGGCCGACAAAGAGCTGCGCGAGCTCCATGCCACCGTGCAGGCCAGCGCTGGCGTGCCTACGGTGGCGATGCTGACCGATGGCGACCTGAACCAAAGCGTGCGCATTGCCCCCGATGCCGACGGGCGGCTCTATGTGCAATACCGTTTTGACCGTCCCCAGCAGATCAAGGCCCTCTCCATAGCCGACGGGCGGTGGCGTAGTACGTGGAACAGTTGGAGTGCTCCCGTGCTCTACCATCTCGAGGTTTCGTCAGACGGCACCCATTTTACCCGGGTGTGTGATATCCCGCAGAGCGGAGCCCCCCAGCAGACCATCGACATACCACCTACCACCGCCCAGTATTTCAGAGTGGTGTGCGACGAGCCGGAGACCGACAAGAAAGGCACCTTCTTCAACCTCGCGGAGCTGGTGCTCTATACCACCGGCCGCATCCACTTTGCCGAGGAGCGGGCCGGTTTCACCTCGTTTGGTGACCTCGACCTTTTCCCCACGCCCTCTGTGACCGAGCTGCCTACGGTGGACGATGTAGTGGTACTTACCGACCATGTGGATGCCGATGGCCGGCTGCAGTGGGAAGCGCCGCCGGGCAATTGGATGGTCTATCGCTTTGGGTGGTCGCTTACGGGCAAGAAAAACGGACCGGCTTCTCCTGAGGCTACCGGACTGGAGGTCGACAAGATGGATGCCGTCGCTGTGCGCGATTTCTTTGAGCATTATCTTGCCATGTATCACGATGCGTCGGGCGGAGCTATCGGCGACCACGGCGTGCGTTACCTCCTCATCGACAGTTATGAAGCCGGCAACCAGACATGGACCCCCAGATTGCCCCACGAGTTTGAACGCCGCCGCGGCTACAGCCTCTACCGGTGGTTGCCGGTGCTGGTGGGCCAGCCGATAGGCAGTGTAGCGCAGAGCGAGCAGTTCTTGTACGACTGGCGGCAAACGATCGGCGAGTTGTTGGAGGAGAACCTGTACGGTGTGGCGGCCGAGGTGGCTCGTGAACACAAGTTGGGCACCTACTTCGAGTCGCATGAGAACGGCCGGCAGCTCTTGGCCGACGGCATTGCCATCAAGTCCCGGGCAGACATTCCGATGGGTGCCATGTGGGCTGAGAAACGGGCTGACTTGAGCATGTATGAATGTGATATCCGTGAGACCGCCTCGGCAGCCCATATCTACGGCAAGCGTATGGTGGCCGGCGAGGCGTTTACTGCCGACGGACGCAAGGAGACTTGTTACACCTTCTATCCTGGCAATCTCAAACCCATCGCCGATTATCTCATGGGCTGCGGCCTCAACCGCTTTGTCATCCACGAGAGTGCCCATCAGCCGGTGGATGACAAGCGTCCGGGACTGGCGCTGGCCATCTACGGACAGTGGTTCAACCGCCATGAGACTTGGGCAGAGTATGCCAAGGTGTGGACAGACTATCTTGCCCGAAGCAGTTATATGCTCCAGCAGGGCGATTATGTCGCTGATGTGGCCTATTATTATGGCGGCGACAACAGTGTCACCGGACGTTTCGGGCACAATCATCCCAAGGTGCCGCGCCAGTACAGTTTCGACTATGTCAATCCCCAATCGCTCATTCAGGAGTTCAGTTTCGACGGCACGAACCTTGTCACCCGGGCAGGAATGAAGTATCGCCTGTTGGTCATCGACCCTCAGGTGACCCACGTCACGGTGCCCGAGTTGCGCAAACTGGCCGAATTGGCCCGTGCGGGTGCTCCCATCTGTGGCAATCGCCCCACCGTGCAGCCCAATCTGATGGGGGACGATGCCGAGTGGCAGCGGTTGGTGGCCGAAATATGGGATGCGGGTCGGCCTCATGTCATCACGGGCAAGACGGTGGCCGAGGCGCTCGACATGTTGGGTGTAGCGCCCGACTTCAGTTACAATCCACAGGACAGCATCCGATGGATTCATCGCCGTACAGCCGATGCCGACATCTACTGGGTGGCCAATGCGCGCGACGAGGCGTTGCAGACCGCGTTCTCATTGCGAGTGAATGGTAAGCGCCCGGAACTCTGGAACGCCGAGGACGGTACGGTGAGTTCGGTAGGCTATACCATCGCCGACGGGCGCACCACGGTGCAGGTGGACATGAAACCCTACGATGCCTTCTTCTTGGTTTTCAGGGACGAGGCCACCACTGTGTCATACACCCCGGCTGCGGAACGCGAACTGCCGGTGCTCACGCTCGATACAGATTGGACCGTGACTTTCCAAGAAGGGTTGGGAACCCCCTCCGGAGCGGTGCCCATGCCTCGCCTCCAGTCGTACACAGAGGTAGACGATGAGGCCATCCGCTATTTCTCGGGCACAGCCACTTATGAGAAGACGTTCTCCCTGCCCGCCAAGATGGACAAGCACAGCCGATACGTGCTCGATTTAGGCGCTGTGGGCTGCATGGCCGAAGTGACTCTCAACGGGCAGCAGCTCGGAACGCTGTGGAAGCAGCCCTATACCATAGACCTGACCCCCGCATTGAGGAAAAAGAACAATCGTCTGGAGGTGAAAGTCATCAATCTGTGGGTCAACCGTGTGATTGGCGACAAACAGCCCGGTGCCAAGCACAAGTACACGTGGGCTTCTTACAACGGAGCATTCCGTGCCAAGTCGCCCCTCCATCCCTCGGGACTCATGGGACCTGTGCGCCTGATGCAGGTCGCACCCCGGTAAGCATAAAAATGTAACACCGTCCAAGGCCGCTGCCCGGACGGTGTTACCGTTTAGATACCTATGGGTTAGGCTTTATAGCCTTCTTGTTGCCTTATTTCTTCACAAACTTCATACCCTCGCTGTTGCTGCCATTGTAGTTGGCCTGATAGATCAGGTCGTAGACCGTGTTGCCGTGTACGATGCTGGCGGGGTCTGACGAGGTAGCCTTGGCGATAGACAGTCCGCAGACATAGTATTTGCCAATCTTCTGACCGTCGGGGAGGAAGTTGTACTGCAGCGTGCGCATGTCGCCACTCAGTTTGAACCAAATCCACGCATAACCCGTCGCAGAGAAGTCAAGCGGAGAGAAGTTGTAGCCGCCCCATGAGAGACCGGAAGTGGTCTCAGGCAGGTAGACAGCATACGGATTGGCCGTCTGCCCTGTGGGCTGAGGCTCTCTGGCATCTACCATGAAACCTACCTTAACCGTGTGGGCATCGTAGTCGATAGCCACGGTTCCGCTCATGATGGTGTTGAAGTAAAGTCCCTTCACGCCGATGTTGTTGGTGTAGACCGAACCGTCTTCATCGGTCAGCGTCTCAGCCTTCAGCGGAGCCCCGAAGGTCACCGTGGTCACGTTGGCACCCTGGTTGCCGCCGTAATACTTGTTGGGGTCGAAGCGCTTGGAGTACAAGTCCCACTCGCCCATAAAGTCTGCCGGGCCAATCTGTGTGATGGTGTACTTGCGGCCGTTGTCGAGCGTCATGGTTCCCTTTCTTATGCTGCCGGAGGTGTTGGCCTCGATGCTGATGGTGCCATTGGTGAGCGCCATCCACTTCGGGCCGTCCACATAGTTGCCCAATACATCGGTGATGGTGTGCGCTGCATCGTCCATCCACAGGTCATACTCTCTGGAGTCAAAGTCTACGGTAGAGGTCACCGCGTTTTCCTGACCGGGCTGTATGGCCGAGGCGGTGAACAGGCCGGAGAATGCCGAGTTGTCGATGGTTGCTCCCACCGTCACGTCCTTGAATCCGGCGCTGGTGGGCCATACCAGTGCGTAGGCAGTGGCTGTCTTGGCCTGTGCATCCACCGATGTGGGTGTCACCACGATGTTGCCAAACTCAGAGGCACCGGGCTCGCTGCTCGTTACAGCCTCGGCCAGTTCCAGGCATGCCTTGTTGATGAGGCAGGCACTGCCATCGCGCTGCTTCAGCGTAATCTTGGTGTTGTCCATCGAGGGAGCATCGGCATCGTCGGGGAACTGCACCGTGAGCTTGACGATGGCCGTCTTATGGGTCAGCGTGACGTTGGCGCTTTCGCCTATGGGTGCTGTGGCTGCCAGACAGGTATGCTTGCGGATGAAGTCCTCGGTTCCGTCTTGCGAAGCCAAGTCATCCACCACGGGCTTGTTGTCGTAGTTGATACTGTTGGCAGGATTGTCCCAGTAGAGGAGCATGGTTGTGGCCGCATTGGGCACGGCGATGTTGCGGCCGCTGAAGGTTGCCGTGCCGCCATCGGCCTTCTCGCACAGCAAGGTCTGCTGGCGACCTACCTTTTGGCCGGCACTGTTCACGAAGTTGACGCGCAGGATATCGTTGGCCGCAAATGTGCTGACAGCGCCGAAGCCTCTTTGCGAAGGCATGGCTGCCGTTACGGTCAGGTTTTTGTAGCTGGCATCCCGGTCAGCGAACTGTTTCACATCCTCTGCGCCGTCATCGCATGCGGCAAAGGCAAACAGGGTCACCAGAATGGAAGCGTATGCTAATAGTTTCTTTTTCATGATGCTTTGATATTTGTATGGTTTTCTTTCCTTGTTGGCCGGGGACGGGCAGAGGGTCTGCGGCCTGCTGCCCGCCCCAGCCGACATGTTCACTCTGTTTTATTCAAGCGTCTTCCAGTAGGGGTTGCCCAGACGCTCCTTTTGCGGTATCTCCCATGTGAAGTGAGAGATGCCCGTGTTGCTCCAGTGGTTGGCGCCACGTGGGTTTTGTGCACCCCAGCGCTTCTGGTTGAAGAAAGCCCAGTCGCCCTCGCCCCACATCTCGATGCGCCATTGCAGCTTGATCATATCCATCAGGCTCTTGCCGGCCATCGTGTTGGCGCAAGTCATGGTCTCGGCACCCGGCAGTGTGCGGGCGGCGAGCAGCTTGTCGAGCGTCTCCTTGGCCTTAGCCTCTTGTCCGCTTTGTGCATACGCCTCTGCGAGCATCAGCCATACGGCCGAGGAGCGCAGATAGATGTTGTCGGAGGTGGTGTACTGGTTGGTATGGTTCTTGCCGTTGTGCTCGATGGCCGAGCTTGCGGCCCACTTCAGCGTGGTATAGGCCGGAATGGTGTAAGAGAACCATGTCGAGTCGTTGTTCTCGTAAGAGTAGATGGGATAGTTCTCAAAGTCCTCAGACAGGATGCAGGCCTTGCGGCAGTCGTTGTCCGACAGGGCATCATAGATTCCCTTGTCCACCTGGTAGTAACCGCTGGGACCATTCTTGAGGGTGTTGAAGCCACAGTTGGTCCAGAAGATGTTGGAAGAGCCGCGGGCACCGCCGAAGATAGCCTCCGGATTCTTTTCCAGGTTGTAGAAGGCGTTTTCCTCGGCATTAAACTCCTTGCCGCACCATCCATTGTCGTTGCGGGCGGCCACACTGGGGAGCAAAGATTCGTTCATGCCATAGTCCACGGCCTTGATAAAGTCGGGATAGTGGGTGAGCAGGTCATTGGCAGCTTCGATCACGGTGCTGTAATCCTTCATGTCCAGCGCGGCACGGGCACGGTAGTACTGGGCCACGCCGCAGTCGATGGCGTAAATCTTGTCAGCCTCCTTGCCTACCAGATAACCCTTGTCGCCGAGGTCAGACTCATGGAAACTCTTCACCGCCTTGGCAAAGGCATCCTTGATCCATGCCCAAGTGTCGGCCACCGACAGCGGCTCTTTGGGCGAGTTGTAGGCGTAGGTATCGTAGATAGGCCATCCCTGCTTGGTGGTCGATGTCACGTCCTGCAGGTCGGTATAGCGCTCCATCAGTGCCAGATAGCCTATGGCCTGCATGGTAATACACTGTGCCTGATACCGTTTCATGAGCTTGTTTTCGCCCACGTTCTCGTCGGTGAGGTATTCCATCGGCTTCAGGGCAGCCGCAATCTTGAAGACCGGCCCCAGGTAGTAGCCATAGTTCTGGATATCGTCGTCGCTCTCCCAGTAGGTCACGCTGGGACTGTTCTGGTACCACTGGTTGTAGGTACCCTTAAAGGCTGAGGTTCCCTCCACCACGTCGCCAGACTGGATGAAGCGTCGCAACTCGAAGTTAGACTCATACGCATAGCTGTTGGAGTAGCCGCCGTTGAGCGATGCGTTGTAGATATTGATGTAGCCGGGCAGTCCGCTCACCATACCTTCGAGCACCAGTTTGATTTTGTCTTCATCTCCTTCTTGCAGAAGCTTGTTGATATCGTCATCCGTGAAGTAGTTGGGATTGGTGACATCGAGCTTGCCGCTACATGCCGTGAGCCCTATGGCACACAGGGCTATGGCAAATATGTTTTTGAATAGCTTTTTCATATCGTTGTGATTGGTCGTATGTAGTTAGAATTCGAGGTTTACACCCAGTGTGATGGTCTGCATCTGGGGATAGACGTAGGTGTCGAGCTCCTTACCGCCAATGGAGGACATCGAGGGATCGATACCCTTGCCGGCCGAGAACAGCAGCACGTTGTCTGCCGATACAAAGGCGCGCAGCTTGCTCACGCCGATCTTGTTCAGCAGGCGCTTGGGTACGGTATAGCCCAGCGTGATGTTCTTGATACGGAAGTAGGAAGCGTCGAAGAGCGCCATGTCGGTATAGCAGTGAGAGCCAGGGAGCAGGGCACCGTCCAGATAGTAGGTACCGCCAGAACTGTTGAACCACTGCATCGGGTACTTGGCGCCGGTATTGTCGGGCGACCAAGTCTCGCCCACGATATCCTTGGATACCGGGATGCCCGTAGACGACATGGTAGAACCGCGGTAGAGGTGCTGTGCGTACTCCATCGAGAAGAATTTGCCGCCTATCTGGTAGGCTGCCACGATACCCAGGTCGAAGTCCTTGTAGCGCAGTGTGGTGGTGAGACCGCCCATCCAAGCCGGGATGGCGCTACCTACCTCGTACTCAGAGGCATCGGCGGCCACGGTGGTCTTCACGTTCTCGCCCTGCTGGTACTCGGCATACCGCCCGCCGTGTGCGTAGCTGCCGTTGGCATCGGGATGCACGTCGGCATAGGTCACGCGGTGCCAGTACATAGGCAGACCCGTGTTCTGGTCCACACCGGCATACTTATACATATATAAATTAAAGAGGTCCTTGCCCTCGCCACGCAGGTAGAAGTCGCCACGTCCGGCATGGCTGGCTGTTCCGGCCTGTGCCATATCCTCGGTCTGGACTACCCAGCAGCCCTGCGGGATATCCATCGTGTTGTCCCAGTAGGGAATCTGGTCGGCGGGAACCTCCACCAGTGTGGTGCGGTAGTGGGTACCGTTGATACCCAAGCTCCATGTCCAGTCTTTGGTACGGATGATGTCGCCGTCCAACTCTATCTCTATACCCGTATTGCGCACCTTGGCAGCATTCTTCTGCAGGGTGGTGTAGCCCATGTTGGCCAGCGGAGACACCATCTGGTTGTAGAGCGCGTTGGTGGTCAGGTTGTTGTAGTAGTCGATGGCACCGGTGAGTCTGCTGTTGAAGAGCGAGAAGTCCACACCGAGGTCAAACTGGTGTATCGTCTCCCATGTCAGGTCATCTCTTACCAGTCCGCTGTTGGTGATCTTATAGGTAGAGGGCGTACCCGTACCCGATGAGCTCTGTGTCCACGTAGCCACACCGTAGCTCCACGTCTTGTTCAGATAATAGCTGGTCAGACCGTTGGAGTTACCCGTCACACCGTAGCTGAAACGCAGCTTGGCATTGTCGAGCCATGTCTTGGCCGACTTCAGGAACGGCTCCTCTGAGAAGCGCCAGCCACCGCCTACCGACCAGAAGGTACCCCAGCGGTTGTCCTTGGTAAACTTGGAAGAGGCATCGCGGCGCAGCGAGGCCGAAGCATAGTAGCGCTCAGCATAGTTGTAGTTCACACGACCCAGATACGACTCGGTGCGGTACGTGTTGAGCGACCATCCCGGCGTGGTGGAGTTCTCGCCGCCGTAAGAGGTGTAGCGGCCCACGAAGTTGCCGGGGATGATGTAGCCCGGTATGAGCTCGTAGGTAGAACCGAAGTTCACGTCCTTGCGGTCCAGGTCCTCATACTCGTGGCCGAGCATGGCGTCTACATGGTGCTTGTCGATGTCCTGGTTGTACGAGAGCAGCTGCTGCGTGTTGATGATGCGGCGGTTGTAGGTCTTGATACCGATGCTGCCCGTGCCCGCGGCACGTCCAGCCTCACTGTTCATGTACGATGTACGGCGCCAGTTCTGCTCATCCATGTTGAACCGGATGGAGAAGGTGAAGTATTTCAGGAAATCGATGTCGGCAAAGAGTCGGCTCGTCCACGTCTTGATATCCTGCAGCTCCACGTTGGTCTCGGTCACAAACATGTAGTCGCTGCTGAATGCGCGGTAAGCCACGTGGCTCTCACCCAGGGGCGAGTACGACTTGTTGTAGACGTTGAGCAGCTTCTTGCCGTCGGCATCGGTGGCTATGGTCCCGTCCTCGTTCATCTGGTAGATGGGGTATATGGGCTGGTAACCCTTCACATGGAGCATGGCGTTGCCCGATGCGCCACCGATCTGGCGCGAGCCCCACTTACCGGCCTGCGCCCTCGTCTTGGTGTCGGCGTAAGAGATGTTGGCTCCCAGTTTGATCCACGGGAATATCTTGGCCTCCATGTTGGCGCGGCCGCTGTAGCGGCGGTACGAACTGGCCACCAGGAACGACGGGTCGTCCTGATATCCCAGCGAGTAGTAGTAGCGCAGCTTGTCGGTGCCGCCGCTGGCTGAGAGGTTGTACTCCTGGCGGAAGGCGTTGCGGAAGAGCAGGTCGGCCGCGTCGTCATCGTAGAGCAGTCGGGCGTTGGGGTTGATGCGTCCCGTCTCGGGATCCACGAGATAGGCCCCGCTCATGGTCGAGCTCGAGTTGGTGCCCGAGCCCGTGTTGGTGTAGATGGCACCCGGCACGCTGTAAGCCATGTTGTTTTTCAGCAGGTTCATCTGGAACGCCGTCTCGCTGTTGTTGTAGTCAAACAGGTGCTGGCTCGCAAAGAGGCGTGCCTCGGCATCCGTATGGTTCGGCGTGAGCGTGTTGGTATAGTAGTAGCCGTTGGCATCCACGCCCGGCAGACCCGTACCGTTCACACCGTAGCGGTAAGAGTTGTAGATGCTCTTCCACGCATACTCGTAGTACTCGGCAGCCGAGTCAATCGAGTTGGTGTTGTAGTTGCCTATCGAGTTCCATCCCCATCTGCCTTCAAACGAAATCTTGGCCTTGCCGCTCTGTCCGCGCTTGGTGGTGATGAGCACCACGCCGTTGGCACCGCGCGAACCGTAGAGTGCCGTAGAGGCGGCGTCCTTGAGCACAGAGATCGAGGCAATGTCCTCGGGGTTGAGCTGTGACAATGGGTTCTCGTAAGTAGAGTTGGTCTGCTGGGCCACACCGTCGACCACGATGAGCGCAGCCGCCGAAGCACCGTTGGTGGAGCTTACACCTCGAATACGGATGGCCATATCATATCCCGGCTGGCCGTCTACCGAAGCCACGCGGATACCCGGTGCGGCACCCTCCAGGGCACGTGATACGGTGGTGGTGTTCTGCACCGCAATGTTCTCGGCCTTGACAGCCGTCATGGCACCCGTCAGGTCTTTCTTTTTCTGGGTACCGTAGGCCACTACTACCACCTCGTCCAGACTCTCGGAGTCTTCCTCCAGTCGCACGGTCACCGTGTTGCCCTTCACCGCCACCGTCTGGGGCTTGAAGCCCACGTAGGTCACGCTGATCTGGGCACCCGGTTTGATGGAGAGGGTAAACTTACCGTCCAGGTTGGTGATGGTACCGTTGTTGGGCACGCCTTTTTCCACAACCGTGGCACCCACTACGGGTTCTCCGTTGTTGTCCAACACCATACCCGTGATGTTTTTCTTGGCTTGCTGTACGGCAAGCGAATGGTTCTCGTTCACATTGTCACGCTCGTCTGCCGATGCGGACAGAGGGGTCATCACAAACAGGGAAGCAGCGAACACCAACGTCCACCGCTTGGCCGTGTTCAAAACGCCCATTGAACTTCTTGCTTGTTTTTCGTCCATAAAAATAATAATTTTAAGGTTTTGAATCTATGTTGTTTTTCTCTTTGCTTTTCAGGTCTTGTCGTTCATGTATCAGGCAGGTCGGTTAGACATGGTTGTCCAATACACATGGTGGGTTATCAATGGTATGTATCCATAGGCTATCTGGTTTATGTTTCTCGTTCTTTAGACTGAGGTGATGCACTTGAAAGCAACATCTCCGCGTCAAATTTAACGAATTAAAAGTAAAGGAAAAATCCTAAAAGATATTTTTTTGCTTCTCACAGGGCACATTTTGCGCAACTTATTGCGCAGTCAGTCATCATCTTTCTCTGTCCTAAATGCCATGATTAGCGTCGTAAAGGTGGCGTTTAGCCCACGTAAATGCCACCTTTAGCCGTGACAAAGTATATCTGTATTAAGTCAAGGTGCATGCTTTGCATGTTTCTTTCTTAGTTGCTCATCCATAAATTATTATTTTAAAGGTATTAATGGTTAACTTTATGGAAGAGAAAAGAGGTGCTTTCCTACAGCAGCGGGCACCGAATAGCCGTCTGGCAGTGCACGATAAATAGCAATTTAGATGCTTGCAGTTTACACGATATATTTTCTATGGGCGTTTCTCACATTGGTTTGGTTCACCATCGCGTAGTGGAGCGTGGTGTCTATCTTCACATGTCCCAACAAGTGCTGCACCTGTTCGATGGGCATCCCTCTTTCAATCGCCATCGTGGCAAAGGTACGGCGGAATTTGTGGGGATGAAGGTGACCCAATCCCATCAGCCGGCCGATGGTGCGCATTCTTATCTCCACCCCGCTCACGGTGAGCCGGGTATGTGGTGCTGCAAGACTGACAAACAGCGCCGGACAAGTGTCTGTACGTGTTGCCAAATACCGCTCAAGGTGAATCTTGGTGCGGGCGTTGAAATAGACCTCGCGCTCTTTGTTGCCCTTGCCGAACACGATGCACCGCCTGCCGGCGAAATCTACATCCTGACGATTGATTTTTACCAGTTCTCCCACGCGCATGCCCGTGCTCAGCAGTATGTCTACCATTGCCAGATCGCGCGCGTTCAGACATCCGTCGCGCAATACCTCGATGTGCTCGTCGGAGAGCACTTCCTTCACTCTGGTGGCTGTCCGCACGCGGCGGATGCGCCTTGCAGGACTCTTGGTGATGTAGTCCTCGTCTTCCAACCAAGAGAACAGGCTGGAGAAGATACGCCGCAGGTTGTCTATCGACACCATTCCTAATCCCCGAAGCTGCTGTGTGGCCAAAAATTGCCGTATGTCATCGGTCGACATGTCGCCTACATCTTTCCCGACACAAGTCACTAACTTGCGGATGGAACTTTGGTAATAGGCAATGGTCTTTTCTGAACAGCCTTCCACACGTTTGGCCGCCAAAAAAGCCTCCACCAAGTCGGTGTCCGCATGGGATTCCGGCTTGGCCGACACCTCCTCCGATTGGCTGCCATACGTTGCCAAAGCTGCACTGATTACACACTCCAGTTTTCCAAGTTGTCTGACCGTAAGATGCGGTGTCATCTTCTGCAAAATCTCTCGCTTCAGATTTTCATTGTTTAGTTTCATTATCAAAGAATATTTTAATTTTGGGTTACCGATACCATTCTCCTATGCTTGAATGGTATGCTAAATTGCTATTTATCGCTATCGTCCGATGGGCTGTTTGCGTTCACAAAATCACATTTTTTTATGAAAATGCCATGACAAAGACTAAAAAAAGGACAAATATATAGGTTGTTATCAAAAATTATTGCCTAAATTTGTAGGCGTAAAAGACCCTGAAAGAACGAAATATAGTAATCACAATAAAAAAATCTAACAGCATGGAATAAAAAGAAGAAAAAGAAAATGTAATGAAGACCCTGTCCCCTGCCTGCCGATAGCGCATGGCGGGACAATGATGAAATGAGGAACAACAACAATTTTTTATTAATACCTTAAAATAATAATTTATGGATGAGAAACTGAAAATGAATGCATTCGGCGTCTTGAATCCGTCGAGGAGGGTGGCCGTTGTGCTCGCCGCATCCTTGTTTACGCTGGCCCCGCTATCGGCTACGGCCGGTGCAGGCAACGACCTGAATGCAAACAAGTCTCTTGCCGTACAGCAAGACAAAAAGACCGTTACTGGTACTGTGGTTGACACAAACGGAGAACCTATCATCGGTGCTACCGTAAGGGAAGTAGGCTCGCAGACTGCGACCATTACCGATGTCAACGGAAACTTCAAGCTCAGCGTTAAGTCTGGTGCTATGCTCTCTGTATCAAGTATAGGCTTCAAGGAGCAGACTGTCAAGGCTGGTGCCAACGTCACAGTGACCCTGCAGGACGATGCCGAGGTGCTGGACCAGGTGGTTGTGGTAGGTTATGGTACCGCCAAGCGCAAGGATGTGTCGGGTGCCATCACCAGCGTGAAGTTCGACGATGGCAAGATCACCAACTTGCCTAACCCCAATGCCCTCGCCGCCCTGTCGAGTCAGGTGGCAGGTCTCCATTATGCACCTACCAGCAGTGCCAGCGGTGACAACTCGGGTACGATGACGCTGCGTGGCAAGAACGTGATTCCGTCGAGCCCGTCGGCATCGGCACAGGGCAACAATGCACCGCTGCTCATCGTAGACGGTGTCATCTCGTATGGTGGTATCAATGAAATCAATACCAATGACATCGCCACCATCGACGTGCTCAAGGATGCCTCGGCTGCCGCTATCTACGGTTCGCGTGCCGCCAACGGTGTGATCATCATCACCACCAAGCGTGGCGCGAGCGCCCAGCCTACGGTCCGCTTCAACTCTTCGTGGAGCTTCTCTGACTGGAACCGCAAGCCCAAGATGGTGCAGGACAAGGAGCGTTTTCTCATGAACCGCTTCTATGCCAAGAAGGCTGCCGGTGACAACCGCATCCCCGAGGATCAGGAGTGGTCGATGGACTTCTTCAATGCCAACAAGGACGTGTTCTTCGTCACCACACAGGAGATGCAGGCCTACGAGGCCGGCCAGTGGGTGGACTGGATAGACGAGGTGACACGCACCGGCGTGGGTCAGAAGTATGATATCAGCGTGGCCGGCGGCAGCAAGGGCGTGAAGTACTATCTCTCCGGCGACTACAACCGCCGTGAGGGTGTGCAGATAGGCGACGACTATGAGAAGTACAACATCCTGTCCAAGGTGGACATCGACGTGACGAGCTGGCTGAAGGTGGGCTTGAAGGCCAACTACCTGGGCTGGCGCCAGTGGGGTGTTACTGCTACACTCGGAAACGCTGAGTGGTACACGCCGTTCTCCTGGAAGACCGTGCAGAGCGACGACCCCAAGTATGCCTCGTGGCCCAACTCCCACCCCGACGGCAACACGCTGAGCCCACTGTGGGGTTCGGGTGTGAGCAATGGTGTGGCAGACTCTAACCTCTATGGTGTGAACGACCGCAACGGCAACAATGTCAATGGTGTGCTCACTGCCCAGATTGACTTCCCGTTCCTTAAAGGCCTGAGTTACCGATTCACGCTCAATGCGCAGCGCAACTCGAGCTATCAGGACACGTTCAACAAGCCCGAGATGTGGGTGGACACCCGCAATACAGGCCACATGGACGACCCCACACAGTTTAACAACAAGGTAGAGGGCATCTCCACGGCATCGGTATCGTCTTACTGGAATGCCGACAACATCCTTACCTACAACACCGACATCGACAAGCACCATGTGGACGGTATGCTGGGTTACACCCGCGAGTCGTACGACAACAACTACCGCTACATGAGCTTCAAGGACTTCTCCGGCTCTACCTCATTAGGCTACTATGGTGCCGCCACGGCCAACACCAAGGACTTGAGACGTACCCGTACCCGCACCCAGTCGGCCGCTTACCTGGCTCGTCTGAACTACAACTTCGACAGCAAGTACTACTTCACCTTCAACTATCGTCGCGACGGTTTCTCAGCCTTTGCTGAGGGTAACAAGTGGGGTAACTTCTATGGAGTGTCTGGCGCATGGGTATTCAGCAAGGAAAGCTTCCTTAAGGACATGCTCTCTTGGCTCGACTATGGTAAACTGCGCCTCTCTTGGGGTCAGAACGGTAGCCGCTCAGTGAGCGCTTACGCCACCAACTCTACCATCTCTACCAAGTACACATGGTTGAACAACGAGAGTACGTTGGCATACTACGCCAGCACACTGGGCAACAAGGATCTTACTTGGGCCACGGTGACCAAGTACAACTTGGGTCTCGACTTCAGCGTGCTCGACAGCAGACTCGACGGTACCATCGATATCTACACCGGACGCACCACCAACATGCTGATGCAGCGCTCTGTACCTTATCCCTCTGGCTTCAACACCGCTTCGGCCAACGTGGGTAAGATCAGCAACAAGGGTATCGAAATCACCCTGCACTCTGTCAACATCAACGGCGATGGCAAGAACAACGTGCGCTGGGAGTCTAACCTGACCTTCGACCTCAACCGCAACAAGATCATGAGCCTCTATGGCAAGAACTATAAGGGCGAGGAGGCCGACGATGTGGCCAACTTCCACACCTACGGACCGCAATCGTACTACGCACTTATGGTAGGCCGTCCCATCACTGCCGCCTATGACGTGAAGAAGCTGGGTATCTTCCAGAGCCAGGAGGAGATAGACAACTATACCTGGACCAATCCAGAGACAGGAGCCGTGCAGAAGATTCAGCCCGATGCCAAGCCCGGTGATGTGAAGTTTATGGACTGGAACAACGATGGTAAGATTACGGCAGAAGACCGCCACTGTATCGGTGACCAAGACCCGCTGTTCACGATGAACTTCGGTAACACCATCAGTTACAAGAATTTCTCTCTGTACTTCAGTTTCCGCTGGATGCCAGGCAGCGACACCCACTTCCTGGGCTACGACCCCAACGCATGGGGACCTACAGGTACCACCAGCAACCAGCTCGACCGTGTAAACCCGTGGCGTGAGGACAACAAGAACAACGACTTCCCGCGCTATGGCTGGAGCAACACACTCGACTACCTCTGGTGGAACAGCCGCGGATTCCTCAAACTCAAGGATCTGGTGTTCTCATACAACTTCGACCGCAACCTGATTGCTCCTCTCGGACTCACCGGTCTGCGTGCATACGTTTCAGGAACCGACCTCTTCACCATCACCAACTGGTCTGGTCTCGACCCCGAGACAGGTGGTACCATCGCCGCTGGTGCTGCTTCTACCAAGTACGCCAGCAACGGTTCTTACCGCACCATTACCTTTGGTCTTAACGTGACATTCTAACGAACAAAAAAGACAACAACTATGAAAGTAACAAAGCATATATTGGGTATCGTCGTACTTGGTGCGATGACCCTTACCCAGACCGGCTGCCAGAGCGATGCTGACTTCTTGGAGGAGCACTCGTACCAGTTTGACGATCAGGGTATGTTCAATTCGGAGAACGAGATTGCGATGGCAATCAACTCTTGCTACAATAAGGTGAACTATCTGGTGCTGGGTCAGACCCACGGATACCACTCTTACATGCTTACGGGTGTAGGTCTGGACACTTATTGCGAGAACAACTCTAATGACTGCTGGTCCAACTGGACCAAGCTCAACTCGGCCAACGGCTACAGCCGCCACTGGTACAATGAGACCTACTATCTGGTGAACTATGCCAACACGGCTATTGATGCCATCATGAACAAGGACATCAAATACTCTACCGCTACCAAGAAGAATGAACTGCTGGGCGAGGCCCGCTTCTTCCGTGGATGGGCTTACAGGATACTGGCCGGTATGTTTGGTAACGTGCCTATCCTCGAGACGGCCACCAAGACCATCGAGATGGGCTACCAGCCCAACACCCGTCAGGAGGTTTGGGAGTTCTGCTACGAAGACTTCAAGTTCGCAGCCGAGAACATGGCCACCACCGAGCGTGCCCAGGGCTGTGTGACACGTGCCGCTGCCGACCACATGTTGGCAGAGATCTGTCTGGCACTCGGCAAGTTTGACGAGGCCATCGCTGCTGCTTCGCGCGTCATCAACAAGCAAGACGGCGACTATCAGATTATGACCACCCGATTCGGTCTCGAGGCTGGACAGGCCACCGACCGCTATGGCCACTCGCTGGCTGCCGACAAGGGCGGTGCTTACTGGGATCTCTTCCGTGTACCCGGCAACGGCTCTGGCAACACCAACCAAGACTATGGTGTAACTGGCAACAAGGAGGCTATCTGGACCAGCCAGTTCTCTGTAGGCAACTACTCGATAGGTGGTAGCGGCGATGCTTGGTGGCGTATGCTGAACAACACGATGGAAGGCGACTTCATGAGCAATAAGGTGCGTGCTGCCACCAACACCCGCAAGCTGGGCGACGCCACCATCTATCTCTGGGGCGACGACGCCGCATGCTATCCTGAGGGCATACAGGGCGGTTCGAGCACCAAGGGCGCATCGGCCACCGCTGCCAACCGCTACGTGGCCAACAATACCCGCGACTCTATCGGTGGCGGCTATGCCTACGGTAGCAACCGCAACTATCCTTGCCGCTATGTCTTTGACCCGCAGGAGCCCGGCTATATCTGGGCCAAGGCCACAGACCCCGCACAGCCCGGCAGAGAGGACATCCGTGGCTCGGAGACCATGATGCAGCGCAACTGGTACACCCCGTCGGGCAAGCCTTGGTCTGAAATCTACAAGGCCGCAAAAGCACGTGAGGCTGCTGCCAAGGGTACGGCCAACGAGGATGTCTACAAGCTTTCTGGTGGCGATACCATCGATATCTTCCCGCGTTTCTGGAAGTTTGCACAGGCTGCACATCCCGGCGGCGATGCCAAGGAGTGCGAGTATGAGCCTTACATGATCCGTGTGGCCGAGACTTACCTGCTGCGTGCCGAGGCTTATCTGGCCAAGGGTGATACACAGAAGGCTGCCGATGATATCAACGTGGTACGTGCCCGTGCCAATGCGCCTCTCTGTTCGGCATCCGAGGTGGACATCGACTATATCCTCGATGAGCGTACCCGCGAGCTCTTCGGCGAGGAGCACCGTTGCATCACGCTCAACCGTCTGTCTTGCAACCCCAACTGCGGTCAATATGTCACCTCTAAGTATCCGACACAGAACGAGACCCAGAGCAATACGCTGTATGAGCGCGTACGCAAGTATGGTGTAAGCTTCGTGAACGAGACTGAGAGCAGCAATGCCGACAAGGGCCGTGTGAAGGTGGAATACACCAAGAACGATGGTACCAAGGGCATCCGCTTCGTGTCGAATATCCAGCCCTATAACTATCAGCAACCGATTCCGGACGACGTCATCAAGTCCAACAGTGGTGCGGAGTATCCGCAGAATTATGGTTATTGATAGCCGATACTGTTAAGTTAGTAATTTCTCAAGTACTGGGGGAGTGGCGAAGGGTCGCCACTCCCTTTTTTCGTCAGTAGGAGCAAGTCAAGGCGTGTCACTTGTCGCACCCAAATGCCACCTTTGGCGCGCTAAAGGTGGCATTTGGGTGGGCTAAACGTGGCCTTTAGGTTTTCCCATGGTGGCCTACTGCACAAGAGAGAAGTGTCCTATGGGAGGATGTAGGACAAAGTTTCTGACCATAAATTTCATTATTTGCAAAGTAATCCGTAATTTTGCAACCTGTTCATACCGCTTGGTTTATGTGCTAATACATTATTATATATTATGGTACTCAACTATATCTGGGTGGCGTTTTTCATCATCGCTTTCGGCATCGCCCTCGTCAGGCTGCTGGTCATGGGAGACACGGAGGTGTTTCCGGCCATGATGAGCGCCACGTTCGATTCGTCTAAGACCGCCTTCGAAATCTCCCTGGGACTTACAGGTGTGCTCTCGCTCTGGCTCGGCATCATGAAGATAGGCGAAAAGGGTGGGGTGATTGCGGTGGTGGCCAAGGTGCTGTCGCCCGTCTTTGCCAAACTCTTTCCCGATATTCCCAAAGGGCATCCCGTTACGGGATCCATCTTTATGAATATCGCGGCCAACATGCTGGGGCTCGACAATGCCGCCACGCCGCTCGGCCTGAAGGCGATGGAGCAGTTGCAGCAGTTGAATCCCAAGAAAGATTCGGCCTCCAACCCCATGATCATGTTTCTGGTGCTCAACACCTCCGGCCTCACCCTCATCCCCGTTTCCATCATGGTGTATCGGGCGCAGATGGGGGCGGCACAGCCTACCGATATCTTTATCCCCATCCTGTTGGCCACCTTCTTCTCCACGTTGGCGGGCATCATCATCACTTCTTTGTATCAGCGTATCAGTCTGCTCAACCGTGTCATGATGCTCACGCTGGGCGGCATGCTGGCCGTGGTGGCGCTCATTATCTGGGGATTCGGTCAGATGGACAAGGACCAGATGAATGTGGTGAGCACCTCGGTGGCTAACATCCTGCTGATGACCATCATCGTAGGTTTTATCGTGGCGGGCTTGCGTAAGCGTATCAATGTGTACGACACCTTTGTCGAGGGTGCCAAGGACGGATTTGCCACGGCCGTGCGCATCATCCCTTATTTGGTGGCCATTCTGGTGGGCATCGGTGTCTTCCGTGCGTCGGGGGCGATGGACATGCTCATCGACGGGATAGCATGGGGCGTGCGTGCCTGCGGCGGCGACAGCGATTTTGTGGCAGCCCTGCCCACGGCGCTGATGAAACCTCTCTCTGGCTCGGGTGCCCGTGGCATGATGGTCGATGCCATGAGCACGTATGGAGCCGACTCGTTTGTGGGCCGGTTGAGTTGTATCTTCCAGGGTTCCACCGACACCACCTTCTATATCTTGGCCGTCTACTTCGGCAGTGTGGGCATCCGCCGCACCCGTCATGCCGTCACCTGTGGCCTCTTGGCCGATTTGGCAGGTGTCATAGCAGCCATCTTCATTGCCTACCTATTCTTTTAAAGGTAAAAACTCATGTCAAATTTAAAGTCTTTAGTCAAGGATACGGCCATCTACGGAATCAGTAGCATCGCCGGGCGGTTTATCAATTATCTGTTGGTACCCATTCAGACGGCGGCCTTTGTGGCCGGTGGCGGCGAATATGGCGTAGTGACCAACATCTATGCCTATACGGCGCTGCTGATGGTGCTCCTCACCTACGGCATGGAGACCACTTTCTTCAGGTATGTCAACAAGCGTGAGGAGGATGCTCCTACGGTGTACAGCACCACGCTGCTCTCGGTGGCCGGAACCTCGTTGCTGTTTGTGGGTGTGGTCTTGGCGTTTCTGCCGCAGATAGCCTCGTTGATGAAATACCCCGATCATCCTGAGTGGGTGGCCGTGATGTTTGTCTGTGTGGCCATCGACGCCTTCAAGTGCATCCCCTTTGCCTACCTGCGGTATCAGCGGCGACCCATCAAGTTTGCCACGCTGCAGTTGGTCAACATCCTGCTCAACATCACGCTCAATCTCCTCTACCTCATCGTGCTGCCAGCCCTGCGGCTGAATCCCTTCGGCCTGTACGATGACCACTTCACGCTCGATGTGGGTATGGTCTTCTACATCAATCTGGTGTGTACGGCGGTGGTGCTGCTCTGTTTCAAGCGCGAGCTCACGGGCTTCCGTTACCGTTTCGACACCGCCCTCTGGCGGCGCATGCTGCGCTACGCCTGGCCGCTACTGCTCCTCGGTATTGCGGGCATTCTGAACCAGACGCTGGACAAGATCATCTTCCCCTACCTGTATGCTGGCAGCGATGCCAAGGCCCAGTTGGGTATCTATGGGGCGGCCACCAAGATAGCCATGATCATGGCCATGATCACCCAAGCCTTCCGCTATGCCTACGAACCGTTTGTCTTCGGCAAGGCCAAGGACCGTGACAACCGCGAGACCTATGCCTTGGCCATGAAATACTTTGTCATCTTCACGCTTCTGGCCTTCCTCGTAGTGATGGGCTACATGGACGTGCTGCGCTATGTCATCCGTGACCAGAGCTATTGGCCGGGTTTGCGCGTGGTGCCCATTGTCATGGCGGCCGAGATCATGATGGGCGTGTACTTCAACCTGTCGTTCTGGTACAAGCTCATTGACAAGACCATCTATGGGGCATGGTTCTCGGGCATCGGTTGCGTGGTGCTCGTCACGGTCAATGTGATTTTCGTGCCCCGCTACAGTTACATGGCTTGCGCATGGGGCGGTGTGGCAGGCTACGGCACGGCCATGCTGCTGTCTTATGTGGTGGGCCAGCGCAAGTATCGCATCGACTATCCCGTCAAGGACATGCTCTGCTATGTGCTTATAGCCGCCCTCTTCTGTGCCGGCATGATGGCGGCCAACGAGTGGCTGCCCATGTGGCCCGCCTTGGGGGTAAACACGGTGCTCATCCTGCTCTTTGTGGGGCATATCCTGTACCACGACTTCCCCTTGCATCGTCTTCCCGTGATTGGAAAATACTTCAGAAACAAATAAAAACAGACACACAATGAGAAAGAAAATGACGTGGCTGCTCGCCGTCATGATGACCGCTCAGGTGGCGGTGGCCGACGAGGGCATGTGGACGCTTTACAATCTGCCGAAAGCCGTCTACCAAACCATGCAGGCAGAGGGTTTCAAGCTCCCCTACGAGGCGCTTTACAGCGATGCTGGCGCCATCAAGAATGCGGTGGTCAACTTCTCGGGCTACTGTTCGGGAGTGGTGGTGTCGCCAGACGGTCTGGTCTTCACCAACCACCATTGCGGATTCGAGGCCATCAGGTCTCATTCTACCGTGGAGCACGACTATATGCTCAACGGATTCTATGCCAAGACCTATGA
This sequence comes from Prevotella sp., assembly GCA_051869355.1. Taxonomy (GTDB): domain Bacteria; phylum Bacteroidota; class Bacteroidia; order Bacteroidales; family Bacteroidaceae; genus Prevotella. Next base: position 13,332 of record JBJEAU010000103.1, on the reverse strand, counting down.
GGAAGAGCTGCCCAACGAGGGCATGTTTGTCTCGTTCATGATCGACCAGCGCGATGTGACCCCCGAACTGATGAGCCTGGGTTTCGCCGCCATGAACAATGAGCGCAAGGGAGAGGTAATCGACTCGCTGCAGACTGTCTACACCCGCGAGGCAAGGCTCCGCGACTCTACGCTGCATGTCAATATCGATGCCTTCTATGAGGGCAACAAGTATTATGCCACCACTTATCAGGACTTCAGGGACTTGCGCCTGGTGTTTACCGTACCCAAGTCGATGGGTAAGTTTGGCGGAGAGACCGACAACTGGATGTGGCCGCGCCAGACCTGCGACTTCTCGGTGTTCCGTATCTATGCCGACCCCAAGACCGGAGGCCCTGCTGCCTATTCCAAGGACAACGTGCCCTACCATCCCAAGCACTGGGCACCCGTGTCGCTGCAAGGGTACAAGGAGGGCGACTTTGCCATGACGATGGGATATCCCGGCTCTACCAACCGCTACCTCTCGTCCTATGGTATCAGGGAGCGTCGCGACGCACAGAATGAGCCCCGGGCACAGGTGCGCGGCGTGAAGCAGGAGGTGATGACGCGCCACATGAGGGCCGATGAGGCCGTGCGTATCAAGTACGACTCTAAGTTTGCACAGAGTGCCAACTACTGGAAAAACTCCATCGGCATGAACAAGTGTATCGACAGCATCGGACTGATTCAGCAGAAGCGCGACTTTGAGCAGCGCATACGCCAGTGGCAGGACGAGACGGGCTACCTGAAGGGCAAACTGGATTTTGACAAGATGGAACAACTGTACAACAAGCGCTTCGAGGCCATGAAGAACCTGGTGTACAGCCGTGAGAGTTTTTATAGGACCAACGAACTGGCCGACCGAGCCATCCGGCTGAACCGTATCGAGGTCAAGGGTCCCAAGGACAAGCCCAAGAAGCAGTACGTGGAGTTTGAAGACAACAGCGACACATGGGATGCAGCCCTCGACAAGGAGGTGCTGGCCGTGCTCATGCGCAACTATCGCCAGCAGGTGGATGCCCAGTACTTGCCCAAGTTCTACGAAACGGTGGACAAGGACTTTGGGGGCGACTACACACGTTATGTTGACTATCTCTATGAGAAATCGATGCTCATGAAACCCGGTGCCAAGCTCTATATCAACAGCAAGGCCTACGCCAAGGACCCCGGTGTACAGTTGGGTCTCGACCTGCTTGAGCTCGACGGTATGCTGCGTGTTGCCCTGCAGGAGACGATGGACAGCATCGAAGAGCAGGAGCGCTGGCTCTGCGATGCCAAGCTCCGTATGGAGGAAGACCTGCCCCACTACTCTGATGCCAACTTCACCATGCGTCTGAGCTACGGACAGGTGGGCGGTTTCGAACTGGGTGGCCGTCCCTCAGGCTATTACACCGAGGCAAGCAGCATCGTCGACAAGATGAAGCGTGCCGACAGTATCGTAGACTACTTTGCCGAGCCCGTCATGCACCAGTTGCTGTCGGCCAGCGACTTCGGCAAGTACCAGGATGCCGTGACGGGTAAGATGCACCTCTGCTTCCTTACCAACAACGACATCACGGGCGGCAACTCTGGCTCGCCTATGTTCGACGGAGAAGGCCGGCTGATCGGTCTGGCATTCGATGGCAACTGGGACAGCCTCTCGAGCGATATCAATTTTGACAGTCGTCTGGCTCGTTGCATTGGTGTAGACATCCGCTATGTGCTCTTCATGATGGACAAGTGGGGTCATGCCGACCGACTGTTGCAGGAGATCGGTGCCAAATAAGTTGGCTCCCTCTAAAGCAAATGTGGGAAGTGGTCTGTGCGACTGCTTCCCACATTTGTTTTTAGAGGGTGCAGACGGTGGCCGTGGAAAAAATCAGCGTGGCGGGGAAAGGAGTTAGACGAAAAAAGTGGGATAATTGATTTATTTTTGTATCTTTGTGGCTGAAACCTAATAAGTGCCCAAAGATGGCACAGAGAGCCGATAGGGTTCTTCACCGTATGATAGTGTTACAAAAGTAGAAACAATAAAATATGACTGTGTATGAAATCATCTTGTTATGAGTGTTTATGCGGCAAGCGAAGGCTTTTTCGCTTGATGTGCCTGTTGCTGTGGTGCGCAGGACCTTTGCAGGCGCAGGCACAAGAGGCAGAGACGTACAATCCCAATGTCAAGGAAATCATCGTCATCTGCAAGACCCACTTCGATATCGGTTACACCCATCGGGTGAAGGATATCGTCAACTATTACCAGACAGAAATGATCGACCGGGCCATGAAAGTGATGGATGCCTCGGGCGACCTCCCCAAGGAACAGCAGTTTGCCTGGACACTGCCCGGATGGGTGTTGTACAAGACGATGGAGGGCAAAGATCCCGCGCGGAAGCAGCGGCTGGAAGAGAAATACAGGTCGGGACAGATCATTTCCCATGCCTTGCCTTTCACCATCGTGTCGGATGTATGCGGATTGGAGGAGATGGTGCGCGGCTTGACCTTCTCCACGGCACTGACCCGTGCTTATGGCCTGCCCATCCCACGCTCAGGCAAACTGACCGACGAGCCCTCGCAGACAGGAGCGTTGGCTACCGTGCTGGCCAATGCGGGGGTCAAGTTCCTGCATATCGGCTGCAACTGGCCGAGCGGCTTTGTCAAGACACCGGGACTATTCTGGTGGGAAGGACCAGACGGCTCTCGGGTGCTCACGCTTTACTCTCCCATCTATGGAACTTGCTGTGGGCTCTACCCTGCGGCATGGACCAGTCCGCAGGACCCGATGGTGGGAAAGAATCTGATACCTGCACGCGATTGGCCTTACAAGGTTTGGCCGGCCATACAGGTCACCGGCGACAATGCCGGTCCTCCTACTGCCGACCAGATTCGGTCGATGATGGCCGAGGTCAAGGCTGCCATGCCCGGTGTGAAGGTGCGGATGGGCACGATGGACGACTTCTACGATGCCATCATGAAGGAACAGCCCAATCTGCCTGTTGTCAAGGCTGCCATGCCTGATACTTGGATTCACGGTGTGATGTGTGATCCGGGTGGTATTCGGCTCTCGCGCGAGGTGAGGTCGCTGAGTGCCTCGGCTGAGGTGCTGCACACCCAGCTGAAAGGTTGGAACGTGGACCACAAGGCCATCGGCCCCCAAATGGCCAAAGCCTACGAGAAGATGGCACTGTACGGCGAGCACACTTGGGGCAGGTCTCAGAAAGCCAATGTCTATGGAGAGGCGTTCAAGAAGTTACCGCTGTCGGAGACGGCAGACTTGGAGGCATCGTGGGAAGACAAGACCGATTACATACGCGAGGCTGCTGCCATCGTCAACGACATCGCAGCGGCCAACATGGCGTCGCTCTCGGCCGCAGTGAACTGCAAGAAGCCTTCTGTGTTGGTCTATAATCCGCTGCCTTGGCCACGCTCCGGATGGGTGGATGCCGACAGTGGCAAGTTGTATGTCAAGAATATCCCTGCCAATGGGTACCGTGTGGTTCCGATAGGCAAGACCGGCAAGCAGCAGCCGGCGCAAAGGCAGGGCAATACAATCGAGAATGCCTACTACAAGCTGACGTTCGATCCGGCCAAGGGAACTATCTGCTCATGGATAGACAAGCGTACAGGTCGTGAATGGGTGGACAATAGCGCCCGAGAAGGACTGGGACAGTACATGAATGAGCGGTTTACGTATGAGCAGACCGTAGCCTATGCCAAGTCGTACCAACAGAATCGTGCAACAACTTGGTTTCATCCTGGCCTGCACAAGCCGGGCATGGTGTCGGAAAAGGAGGTGCCGTATCGGGCTGCATCGCCACGCAACGGTCAGTTGACCATCACCGACGACGGTGTGGTACAGACCGCCGAACTGCAGATGCCCGCCGATGTGGCCAACCATCTCCCGGCCTCGCTGCTGAAGGTCTCTCTCTACGCAGACCAACCCTATGTGGATGTGGAAATCACCATTAAGGACAAGGCACGCGACAACTGGCCTGAGGCCGATTGGCTCTGTCTGCCTTTCCGTATCTCCCAGCCCGTGTTCAATGTCTACCGCCAGTTGGGGGTGATGAATCCGGCCACCGATATCCTGCCGGGAGCCAACCGTCATCTGTATGCCGCCGAGTATGGTGTGACCATCACGGGTGCCGACGGTGCAGGCGTGGCTGTTTGTGCGCATGACCATCCGCTGGTGAGTCTCGGCATGCCCGGTTGTTGGAAGTATTCGGAAGACTATGTGCCGCAACAGCCTACGGTGTACTTGAATCTGTACAATAATCAGTGGAATACAAACTTCAGGTATTGGTATCCAGGCACATGGAGTTCACGTGTTCGCCTCTGGACGGTGACCGATGCGCCCGCGGAGACGGGTGTCAGCCCGCAGTTTGTGACACGTGCCGTAGAGGCAAGCAATCCCCTGCAAGCCACTCGTGTCGAAAAGCATGCCGGCAACTTACCTGCAGTCAAGTCGGGCGTATCGGTATCGCGCAAGGGTGTGCTGGTTACGGCTTTTGGAGAAGATCCCAATGGCGACGAAGGCACCCTGTTGCGAGTGTGGGAGGTGGCCGGCCAGTCGGGCCAACTCACCGTTTCCCTGCCCGAAGGTGTGCACGCAACGGTGGCTGAGCCCATCAACCTGCGCGGTGAGCGCCTTGGTGTGCCTGTCGCGGTCAAATCGGGGCGTTTTGAGATAGATTTGGGTGCGTATGCACCTGCCAGTTTTATCCTGAGATGATGCTTTGGTTGCCATCTTTTGAATCCAAAAATGAACGAAATAATGAAGAAAATAGTGATGATATTAGGAGCCTGGCTGCAGTCGTTGTGGCTTTGTGCCCAGACAGTGTTGCCTTTGGCCAGTCCTTCAGCCACCTTGAAAGCTGACATCCGCGTGCATGGCAAGGCGGTCGATATGGTGCTGTATGACAAGGGCGGCAAAGTGGTGGAGGCAAAGACCCTACAGTTGGAACTGGACAAGCAACTGCTGGTGGGCAACTGGCAGATTGCCGGCCAGACCACCACTTCGGTGGACCAGACATGGCAGCCGGTGTATGGCGAGCGGTCGTTGGTGAGAGATTGTTACAACGAACTGAATCTCCAACTGCGCGATGATGTGAAGCAGAAGCAGATTCAGCTGCTTGTCCGACTTTACGACGAGGGAATGGCTTTCCGCTATGTGTTTGACAAGCTCGATTTCTGGAACCGTACCCTGCTTGGCGAGCATACACAATTCCTCTTCGACCACGATTGCGATACATGGGTGACCGACAGGGCGCAAGGCGTTTATGCCAAGACCCGTCTGAGCGAATTCACTGGAACTGCCGACCGCCCACAAGTGATACAGGCAGATGCCAACCGATTTGTGGCCATCGGCGAGGCCGCACTGGTGGACTATGCACGCATGAAACTGGGCAAGAGCAAGACCGGATTTGGAGTCCAGTCGGTGCTGTCGGGCAAGGTCAACCTGCATTTGGCTGGTTATCGGTCGCCTTGGCGCTATGTGATGGTGGCCAACCATCCCGGTCAACTGGTCCAGCATAATGATTTGGTGCTCAATCTAAACGAACCCAACCAAATCTCCAATACCGCATGGATCAAACCTGGCCGCGTGCTTCGTGAGGTTACGCTCACCACAGCGGGTGGTTTGGCTTGCGTGGACTTTGCCGCAGCCAATGGTGTCGACTATGTAGAGTTCGACGCAGGCTGGTATGGCCCTGAATACGAAGAGGCCTCGGATGCCACGACTGTCACTGTGGATCCTGCACGCTCCAAGGGGCCGCTCGATTTGCAGCATGTGATAGACTATGCCAACCGTCGGGGAGTGGGCATCATCCTCTATGTCAATATGAAGGCGCTGGCCAAGCAGTTGGACGAACTGCTGCCGCTTTACAAGCAGTGGGGTGTGAAGGGCTTGAAGTTCGGTTTTGTGGATGTGGGTGACCAATATTCCACCGCATGGTTGCATCAGGCCGTGCGCAAGGCCGCCAAGTATGAGCTGATGGTGGACATACACGACGAATATCGCCCCACCGGTTACTCGCGTACCTATCCCAACCTGATGACCCAAGAGGGCATCCGTGGTGACGAGGAGTCCCCGGTGCTCAACCAGACCATCTATACCCTGTACAACCGCATGATCTGTGGCGCCGGCGATTACACCAACTGTTATTTTGCCGAGCGTGTGAGCGCCAAGATGGGCGGTTTGGCGGCCCAACTGGCCAAGCGTGTGGCCATCTATAGTCCTTGGCAGTTTGTTTTCTGGTACGACAGACCAGAAAACGCACCCTCGCGTGCCGGAGGTGCCGGTTCCACGGAGTCGGTCATTAAGACCGATGCGCTGACGGCCTTCTATTGCTCCATCCCCACCGTCTGGGACGACACCCGTTTTTACGAAGGCGACATGGATTCGTATGCCGTGGTGGCACGGAGGTCAGGTTCAGACTGGTATGTAAGTGTGCTGAATGCGGGTGACAAGCGTCGGGTGACGGTGCCTGTGGCCGAATGGCTGCCCCAGACAGTCCGCTACAAGGCCACGTGGTACCATCAGCCGGGTAACAAGAAAGATGAGGTGCGTGCCAAGGCATTGCCCTGCGACGGCAAGTCTCCCATTACGCTTGAGGTGGCTGCCAACACTGGCTGTCTGTTGCACCTTACGCCCATCAAATAGGCAGGCCCATGAGTAAGGATGCCTAATGGGATAGGTTGAAAATCATCTCTCATGCAAATGGGGCTAATGCGGATGTCTGCATTAGCCCCATTTGCGTAAAGTGATAGGCCGGGCCTAAAATTCGTCGTTGGCGTAGAGGTAGGGGAAGGTACACTGGTCCCATTCGAAGATTTCCTCGTCGCGGAAGAAGCGGCGGAGCTCTACGGCAGCGGTCTCGGGAGAGTCAGACGCATGCACGATATTCTCTTGGAAACTCATGCAGTACGAGCCGCGGATGGTGCCGGGGGCGGCGTTGCGGCCGTTGGTGGGGCCGGCGAGGGCACGCACGGCGGCGATGGCGTCTACTCCGGCCAGGCAGAGTGCTACTACGGGAGCGGTCATCATCGAGTCTTTGACGCGCTGGAAAAACGGTTTCTCACTCAGGTGGGCATAATGCTCGGAGAGGAGTTCGTCGGTCAGCATCATCATCTTCATGCCGCAGATGCGGAGTCCTTTCTTTTCAAAGATACTGATGATTTCTCCGGCAAGTGCGCGCTGCATCGTGCAGGGCTTAAGCAGTACTAAAGTTTTTTCGATAGCCATTGTTATGCAATCATATAGGTTAGGGTTAGTAAAAAATGGTTACTTGGTCTCTTTTGCAAATGTACACAATTCTTTGCAAATGAATGTTTTTTCCGCTTCTTTTTTTCGTCTTCCGGTCAAAAAAGTAGGGGAAGCTGTCCGCATTGGCCTGCTTTGGGGAAGGGCAGGAGGGTCAGGTGAATCAGAAAAGGGAGATGGGTGGAAACCGACAGCGATGCGTTGATGTCCTGCTGCGGTAGTTCCACCCATCTCCCTGTAATCGTTTCGGATGCGTGCCTATTTCTTTCTTGGTTTGCGTCGTGCCCATCCCTCTTCGCTGAAGTCGGGTTCCTCGCCTTTCAGTTTAAAGGGAGCACCGCTGATCAGTTCTCGCCAGTCCTCACGTTTGTGTGTCTTCTTGGCCGAGGGAGCACTGGGACGGTCGTCGCTACGCTTGGCGCGCGACGGGTTCTTTCCTCCCTTGGCAGCGCGGCCGTGTCCGGCTTCGTCGGCATCGTTGCAGCGCACCTCGCGCCCCTTGTACACGGTACCGTTGAGCGCTTTCATCACCCGTCGGGCATCGTCCTTGGGTACCTCGATATAGCAGAACTTGCTCAGCAGGTCGATGTGCCCCACTTCTTGCCGCCCTTTGACATGGCGGTTGAGGTATTGCATGATTTCTCCGGGATAGAATCCGTCGGCTTTGCCAAGATTGATGAACAGGCGCTGGTAGCCGGCCTCGGCTTCGTGCTTGCGGCGGCCGTTGGTCACATTGCCCTTGCCGCGTGCAGCCTTGTCGCCCTTGCCCTTGGCGGTGGATGGCTTCTCTATCTCCGGCGCATGCTTGTAGTAGTTGAGGAAACGGCCGAAGGTGATGGTCACCATCTTCTTGATAACGTCCTCTTTGTCCACGTATTCAAACTGCCGGTTGATTTCTTCCATGTAGGGAGCAATCTGCTCGTCGTCCACATCGGTCTTCATGATGTCGTCCATCACCTTGTAGAGCTGCTTCTTGCAGATTTCCACGGCCGTGGGCAGGTCGCCGTCTACAAACTGCTTGCCTATCTCGCGCTCGATGTTGCGTACTTTCGACTTCTCGCGGGTATGGATGATAGAGATGGAGGTACCTTTCTTGCCGGCGCGTCCGGTACGTCCGCTTCGGTGGGTATAGTTCTCGATGTCGTCGGGCAGTCCGTAGTTGATGACGTGTGTCAGGTCGTCCACGTCCAGTCCACGAGCGGCCACATCGGTAGCCACCAGCAGCTGCACCGTGTGCTGGCGAAACTTCTGCATGGTGAGGTCGCGCTGCTGCTGCGACAAGTCTCCGTGCAGGGCCTCGGCGTTGTAGCCGTCCTTGATGAGCTTGTCGGCAATCTCCTGCGTCTCCACCTTGGTGCGGCAGAAGATGATGGCGAATATGCGTGGATAATAGTCCACGATACGCTTCAGGGCGAGGTATTTGTCCTTGGAGTGTACCATGTAGTAGATGTGGTTCACATTCTCTGCGCCCTCGTTGCGGCTTCCCACCACGATTTCCTTGTGGTCGTGCAGGTAGCTCTTGGCTATCTTCTCTATTTCACGGCTCATGGTGGCCGAGAAGAGTAGCGTGTTGCGGTCGGAGGGCACTCCCTCGAAGATAGCGTTGATGCTTTCGGAGAAACCCATGTTCAGCATCTCGTCAGCCTCGTCCAATACCACATTGTTCACGTGCTCCAGCTTAGCCACGCCGCGGTTCATCAGGTCGATGAGTCTTCCGGGCGTGGCCACGATGATCTGCACGCCCTTCTTGAGCATCCTGATCTGCGCCTCGATGGAAGATCCGCCGTACACTGGGGCAATGTGCACCCCCTTCATGTACTTGGCGAAGTCGTTGAGGTCATCAGCTATCTGTAGGCATAGTTCACGGGTGGGGCTGAGGATAAGTGCCTGCGTCTCCTTGCTGTCCGGATCGATTTTCTGGAGCAGGGGAATACCGAAGGCTGCCGTCTTGCCGGTGCCGGTCTGTGCCAATGCAATGACATCGTTGCCGTTTCCGAGTAAATAAGGGATTACTTCTTCCTGTACGGGCATGGGATGCTCAAACCCGAGTTCGCTGATGGCGCGGCGAATATCTTCGCTGACGCCCAATTCTTCAAATGTCTTCAATATGAATGTTTTATAAAACTTCGGCAAAGGTACTCATTATTTGTGACCTCCACAATGAAAAGCCCCGATTTTTTATCCATCCTCCCCGTTTTTCTCCACCTTTGCGCAAGCTATATGTGGCATTTACAGGAGCTAAATGCGGCATTTAGGTAGGCTAAACATGGCATTTAGGTGGGCCAAACGCGGCATTTACATGAGCTAAACGCCATCTTTACGAAAGCCAATGTTTCTTATACGGCAAGAAAACAGCCAACTGACACGTCAAAAA
>JBJEAU010000103.1:0-3606 GCA_051869355.1 Prevotella sp. | reverse complement strand
AAAATCGGCCAACTGACATGTTAGTGGTCTTTTTGGGCAGCCTGAGACCATGATGGGGCAGGGGAAAATGGCAAGGAAAAGGTTTCAAAACTTTTACACCATAATCCTTTGTCAGTCGCCAATAAATCTGTAACTTTGCACACAGAACATTCTTATTATAAATAGGTTTAATTCTTATGGCAAAGAAAGCATTATTGATGATTCTCGACGGATGGGGAATCGGGAAACACGGTGCGGGTGACGTGATCTTCAACACCCCCACTCCTTACTTGGATTATTTGTATGCCATCTCGGCACACTCACAGCTGCAGGCTTCGGGTGAGAATGTAGGTCTGCCCGACGGACAGATGGGCAACTCCGAGGTGGGACACCTCAACATTGGCGCCGGACGTGTGGTGTATCAGGATCTTGTAAAAATCAACCGTGCCTGCAAAGACGGCAGCATCCTCCAGAATCCCGGCATCGTAGCGGCCTATTCATACGCTAAGGAAAACGGCAAGAAGCTCCACCTGATGGGTCTTACCTCTGATGGCGGTGTACACTCTTCACTCGACCACCTGTTCAAACTTGTCGAGGTGGGCAAGGAGTACGGACTGGACAAGACTTTCGTACACTGCTTCATGGATGGCCGCGATACCGACCCCAAGAGCGGTGTGGGCTTCATCCAGCAGCTCACCGACGTGTGCGCTGCCAATGGAGCCGCCATTGCCAGCATCGTGGGCCGATTCTATGCGATGGACCGCGACAAGCGCTGGAACCGCGTGAAGGAGGCTTACGACCTGCTCGTTGAGGGCAAGGGCAAGCAGGCTACCGACATGGTGAAGGCCATGGAGGAGAGTTATGCCGAGGGCGTGACAGACGAGTTTATCAAGCCTATCCACAATGCTTCTGTCGACGGCACCATCACCGAGGGCGATGTAGTGATCTTCATCAATTTCCGCAACGACCGTGCCAAGGAGCTCACACAGGTGCTCACACAGCAGGATATGCCGGAAGAGGGCATGCATACGATTCCCGGACTGCAGTATTACTGCATGACTCCGTACGATGCCAACTTCAAGGGCGTGAACATCCTCTTCCCCAAGGAGAATGTGGAGAACACGTTGGGCGAGTACCTCAGCCATCAGGGCAAGCGCCAGCTGCATACCGCCGAGACAGAGAAGTACGCACACGTGACATTCTTCTTCAACGGCGGACGCGAGGCACCCTATGAGGGCGAGGACCGTATCTTGGTACCGTCACCCAAGGTTGCCACGTACGACCTGAAGCCCGAGATGAGCGCCTACGAGGTGAAGGACAAGCTGGTGGCTGCCATCGGTACTCAGGAGTACGACTTTATCGTGGTCAACTTTGCCAATGGCGACATGGTGGGCCACACGGGCGTCTACAATGCCATTGCCAAGGCCGTGCATGCGGTAGACTGCTGCGTGCGCGACGTGATCGAGGCTGCCAAGGCCAACGACTACGAGGCCATCATCATCGCCGACCACGGCAATGCCGACAATGCGGTCAACGAAGACGGTTCTCCCAACACCGCACACTCACTCAACCCCGTGCCGTTTATCTATGTGACCGACAACAATTCGGCTACCGTCAAGGATGGCCGCTTGGCCGATGTCGCTCCCTCTATCCTGCACATCATGGGATTGGAACAGCCTGCCGATATGACGGGTGAGAACCTGATTGTAGATTAACACCTTACAAAGAAAGCCGATGCCCTTGGAATGGAGCATCGGCTTTCTAATTTTTAATAGTTTATTCCCAAGGAAATGGAATGGGAGAAGGAATGGAAATAACCGTAAGGGTTGTGCATTCTCCTGCAAGTAAGTGTTTTTCCCATTTTTTCCTTGTGGTTTCAGTTTTTTTATCTACTTTTGTAGTTATGACATTTGAGAGAGAGTTTGAACGGTTGTACAAGGACAATTATGAGAGCCTTTACTATTATGCCCTGCGTATGGTTAAGGATGAGGAATTGTGCCGTGATATAATCAGTGACTCTTTCGAGATTGTGTGGAGGAAGCGTGAGGAAACCCCACCCGAGAAGCGGTTGGCTTTTTTCCATCGCATGGTACACAACCGCTGTGTGGACTATATACGTAAGGAGACTGCCCGTAACCGTTATGCCGATTTCTATCGCAGGATGAACATGGCTGTTATGATAGATGTGGGGTATGACTGCGAGGACGATGTCAGGAAATGTCAACTCTTTGACGAGGTAATGGCAGAATTGACGCCTCAAACCCGAACTGTCGTGCAGTTGTGTTTTCTTGAAAACAAGCGATATGCCGATGTGGCTGAGCAGTTAGGCATCAGTCTTAGTGCAGTGAAGAAACATGTGGCCAAGGCTATGCTGAGGTTTAGAAGCCGCTGGCGACTGGATGGTTGACTGGAAAAAATCCATAAAATGGTTAAAATGGATAAATTATTCCCACGCATGGGTGCTTCTTTGTAAAGCGATTACGATTATATAATAAATAAGATTAGGTATGTCAATAGAAGACGACAAACTTGACAAGATGATTGAGACGCTCGATGCAGGATATGAGCCAAGCGACGAGGAGCTGGCCCAGCTGGTTGCAGAAGCTGCTGACAAGATGAAGCGGCAAGGCGTTGAAATGCCTGTCGATGTGGACAAGGAGTGGGATGCTACAGCTTCCCGTCTTGGTGTTCGCGTCGGCGTAAGGTTTTCGCGTATGCGTGTGTTAGTATATGCTGTGTCAGGTGTTGCAGCCTTGCTGCTTCTCTTCTTTGCCATCAGGTTGCGTGTCCCAAGTGCGGATACCAATCCCTCTTATGCTTATACCCGTATTGCCGACACTCCCGAAAGTGTGGTGATAACTGCCGGCGACAGGCAGATTGCTGTCAAGGGCGACTCTCTGGACATCTCTCTCGCAGCTGTGCAGTCGTCACAGCGCAGCAAGGTGATGCGCGCCTTGGGCTATGAGACCGATGATGTGCCCACCGACAGACATACCATTAGCATTCCTGTAGGCAAGAGCTATACCCTTGTCCTTGCCGATGGTACGCAGGTGTGGATGTATGCCGGCAGCCGCCTTACCTATCCTTCGCGGTTTATAGGTGATGAACGCAACGTCTATCTGTATGGTGAGGCATATTTCAAGGTGGTCAAGGATGCCGCCCATCCGTTTGTCATCTCTACCGATAATGCCGAGGCTCGCGTGTTGGGCACCGAACTGAACGTCAGTTGCTATGATGCCTCTTCGAGTCACATAGCATTAATCAACGGCAGTGTTGAAGTAAAATCCAACTCATCAGACAGTCCTGTACGCCTTGTACCCGGACAGGGGGCTACAATTACCGCTTCCTCTGACATTAAGGTGGCTGCGGAGGATATGGATGGATATGAATATTGGCGCAACGGATACATCTATTTCGACGATGCAAGGCTCTTGGATGTGGCTTTGGCAATAGGTCGTTGGTACAACGTGAATGTGGAGTTTACCGACAAGACCCTACAGGACTTCAAGCTCCGCTTCTTCTGCCGCCGCGACGAGTCGCTCCGCCGTGCCATCGACCTTCTGAATAGTTTTGAGAGTTTCTCCGCGTCATTGGAAGGTGAGACTCTGAAAATAGGGAAGAAGTAAA
>JBJEAU010000102.1:0-38855 GCA_051869355.1 Prevotella sp. | reverse complement strand
AAACGCCTCGCACGATTTGAGCATTGTTAAGAGGCTTGGCGAGGACTGACGGTGCGAAGGTACGGATTTTATTTGAGTTGTGCAAGGATTTGGGGAGAAAAATTGTGCAAGACAAGAGAGAATCAATAAACTTGCTTAAGTGTTAATCTATAATCTCCTGCCAGTGAGAGCAGAGCATCAAGCTCGATTGAATGCTATGCTGGGCGCAGCCGAGATTCAACGAAGTTAACGCAGCCAATTTTTGAAAAAAGTGCAATTGCCAATCGTAAATGCCATGATTAGCGCGCTAAACATGGCATTTAGGGGTCGTATATGTGGCATATAGCTTTTGGGACAATGTCCGATTGTCTCTTCGATGACCGTGGAAGGGGTTGTGGGGGAAGCCCTCTTTTGGACTATGGGTGGACGATAAACACCACTTACACCCCCTCGCCGATGGGCAGGGGGGATGGGGGCATAGTTGCCACTCGCCACATGGGGGAGTGGCTGGATAAAAGGGGAAGGGAGCCATCGCCATCCGATTGTTACAGAATGGGATGGCGCGGCGTGTTATCGGCAGCAGCAACCGCCTTTGGGCTTTATCTCATAGCCTATCTTGCTGAAAGCGGTGGTGAAGTCGGCCATTGTCGCCTTGCGACTGTCGTAGACGATGGTGACGGTCTGCTGGGGCACCGAGGTCTCTATCTTCTTGACACCCTTGACGAAACGGATGTTTTCCTTAATCTTGTTCTCGCATCCGGCACAGTGCATCTGTGGGGTAGTGGTGAGGAGCAGGGTATCGTTCTTGGCCTTGTTGCCGTCTTTGGCGGCTACGCCCGTGGTGGCCAGTGCCATCAGGGCCATACATACATACTTTTTCATACGGTTCTTTTTGTTTTTATAGGGTTTCAAATTTGATTCTTATGCCCATGTAAACCATTGCGCCCTCAGTGGGTCCCCATATCTGTGTGGCATCAAACGAGGGCTGCCACGGATTTTCAGCACCCACAATGGGACAGGCAATGCGATAGTTGGTCAGGTTTTCGCCGCCGAGATAGACACTGAAGTGTCGAAACTCTCGCGTAACCTGGGCTTGGAGTTGGCCGTAGGCAGGGTAATCCGAGTTGTCATACAACTTTCCTTTGCCGTTGAGCTGTCCTGTTACATCAAACTGCCACAGGGCGGTAGGAGTCTTGTACGACAGGGTGAGCAGACCCTTGTATAGCGAGGTGAGCGGGCGCTGCCGCAGTTGGCCGTCATAGGTGGTGCGTGCATCGTTGTAGCGCCAGGCAGCAGTAGCCGACAGTCCTTCTATGAGCGGATAGGTGGCATCCACCTGCAAGGTGTGGCTGTAGCTGCGCCCATGCAGATTGTCAAAAAAGAGGGTGTGATCGCCACGGGCTCCATCGAAGTTGATGACCAGCTGGTTGCCGAATCGGGTGTAGTAATATTCGGCGTTCACCTCGAGCGTCTTGCTGCCTACGGGCAGGTTGAGTGCCGTGGAGAGTCCCATGTTCCAAGCGGTCTCTTGTTTCAGGTCGTTTGCGACGATGCAAGTGCGTCCGCTGGCCAGCAGCGGCGTGTTCTCGGCCAGCGCATGAGGCGATCGGTACCCCTTGCCGACCGATGCTCGGAGTGTAAGGAGGCTGACGGGCGTGTATTTGACATGCAGGCGTGGTGTGACAAAGCCGCCGTACAGCGTGGAGTGGTCATAGCGCAAGCCGGGCATCACGGTGAGCTGCTCGCCGAGCTTGTTGGTGTACTGCGCGTATGCCCCTATGGTGCTCTCGCTGTGACTGCCGGCAGCAGGATAGGGTGCCGCGAATACGGCCCCGGAAGTCGACTCGTCATAGTAGTCGTGGTTGAGGCTTGTTCCTACGGCCAGATTATGGTGATCGTCGAAATCGGTCTCGTACATCAGTTGGGCATAGCCGTTTTTCTGGGTGACATCATAGCGCGTATCGCCAAAGGTATAGTGGGCATCATGCCACGAGCCGTGCAGCATGAGCGCTATGCTGGTGCCCGGCCGGCCCTGCAGCATGAGCGCATTTTTCCATTGGGCCTCGTATCGGTGCGTATTGACATCCACCCCGTATCGGCGCATGTCGTGATTGGCGGCATGGCTGCTCATGCCGCTTGACCGCTGGTCGCCGAGCAGGCGGATGGCCAACTGACTGATAAGACCGCTACTCACGTAGGCCCAACGGTTCATCACATTGTATTGTTTCTGTCGGGGCATGTCCATGAAACCGTCGCCATTGCCGTCGTGGTCGCGCTGCCGGTTCTCCCCATGCAGCAGCAGGCTGCCCGAGAGCCGGTCGTTGAGATGGATGCTCCCGTCGAGATTGGCCTCCTGTTTTAGGTTGGAGTCCAGATAGGCGTTTCCTCTTATCCCGTCTGTCCCTTGAGGCTTCAGATACTCTATGTCTATCTGCCCGGTAATGCTCTCATAGCCGTTTTTCACGCTTGCCGCGCCTTTGCTTACCTGTATCGACTGCATCCATGGCCCCGGCACATACCCCAACGAGTAGGGGATGCCTGCCCCTCTGAGGTTGGGAATGTTTTCGGTGAGCATCTGCACGTAAGTGCCGCTCAGGCCCAAGAGTTTGATCTGTCGCGCCCCGGTGGCAGCATCGCTGTAACTCACGTCTACCGAGGGATTGGCGGTAAACGATTCGCCCAAATTGCAGCATGCTGCCCGAAACAGTTGGGCCTGTCCGATGATTTCCGTGTTGCCGACACGATTCTTGGATTTGATGCCATTGGTGGCTTTCACCTCAATGCCCTGCAGTTTGTGCTCCTTATAGATGGTGTCTGTCTGCGCCGAGGCCGTGTGGCATACAATGGCCGTGACCATGGTGCAGACTATTTTACGGATAATGGGGCTCATGTGGGTAATCTTAATTTCTTTTATGACGTGGCAAAAGTCGTGAAAATGTGTGGATTTGGGTTATATAATTTGGGATAAGACTTATATCTCGTCCAAAAAACGTCTGTCGGCTGCCGGGTGCTCCTCGGCAGATTCCCTGTATTGCGAAGGTGACATGCCGGTAATCTGTTTGAACTGGGTACTGAGATGTGCCGGACTGCTATAGCCCGTTTCCCAAGCTATCTCGCTGGTGCTCAACTCGCTGTAACATAGCAGTTCCTTAACCCGTTCTATGCGTTGCAGGATGCCATAACGCTCGATGGTCATGCCTTTGTTTTCTCTGAAAGCCTTACTCATTGTGCTGTAATCTTTCAGTAGCTTGTTTTGTAGAAAGATCGACAGTTTGGGACGCGCTCCGGGCATCCTTGCCCATGCAATGGTGGCCGTGCGGATGTTTTCTACCAGCGTGAGGCGCGGATCGGCTATCAGTTCGAATCCCATTGTGTGCAATCGGTCTGCCACAGCCTCTTTCTCCTCATTTGAGAGTGTGTCGGCTATCATGGCTGTGCCTAATGTCACTTGCTGTACAGCAAATCCAAAGCTGTCCAGTATCTCTTTTACTGCCATCACACAGCGGGGGCAAACCATGTTCTTGATATGTAGTATTGTCATACGCTTGCAGTGGTTTATATGACTGCAAAGTTAGTGTAAATTAGGCGCGAATGAAAAGAAATGAATCACTTTTTTTACATTTTCCTGTTGCAAACGGTACGCTGGTATGATGATTGTAACCATTGCAAAAAGGGAATAGGTACGTAAAAAAACATGCGGTTTTGGTCGTGTTGTAGCGGTTTTTTTGTATCTTTGTTGCCAAAGAGATACCCGTATATATATTATAAGGTGAAATGAAGACAATCAGTTGGGGATTCATAGGTTGTGGCGAGGTGACAGAGAAGAAGTCTGGCCCCGCTTTCTCCGAGGTTGAGGGTTCGCATGTGGAAGCTGTCATGAGCCGAAGTGAGGCCAAGGCCCGTCTGTATGCCGAGCGCCATCATATACGCAAGTGGTACACCGACGCCCAGGAGCTCATAGACGATCCAGACGTGAATGCGGTCTATATAGCCACCCCTCCGTCGAGCCATGCCACGTTTGCCATCATGGCCATGCGTGCCGGCAAACCCGTCTACGTGGAAAAACCGCTTGCTGCCAGTTATGAAGATTGCGTGCGGGTAAACCGTATCAGCGAGCAGACGGGAGTTCCCTGTTACGTAGCGTATTATCGGCGGTATCTCCCTTATTTCCAGAAGGTGAAAGAGATTGTGCATGCCGGTACCATCGGCACGGTGACCAATGTACAGATACGTTTTTCGGTACCTCCGCGCGAACTCGATTATGGTTCTCAGCAGAGTCTGCCATGGCGTCTTCAGCCCGACATCTCAGGAGGCGGTTATTTCTATGACCTTGCGCCGCATCAGCTCGACTTGTTGCAAGATATCTTCGGCATCATCGTCAAGGCGCACGGCTATTGTGCCAACCGGGCTCATCTCTATGAGGCCGAAGACACCATCAGTGCTTGTTTCCGGTTTGAGAATGGGTTGGTCGGCAGTGGGTCGTGGTGCTTTGTGGGGCATGAGAGTGCCAAGGAAGACAGCATCGAGATTATCGGAGAGAAAGGCATGTTGGCCTTCTCCGTGTTCAATTACCATCCCATACGCTTGGTAACCAGCGAGGGCACCACCAGCATTGTGGTCCCCAATCCGCCCTACGTGCAGTTGCCCATCATACGCAACGTGATAGAGGACCTGCAAGGCACCAGTGTGTGTACGTGTACTAGCGTGAGCGCCACCCCCACCAACTGGGTGATGGACCGCATACTGGGTAAAATGTAGCAACGACGTGTGAAGAAACTATTGCTGATACTTCTGTTGGGGTCTCTGTGTTGCCCGGCGGTGACAGCTGATGACTCTATCCCCCGCAAAAAGGGAATTGTGCGGGTATTGTACGAGTTTGTCAAGGAGTTCAGCAGGGTAGACACCAACTATGTGGAGCCACAGCATTACAACTTCACAGCCATGCTGCAAAACACCAATACCTACGAGGTGTACCGGCTCAGCAATCGCAGCACGGGGCGCGATGTCGTGTTTTCTCCCAACCCCAGTATCAAGCTTGGTCCTTATTTTGGCTGGCGCTGGATTTTCCTCGGCTACACCGTCGACTTCTCCCATTTGGGTGGTGAGAGCAAGCAAGACCTCAACCTCAGTCTTTACAGCAACCAGATAGGCGTAGACCTGTTTTATCGCAAGACAGGCGACGACTACAAGATACGCAGCATCACCCTCGACGACGGTACCGATGCCTCGGTCATCAAGGATGTTCCCTTCGATGGAATCAGTGCCAGCATCAAAGGTTTCAACCTGTACTACATCTTCAATCATCGCAAGTTTTCTTACCCTGCCGCCTACAGTCAGAGCACCGTGCAGCGTCGTAGCGCAGGCTCTTTCCTGGCCGGCATCGGCTATACCCATCACAGTCTCAATATGGACTGGGCCAAATTGGAAAAGATCGTACAGGAAAGATTGGGCAAAGGCGAGGTGGAGCATACCGCAGCGGCCGAAGAGCAATATGGAAAAGTGAAATATACCGACTTCTCGCTGTCAGGCGGCTATGCCTACAACTGGGTGTTTGCCTACAATTGGCTGTTTGATGCCTCTCTCTCGGTGGCTCTTGCCTACAAGCACAATTCGGGTGACGGCGAGGGCCGTTCCTTCTCTTTCCGCGATTTCTCGCTCGACCATTTCAATCTGGATGGAGTAGGGCGGTTTGGCATCGTATGGAACAATACCAAGTGGTATGTAGGTGCCAACACCATTTTCCATTCCTACAATTACCATAAGAGTCAGTTCTCTACCAACAACTTCTTTGGTAGTGTCAACATTTATATCGGTTTCAACTTTGACAAACGATGAAAACACTCTTATCCTTTATTCTTAGCTTCCTGCTCGTCATGCAGACTGGAGCGCAGACCATAGCAGATGTAGACTATCAGCAGGCAGACAGCGCACGAGTGGAACAACTGTTGGGCAAGGCAGCTGGCCTGAAACGCGGTACCAATCTCATGATCTATTTTGCGCGGCAGCTTCGGGGAGTTCCCTACGTGGCGCAGACGTTGGAGCACAATGATACCGAGCGGCTGGTGGTCAACCTTAGGCAGCTCGATTGTACCACTTACGTGGAGACCGTGACGGCACTCACGCTCTGTGCGCGTAGGGGAGAGCGCAGTTTTGCCCATTATTGCCGACAGTTGCAGGCGCTTCGCTATGAGCGGGGGGAGATTTCCTATCCTCGGAGGCTCCATTATTTTACCTCGTGGATAGCCGACAATACCGCCAAGGGCTTGGTGAAAGAGATATCTGCCCCCAATCCGCCATTTACGGCCGTGCAGCAAGTGGCCGTGGGCTACATGACCCGTCATGCAGACCGCTATCCCATGCTCGTCGCCCACCCCGAGTGGGTGCAGGAGATTGCCGTGGCAGAGCAAGCCATCAATGGCAAGCGCTATCCTTACATTCCCAAGCGCGAAATCGCCAATACGGCCCTTTATCGCCAGACTATCCATAGTGGCGACATCATTGCCATCCTTACTAATAAGGCAGGGCTCGACACCTCGCATGTCGGTATCGCGGTCTGGCACAAAGACGGCTTGCATCTGCTCAATGCCTCGCAGATACACGGCAAGGTGGTGGAAGAGCCCATGACGCTCCGCACCTATATGAGCAAGCATCCCTCTCAGGTTGGCATCCGTATCGTCCGCCTTTGTCCTGCCAAGTGAGTGGATTTTTACCCAATAGCTTCACCCTTCTTGATATATACAAAAGCTAAACATGGCATTTAGGTGGGCTAAATGCCATGATTAGCGCCGTAAAGGTGGCCTTTAGCCGTGACAAGTGACTGTGATGGGCAAACCATCAGTGCTGTTCCAGATAGCGGCGGATGGCTTGGGTGAGGGTTTCACCATATTTTTTCTGTTTGAATTCGCCAATTCCGGGAATGTTGCCAAAGGCCTCAATGGTGGTGGGCATTTCTGTGGCCAGGGCATGCAGGGTCTTGTCTGAGAGTACGAGATAGGCAGCCAACCCTTGGGCGTCGGCCAGTTGCTTACGCAGCTTGCGCAGATGCTCAAACAAGCGGTTGTCTTCCACCTTCGACAGCCTCGCCTCCGGAAACATGACTTGCGCCCGGCCTGTAGTGGGTGCGGATTCGCGCTTGGGTACTGCCACTCGCTTGGCTACAGGGCGCTCTGGGCGAGTGACAGCCACCAGTTGGGCGGTGGCCCTTCCGTATAGCACATCGGCCCCTATCTGTGTCACTTTCAGCGTGTTGCCTTGGTTGTAGGCTATCTCAATATAACCCAGATGCAGCATCTGCAGCAGATATTCGTGCCACTCGGCCACACTGATGTCGCGCCCTACACCAAAAGTCTTGAGTTTGTCATAGCCATGTTTGATAACGGTCGGCGAACTGATGCCCCTCAGTATCTCGATGGTGGTACCTGTGCGAATCTCTTGTTGTGTACGCATGAGGGCACTCAGAGCTTTCTGTACGATGAGGGTGCCGTCTATGCGGCGTGGCGGATGGCTGCATACATCGCAGTTGCCACAATCGTGCCCCGTCTCTTCGCCGAAATAGTTGAGCAAGATGCGCCTACGGCACACGCTGCTCTCGGCATACTCCTGCATGCGTTGCAGTTTGGCCATGTTGACCTCTTTTTGGCCGCTCTCGTCGATAAAACTCTTGAGCTGGATGATGTCGGCAATCGAGTAGAAGAGAAACGTGTCGGCCGGTGCGCCGTCGCGGCCGGCTCGTCCAATCTCTTGGTAGAAACTCTCGATACTTTTGGGCAAGTTGTAATGGAAGATCCAGCGTATATTGCCCTTGTCGATACCCATACCGAAGGCAATGGTGGCACAAACCACCTGTATGCGGTCTGTCTTGAAGTCTTCCTGCACCCTGCGGCGCTCGTCTGAGGCCATGCCGGCATGGTAGGATGCAGCCTGGATGCCTGCCCGCTGCAAGTCCCGGGCCACAGACTCGGTGGTCTTGCGGCTGAGACAGTAGACGATGCCCGCATCGTCGGGGTGGGAACGTATATAGGCGGTGATACGCTTCATCTTTTCGGCCTTGGTCGACTCCCTGTAGACATTGAGCGACAGGTTGGGCCGGTCAAATGACGAGATGAAGGTCTTGCCCGACAGGTGTAGTTGCTGGCTGATGTCCTCGCGGGTAATCTTGTCGGCAGTGGCGGTCAGCGCCATGACGGGAATGTCGGGAAAATGCTCCCTGATGGTGCCGAGTTGGGCATATTCGGGTCTGAAATCGTGCCCCCACTGACTGATACAGTGTGCCTCGTCTATGGCGAAAAGACTGATCTTGATGCTGCTTAGAAGGTAAGGAATTTCTGACATCAGCTTTTCGGGAGACAGGTAAATGATTTTTAATTCCCCGGCCATACAGCGGCGGCGGATGAGCGTGTCTTCGGTGGCATCGTTGCCGCTATTGAGTGCGGCAGCAGGTATGCCGTTGGCCTTGAGCGCCTCTACCTGGTCGTGCATAAGGCTGATGAGGGGCGAGACCACAATGGCAGTGCCCTGCATAAGCAGCGCGGGCACTTGGTAACAGAGGCTCTTGCCGCCCCCGGTGGGCATCAGTACCATGCAGTCGTGTCCTTGGGTCACTTCTTCGATGATTTCCTGCTGCAACGGGCGGAATGTGTCGTAGCCGAAATATTTCTTTAATATGTTAAATGCATTCATTGTCGATTTTTTTTACAAGAATAGTGCCAACCGAGCGCAATAGAGCTTGCTCTGTGTTGCTGAGGTGCCGCCTATCTTCGGCAAAGATACGAACAAAAACAAAAAAAGTTGTTGAAAAATAGGATATTATCAGAAATATTTTTTAAGTTTGCAGTTCAATAGGGAGGAACTATTGGTTTTTTAACAAAACTATCAGGTATGTCGAAATACAACATTACGGAAAAAAAAGATAAGGATGCGGCTTATCGGACGTTGGTAAGCCCTCGGTTAATGGACGAACTGAAGGAAAAGATATTGGAAGTAATCCTCATACGAAAAAAATATAAGGACAAAAACTACTCTGCCCGTGACTTGGCTGAGGAATTAGGCACCAACACCCGTTACATATCGGCAGTGGTGAATGTACGATTCCACATGAACTATACCTCTTTTATCAACAAATACAGGATAGAGGAGGCGATGGGTCTGCTCGTGGACAGGCGCTATGTGGACTTGAATATGGAGGAGATTTCGGATATGGTGGGTTTCTCCAACCGTCAGTCGTTTTATGCGTCTTTCTTCAAAATCAATGGTTGTACGCCCCGCGATTACAGGATTCGGCATCTGTCGCAATATCCTTCTTTGCAGGAGAAACCGAAGCGGCGTGGCCGCAAGCCCGGTACCAAGAACAAGTCTAAAGTAAAAGGTGAGGAGTAGGATAGGCACGATGAACGACAATTTCAGTTATTCGGACGAGCGTTTTGCGGATTTGCAGCTGCTGCGTTATCGTCTGAATGGTTTTGAGCGGCTTTCTGCGCGTCAGAAAGCCTATATCTATTATCTGTCGCAGGCCACATTGGCAGGACGCGACATCACTTTCGACCAGTTCGGCAAATACAATCTCCGCATCCGCAAACTGTTGGAGGCTGTTTGGTGCCACTACCGTGGCGACCGCGGCAGCGACCAGTTTGCTGCGCTGGAAGTTTATCTCAAGCGGGTGTGGTTCTCGAATGGTATCTATCACCATTATGGCATGGAAAAGTTGGTGCCTGGGTTTTCGGAACCATTCCTGCGTGAACGGATGGCCCAACTCGACCCTGCACTGCTGCCACTGCGCGAGGGTGAGAGCGTAGAAGATTTTTGCAAGGAGGTGTTCCCCGTCATATTCGATCCCGCCGTGTTGCCCAAACGGGTAAACAAGGCAGCCGGAGCCGACTTGATACAGACCTCGGCATGCAATTATTACGAGGAGGTGACCCAGCCTGAGGTGGAGCGATACTACGAGGACAAGAAGCGGGATGCCCATACCGATACGCCGCCCTCTTTCGGGCTCAATTCGCGGTTGGTCAAACGCGATGGGGAACTCGTAGAGGAGGTGTATCGTGCCGTCGGACTGTACGGAGCTGCCATCCGTGAGATTATCCACTGGTTGGAACTGGCCCAAGAGGTGGCCGAGAACGACTGCCAGCGCCATGTCATTTCCCTGCTCATCGCCTATTACCGCACAGGAGACCTGAAACTGTTTGACGAGTATTCGATCGAGTGGCTGAAGGAGCAGGAGGGACAGGTCGACTTCATCAATGGGTTTATAGAGGTGTATGGCGACCCGCTCGGGATGAAGGCATCGTGGGAAGGAATTGTGGAATACAAGGACATGGAGGCTACCCGTCGCACTCAGACCATCAGTCGCAATGCGCAATGGTTTGAAGACCATGCCCCCATACCTCCCCAGTATCGTAAAAAACAGGTGACGGGAGTCACGGCCCATGTGGTTTGTGCGGCTATGCTGGGTGGTGACGAGTATCCGTCGACAGCCATAGGCATCAATCTGCCCAATGCTGAGTGGATCAGGGCAATGTATGGGTCGAAAAGCGTGACGATAGGCAATCTGACGGAAGCTTACAATAAGGTGGCACACGGAAATGGATTTTTGGATGAGTTTGTGATAGATGGGCAGACGCGCGCCATGATAGAGCGCTACGGCGACTTGTGCGACGATCTGCATACGGATCTGCATGAGTGTCTGGGACATGGCAGTGGTCAACTGTTGCCGGGTGTGGATGCTGATGCGCTCAAGGCATACGGCAATACTATCGAGGAGGCGCGTGCCGACCTCTTCGGCCTGTATTACTTGGCCGATGACAAGTTGGTGGAACTCGGACTGGTGCCCGATGGCAAAGCCTACCAGGCGCATTACTATACCTATCTGATGAATGGATTGCTAACGCAACTGGTAAGAATACAGCCCGGCAACTGTATCGAAGAGGCCCACATGCGCAATCGGGCGTTGATAGCCCGCTGGGTTTGTGAACGGGCAGACGGTGCGATGCGTCTGGTGCAAAACGAAGGCAAGACCTATCTGGAGATTTCGGACTATGAGGCGTTGCGTACCCTGTTTGGCCAGTTGCTCTACGAGGTGCAGCGTATCAAGAGTGAGGGAGACTATGTGGCGGCGCGTGATCTGGTAGAGCGCTATGCGGTGGCGGTGGATGGCGAACTGCATCAGGAGGTGCTGGAGCGTTATCGCCGGTTGGACATTGCTCCCTATAAGGGTTTTATCAATCCTGTCCTGAAACCGGTCTATGCTCCCGACGGCTCTATTGCCGATGTGGAGGTAGACTATACAGAGGGCTATGCCGAGCAGATGTTACGTTATTCTAAAGAGTTTGGACTGTTATGAAAGAAGAAACACATGAGCGGCTGAAGGAAATCAAGCGCTCGTTCCGGTCGATGATGAACGGACCCGTGTCGCAGTCGATGCGCGACAAGGGTACGGCCTATAAGATCAACTGGGGTGTAGCATTTCCTGCCTTGAAGCGCATGGCCGATACGTATGGCAAGGACTATGAACTGGCCATCGAGCTTTGGAAAGAGGATATCAGGGAGTGCAAGATTCTGGCCACCCTCATCATGCCTCCGGCTGAGATGCTTCCGGAGGTTGTGGATATATGGATGGAGCAGACTCAGACGCAGGAAATGGCAGAGATGGCAGCACTCAACCTGTACCAATATCTTGATTTTGCCCCAGTCTTGGCCTATCGGTGGATGGCGTCGGATAAGGTGTTGGAGCAGATTGCCGCCTACCAGATTCTGGGTCGCTTGTTTATGCGCAAGATGGAACCCAACGAGCTCGGTATCAACGAGTTTCTGGATCAGGCGGTGGTTGCTTTGCAGAGCGAACACATAGGGGTAAGGCATGCGGCCTATAACTGTATCATCCGCTTTGCCGATATGGGAGAAATGTACGAAATCATCGCCCGCAAGGCGGTGAAATCGGCCGGACTGGCAGATATTTAGTTTTTTTTATTCATTCTGTAAGACGGTCTGAATAAAAAGTAGTATCTTTGTACAATCAATGTTGGAGTGTTAAAGGATGACAGATAACATCAAAGAGCGGGTAAAAGGCGTGCTGGACAACTATCTTGCGGTTTGCAATCATCGTAAGACCCCAGAGCGTTACGCCATTCTGGATGCTGTCTATAGCCTGCAGGGACACTTTTCACTCGAACAGTTGGGCGCTTTGCTCGAAGCGCGCAATTTTAGGGTAAGCAGGGCGACACTCTACAATACAATCCGCCTCTTCTTGGAGTTGAGGCTCGTCATCAGGCACCGCTTGACAGACGGCACCAAGTACGAGGCCTGTTACTGCAATGGCAACCATGTGCACCAGATATGCACGGTGTGCGGAAAAGTGTTGGAGATAGAGGCACCAGAGCTGATTCGCGTCATGGACACGATGAAGCTACACCGGTTCAGAAAAGACGGTTACTCGCTATACATTTATGGTATATGTAGTGCATGTCAGGCAAAACTGACCCGCAAGAAGAGCCAGAAGATGAAAGAAAAAACCAAAAAGAACAAGTAAATATGAACACAGGAAAAGTCGATGTCTTGTTGGGACTCCAATGGGGCGATGAAGGAAAAGGTAAAGTGGTTGACGTGCTCACGCCACATTACGATGTGATAGCTCGTTTTCAAGGTGGCCCCAATGCTGGCCATACCTTGGAATTTGAAGGGCAGAAATACGTACTGCGTTCCATTCCCTCGGGAATCTTCCAAGGTGGAAAAATCAATATTATAGGCAACGGTGTAGTGCTTGCTCCCGACCTTTTTATGGACGAGGCACAGCATCTGGAAGAGACTGGGCATGACTTGAAGTCGCGTCTGCATATCTCGAAGAAGGCACACCTCATCATGCCGACGCACCGCATACTCGATAGGGCTTACGAGGCTGCGAAGGGCAAGAACAAGGTTGGCACCACCGGCAAGGGCATCGGCCCTACTTACACAGACAAGATTTCTCGCAACGGCTTGCGTGTCGGAGACATTCTGGATCGTTTCGAGGAGAAATATGCCGCCCACAAAGACCGCCACATGAAGATGCTGGCCTCGATGGGATGGACAGATTTTGAGGGCTTTGAGGAAGTAGAGGCCAAATGGCTCCAAGGCATCGAGTATCTGAAAGGTTTCCAGATGGTTGACAGCGAGATTGAAATCAACCGTATCCTGCGCAGTGGCGAGAGCATCTTGTGCGAGGGCGCTCAGGGAACCATGCTCGACGTGGATTTTGGAAGCTATCCGTTTGTTACATCTTCCAATACGGTCTGTGCGGGAGCCTGTACGGGTTTGGGTATCGGTCCCAACCGTATCGGTCGCGTGTTTGGTATCATGAAGGCATACTGTACCCGTGTGGGCAGCGGTCCGTTCCCTACAGAGTTGTTTGACGAGACAGGTGATACCATCCGTCAGATTGGCCATGAGTATGGTGCCGTGACCGGACGTGAGCGCCGTTGCGGCTGGATTGATTTGGTACAGCTGAAGTACTCGGTGATGGTGAATGGCGTGACAGAGCTGATTATGATGAAGAGCGATGTGCTCGATGGTTTTGATACCATCAAGGCTTGTGTGGCCTATCGCCTCAAAGATGGTACCGAAACTGCCGATTTCCCTTACGAAATTGATGATGTAGAGCCTATCTACAAGGAACTCCCGGGTTGGAAGACCGATATGACACAATTTACATCAGAAGAGCAGTTCCCAGAGGCATTCAGCCAGTATGTTAAGTTCCTGGAAGATTTCCTGGAGACACCGATCACCATTATCTCCATCGGTCCTGACCGTGCCCAAACGATTATCAGAAAGTAACAGTCATGGCACAGAAACCGTCAATACCTAAGGGTACGAGAGATTTTGGCCCCATTGAGATGGCCAAGCGCAACTATATCTTCGACACCATCAAGCAAGTCTATGCCCTCTATGGTTTTCAGCAGATAGAGACGCCGGCGATGGAGACATTGCAGACGCTCATGGGCAAGTATGGAGAGGAAGGTGACAAACTGCTTTTTAAGGTTTTGAACTCGGGTGATTACCTGAGCAAATTGTCAGACGAAGAACTGACCGGCCGAAACAGTTTGCGGTTGGCCTCGAAATTGTGCGAAAAGGGACTGAGGTATGACCTGACCGTACCCTTTGCACGTTATGTGGTCATGCACCGTGATGAGCTGCAGCTTCCTTTCAAGCGTTACCAGATTCAACCCGTCTGGCGGGCAGACCGTCCGCAAAAAGGACGTTACCGTGAGTTCTTCCAGTGCGATGCGGATGTTGTTGGTTCCGACTCGTTGCTGAACGAGGTGGAGCTGATGCAAATCATAGACACAGTATTTTGTCGCTTTGGCATCCGGGTGCAGATAAAGATCAACAATCGAAAAATCCTCTCAGGCATTGCCGAAGTAATCGGCGAGGCCGATAAGATAGTCGATATCACCGTAGCAATAGATAAGCTCGACAAGATTGGACTTGACAATGTCAATGAGGAACTGCGTCAGAGTGGAATCAGTGACGAAGCCATAGAGAAGTTGCAGCCCATTATCAGTCTGCAAGGCACCAATGAAGAGAAGTTGCAGACCATTGAGCAAGTGCTGGCTGCGTCAGAAATCGGTGTCAAGGGTGTAGAGGAGACGCGTTTCATCTTGCAGACCTTGGAGCGTATCGGTTTGAAGAATGAGATGCAGCTGGACCTCACGCTGGCCCGTGGTTTGAATTATTATACTGGTGCCATCTTCGAGGTGAAGGCTTTGGACACGCCGATGGGAAGCATCACAGGCGGTGGTAGGTACGATAATCTTACGGGTATCTTCGGCATGCCGGGACTTAGCGGTGTCGGAATCTCATTTGGAGCAGACCGTATCTATGACGTGTTGAATGCGCTGGATCTTTATCCGAAAGAGACGCTCAACACCACCCAGTTGCTTTTTATCAATTTTGGTGATACGGAGACTGCCTATTGTCTCCCCATCTTGGCTAAAGCGCGTCAGAACGGCATCCGTACAGAGATTTTCCCTGACGCGGCGAAGATGAAGAAGCAGATGAGTTACGCCAATGCCAAGCATATCCCATACGTAGCCTTAACGGGTGAGAATGAGATAAAAGAAGGCAAGGTAACCCTGAAGAATATGGAGACCGGAGAGCAGCAACTGGTGACTCCAGATGAACTGATAGAAATCATCTGCCGATAAAACGGGAGATAATGATAAGAACAGCGCCCCCTAAAGTTGTCATGACTTTAGGGGGCGCTGTAGTTGACAGGGGGTGCGACAGACTGTCTGAAAGTGGTTTAGAACACCTGAATCTTATAGCCTAAGGTGAGCCAGAAGGCCATTATCCGTGCATCACCCAAATTCTTTTTGGCAATATCTGTTCTCGCCACCTTGGTAAGTGCATATTGAAATTTCGCATCCACAGACACGGGGCCGAAGTCGTAGCCCAGTCCCACAGGGATGGAAACAGTTCCTTTCTTCACCTCCCTCTTGACTTTCTCACCGTTGACCGATGCCGAGATGATGTATCCAGAATTGACACCCGTAAAGATGTTGAAATTGCGCAAACCATTAAAAGGGTACCAGCGGAAAAGGTAATCGGTATTCAGATAGTCCAACCTCATATCGTTAGTCTGCTGGGTTTGGGGATTGGTGTAGGCATGTGCACCTTGGTGAGCAAAGGATAGTTCGGTGTCGAATGCCAGCTTCGGCAGCAGAAACACCTCAATGTTCACACCTCCGACAACACCCAGTTTGTATTGTCCATCCAGACTGACAAAGTTGGAGTAGTTGGCACCCACTTTAGGCGTGATAAACACATCCCACGGATTCCTTTTCTCGTGCTGGGCATAGAGATTGCCCACGGCGGCCAAGGCCAAAATGATGGTTACGATAGTCTTTCTCATCGCTTTCACATTATATTATCTATGTTATAGGGTCAGCCGCCTTTGGGGCGGCACCGTTATTTCACTACAAATTTCTTGTTTCCTCTGATATACACACCCTTGGTGAGGGTTTCCATATCTTTCCCCACATAGCGTCCGTCCACTGTATAGATGCGTTCGGCCTGTTGGGGCAGGGCGGTTGCGGCCTCTTCGATACCTGTTGTATTGGCCAAAGTAAACGTTACCACCCCATCGGTCTCTGTGATATTGGTGAAGATACGTTCCAATGTACTCTTATTGAGTTTGATGGTATTAATCTCCGTCACGTTGGAGGTGCCAGGGTACGGGTCGCCTGCATGACTGGCAACATACTGGTCGTATTCTTCTTGTGAATTTACATTATACAAAGTCAACAACTTGCCATCTGCAGGAACGATGGTGACAGCTGGTGTGCCGGCAGTGTTGTTGGGTTTATCCAAAATATTCACGGAGGTCTTAGGATAGTCGATGCGGTAGACCAACAGGCCGTGTCCTAAAGGTTTTGATACCCATCCGGTTAACTGAATGTTGTGCAGGATTACATACTCGCCATTGGCACCTTCCACCTTGCAGGCCTCCCCATCGTTGAGGGTGTAAGACTGGGGCGTAGAGATAGCTGTCAGCATCTGCCAACCCATTACTTCCTTTTCCCAAGGAGTATAGGGCGTGGGAGTATAGCCAACGTCCACGTACTCTCCTCCGTCCATCAAGCTCCAGTATTCCATTGCTTGGTCGTCTATCTGTGCAGAAGCGACAGTGGGATAGAGGTCGGGTAATCCCATGGTATGTGAGAACTCGTGGCAGAAAAGACCTATTCCGTTGATGCGTTTTGTAATATCTTTGTTTGTTGTAAATTCCTTACCTGGATAATAATTGAGTTCGTTATTGATACCATAGCGGACATCTTGACTCGTACCGTTGATAGACAAGGACGCAGCACTTGACTTTGGCCAGATGTCATCCGTGGAATTGCCAGCCACACTCTGAGAATAGCCGGCATAGATGAAGTAGACCAAATCCACCTTTCCGTCTCCGTTGGCATCGTAGTCGGAAATAGTGATATCAGACAATGCCTGTTCGCATGCTTCTTTGAGCATTTCACTTATTTTCAAATCTTTCTTGCTACTGTCATCTGGATCATCTGCCCCGTAATAGGCAGAATTTTGCGATACCGTCACCGGACCTTTGATGTCAAACTGTGGTGCGAATTTGCCACCACTTGCGTCATGGAAGTATTGCTTCACGCTGCCGTGGTTGCGCGACTGCAGTATGTCGTTGATTTCAATCTCTGTGCCGTTGAGATAGTTGTCGAAAGTAGCCACAGGGTCAGTGCTGACAAATTTGACATCCTGGAACTGAACCAATACGACCAATGCCTTCGGCGATCCCGTGTGTGGGAAATAGGCCAGCGAGTTGGAACCGATTCCGATACTGCGCTGGACAGCAAGCTGCTTTTGCGAAGCGAATGAGTTGTAAAACGCATCCTTATTTTGTGCATACACCAGCGCTTCTTCTGCTTCGCTGCGTACACCTGCCTCGTGAGCCAACTGGGTAGTGGCGGTCAGATTTCCCTCTTCATCTACGGCCGCAATGTAATAGTCGTAGCCTTTTTGTACCAGCAGCACCCCGTCAGAGGTCGTATGCCATGACAGATATTCGTCTCCATGACCATAAACAATCAATCGTGTACCGTCACTCTGAGTGATGGTAACCGGCATGGGTGTCGACTTTGCACCCATTGCCTGCATGGCGATGGCCAACATGGCACATACGCCAAGAACTTTTTTTATCCCCTTCATCTTTATCATCTATAATAGTATTGTCCTTTTTTCCGCGTCCGTCCACCATACTCAATAGCATGGTGCGGACAATGGTGATAGCAGCTGAAACAGCTCATGCACTCACCGTTGTGTCTCCATACCGGCACTTTTCCCTTGCCGCCGTCAATATCATGGACAGGACAGACAGCTGCGCAGACTCCACACTGCACGCAGCGGTCGCTTACCACGCGGAAAGGCTTGTCCGAAACCAAGAAGCGGGTGAAGAATCCGCCCACCGGGCCACTCAACAACCACGGCAGAGGACCTCTCGTCACCTTGCTGATGCCCCGTCGACAATGCCTGATATCGTCTGTAAATGCTTCTAAGTCTTTTGCAGCCTGCAGCTTCTTCTGGTTCTCGCGCTCCTTGGTGTCCACATCCATCAAGGGCAGCCCCACATACGATTCGGGCATGATGAGCGAAAACGCCGCATCGAGCTGTAGACCGCACCCATGCAGGTCTTTGTCCAACAGTTCTGCCGCTTGCCCAATGTTGTCGCCGGCCGTGAAGACCACATACGTGTAGGGTGGGGTAGGTGCAGAGAACTGACAGCGGGACAGGAATCGCCGCACAAGCAGCGGAGGCCGCCAGCCATGTACGGGAATGACAAAGCCCAACCGCTCACCCTCGCCGAGGGCGAAGCAGCCATCGCCGTCCTTCACATCGGGAATACAGATAAGCCGCTCCTCCAGCGATTCTGCCAGTCTGCGTGCTGCCCATCTGGAATTGCCTGTACCCGAGAAATAGAGAATCATAATGCAAAATTACATAATTCTAAAGAGAAATCAAAGAAAACATGGCAAATTCTCCAAAACATTTCGTACATTTGTCTCGCCGTTGAAGGTATATAAGATTAAGAAAAAAGATGACAACACCGAATTTTACCACTGCCAAATGTATAGAGTTGCCTGCCAAGGGTGTTTACCGTATCATCAAGTGCGCTTGCGAGGGCAAGACCTATATCCTGAAGTGTCTCAAACCGGCTTATGGAGACAAACGGGCTTACCGCTTGTTGCTCAAGCGCGAATATGAGGCTGTCAAGCGAATCGATAGTCCCTGTCTTCCTACCGTCCATGCCCTTTTGGACGAATCGCCTTACGGCCCTTGCATCGTGGAGGAGTATATTGACGGGCGGTCGCTGACAGCCTACATTGCCGAGCGGCACACTCCTGCCGAACTGGAGACCGTGGCGCGACAGATTATGGATGGTCTCCGTGTCATCCATGCACACTATCTGCAGCATCGCAACCTCAAACCCTCCAATGTCATCATCACCCGTCAAGGTGATCAGGTACGCCTGATAGATTTGTGGCCGGCCTACGCCGATGAGATTCAGGCTCCACGTGCTTCTTCGCGATACCTTGCCCCCGAACAGAAAGACGAAACCGTAGCCATCGATGCCCGTGCCGATATCTACGCGCTGGGCATGATCATGCGCGACATGGGTTTGGCCGACGTGTTTGGCCGCGTAATCGACCGCGCTTGCAGCATGGGGCGCAGTGACCGCTATATAGACATTGATGCGATGGAGCAAGCGCTCGATGGAGGTAGCTCCGGTGGAGGCCGACGGCTGCTCTTGTGGGCGGCAGGCATCCTGATAGTGGCTGTTATAGGTATGGGTGGCTATGCCCTGTGGGGCAATGGTGCGCCGGATGATGCTCCAAGTGCGGCAGTGACTGAAACCGAAACGGTGGCTCCTGATACGCTGACCCGGCAGGCGGGCACAGATGCGGCGGCAACAAGCACCATACAGGTGGATGTCGAGAGCGTGCGCCGTACCCTGCAGGCTCGCTTGGATGCCATTTACAGTCCCTGTCTCACCGCAGACACCTTGCAGATGGAGACCCGCAAGGCCATGCGTAAGCAAGTGAAAGGATATTACAAAGAGTTGATACAGACGCTCGGCACGATGACACAGGCCGAACGCGATGCTGTGGACCAGGCATTTGGCGATTATGTAAAACAGAAAAACGCCCAGCTCCCGCCGCTTTAGCGGTGAGCGTATCGGATGTGTGGGCGCAGTAAGGGATATTAGGATATGGCAGGATTTCCCTCGCCCCGTGGGATAGGGATAGGGTGAGGGCACCTTTTCCCAATGGATGAAGACACAACATAAAAAATCG
Organism: Prevotella sp.; assembly: GCA_051869355.1. Classification (GTDB taxonomy): domain Bacteria; phylum Bacteroidota; class Bacteroidia; order Bacteroidales; family Bacteroidaceae; genus Prevotella. The sequence continues at coordinate 19,035 of JBJEAU010000102.1, read as the reverse complement.
GTTCATCAGGAATCATATCTATACATTCCTGATGAACCGATTATGCGTTAATCGCGCAGCGACATCGATTCGATGTACTCTTTCTGTTCGATGCAGTTGGCCAAACGGCAGTTCTCAAAGTCACACAGGCGGCAGATGCAAATCGTAAATGCGGCATTTAGGCATCGTAAATGCCACCTTTAGCCGGCTAATGATGGCATTTAGGTCTTGTAAATGCCGTCTTTAGGATGGGTAAGTGTGGTTAGGGTGAAAATGAATCAGACCGAAGTGTCTGCTGCCAGTTCCTCCTGATAGATATGGACGAACCATTGGCGTAGCGTGTCGGTGTCCTCAATGATGGCCTGGATTTCGTTGAGCCGTTTACGGTTGGGCGAATTGGGAATCCAGAGTTTGATATAGCCGTTTCGCGAATACTTCTCGAGCATGTGTTTGTGGAACCGTCCCCACTGTTTGTCCTTGTCCAGTTCGGGATATTTCTCCAATCCAAACTGGATGGCGCGCCTGAACACGGTGTCGGTATTGATGTCGCGGTCGGCCTCGGCCACTATCTTGCCGTAGAGCGACCTTGGCTGATGGCTGGCCGATGCCCGGTGATCCTCCACCGCCTCTTTCATAATCCTGATGCGTTCGGGAGAGAACCATTTCTTCAGTCTGGCGTCGGCAGCCAATATCTTGCCGCCCGTGATGTGGTGGATGGCGCGGGGACCACTCATGCCCAGGTCGTGGTAGGCAGCGATGATGTACACCATGTTGACGTCGGCACCTGTGACACGGGCCAACTCGATGCTGTTGCGGATGACGTGCTGTACGTGAGACAGCCCGTGGCTCTTGCCGAAAGCAGCATAGCGGGGCAGAATCTGGCTTTCTACAAACTCCATGATGTCGAGGTTGGGCTGTTGCATGCGGATTGAGGGGGTTAGGGGATGAGGATGGCGGCCGTGCAGACAAGTCCGTAGATGAGGATGTTGCGTGCGGTGGCGCCCAGTATCTGGTTGAGTTCTCGTCCTTGGTGTATGCGCTTCATCCGCAGGTAGGTCAGGGTGTGGATAAAGGCGTAGACCGCCATGAGGATGAGGGGGATGGCGGTGGGGAGGTGACCGGTCTGCAGATAGATGGCTGTCAGCATGAGCAGGGCTGCTGTGTAGCCGGCTGCCAAGTACAGCCATTCGGCATTTCGGGCTCCTATTTTCACGACCAGTGTCATCTTGCCGTCGCGCAGGTCGTTGTCGCGGTCGCGGTAGTTGTTCACGACGAGCAGCGTGTCGATGGCCAGTCCACAGGCCAAGGAGGCGACGAATACCCCCGATGTAATCTTGCTGAGCGCGATGGGCAGTTCGAGATAATAGGTGAGGCTTACGGGGATGATGCCGAAAAAGACGAGTACGAGCATGTCGCCCAATCCGAGATACGACAGTCGTGTGCTGTACAGGAAACAGAACAGGACGCACACCAGTCCGACCAGTACCATTTCCAGACCGCCATAGATGGCTAAGGGCAGACCGATGAGGCAGCCCGTGAGGGTGGTGTAGGCAATGGCTAAGCGCATGCTGCGTGGCGTAATCCAGCCCTCGGCACAGGCGCGCTTGGGGCCTAATCGGGTGGCGGCATCGTCGTTGCCGTGCTTAAAGTCGAAATAATCGTTCACAAAGTTGGCATCGATCTGCATGACAAAGGCAAAGAGGAAGCAGAGGATGGCCGGGATGATCTGGAAGTACTCTCTTCCGGCATCGTGGAGGGCGAATGCCGTACCGATAAGTACCGGTACGGCTGCGCCTGATAGTGTTTTAGGTCGTGCGGCAAGTATCCATGCGCGTAGCGAGTTGGTCTTGACCGTCGACTTGACGTTTGGGGTCTGTTGCATGTCAATTAAAGAAGTTCCAACTCAGTCCAAACCGGAAGATACGGTTGTTGAGCGGATAGTGTGGCGTATAGAAATACTGCTTGCTGCCGTTGCCGGCGTTGATATGGCTCATCATGACAAAGAAGCGGGTATGCTTCAGGTGGAAGTTGGCATAGACATTCACCAACGGATAGTTGCCTACTTCTGTCTTGCTCTCGCCTTCCTGCACGGCAAACTGTCCCAGACCGGGGGCATAATCGGGGGCATAGTACTTGGTGAAATAGCGGGCATCCGCACCCAAATCACATTTCAGTACCTTGGCTATCTTGAACTTGAGATAGAGGTTGGTATAGATGTTGATATCGGGCACGGGCAATGCGTCGGTGTCGGTGGATTTCTGGTAGGTGATGACATTCTCCCAGTTGAGTGGCCCCAACGTAAAGTCCTGTGACAGTTGTGCGGTGATGAGACTGATGGCGTTGTCGCTCTGCCGCACGTTGATGGTGTTGTTGAGACGCTGACTGTTCTCGCCGATGGTGTAGGCGAGTCCGAAGTACGTGTAATTGGTAATCTCGTCGAAGGCCACGCGGAGCTTGGTGCGGGTCTTCTCCCAGCTCAGCATGCCCTGCAGACGGGTATGGGTGATGTTGTCCAGCCCGTCGTTGTCCCATACGTAGTGGCGGCCGTGGTAGTGACGGTAGTAGAAGGTGGGTTTGGTACGGTGGAAGAATCCGCTGGCCTGCAGCGTCACCGTATCACCGAAGAGCTTGAAGTTCAGGTCGGCTGCTGCGTCTATCTTCAGCGTACCCGCATCCTCGCCGGTGACGCCAAACTCGGCCAAGGCATTGTAGTGGAGCGTCTTGCCCTCAGTCTTCGTCAACTGTCCGCCTACGTAGATATTCTGCTCGTTCCATGTAGCGGTGCCCACAGAGTCGGGCAGGGTAAAGTGTCGCATCTCATGGGCCACGAATGCCTTGACACCGGCTTTGGCCCACTTGTTGAAACCCTCCAACAGGGAGATGGCGAAGGTGTTGCGCAGGCTGTAGTGGCGCGTCTTGTCGTAGATAGAGTCTCCTCCGAAGGGAGCATCCATCTGATAGTTGTTGGCGTAGTACGAGTCAGGTGTCTGGTAAGCCTGGTAGATGCGTCGGTATGTGTTGAAATCGAGCGTATGGATAAAACTGGTCACGGGCACGTACTCGTTTTTCAGCCACATGGTGTCTTCGGCCTGTTTCTTGTCGGCAGCCAGCAGGCTGTCCATCTGCTCCTGGCCTTGTACGGCAATGCGGTCGCCGCCCTTTTTCAGCGTGTCGGCAGGTTCCTTTCCGGCAATCTTCGCATTATCAGGACGTCCGGAGAACTTGGGTGCATTGCGCTGCTTCTTGCCAAAATCGTTCTCGTCAAAATCCTCACCGTTTTTCTTGGCCTCACGCTCCGCTTTTTCCTTGGCTTCGCGCTTCTCCTGGTCTTTTTTGGCCTCCATCGCAAACTTCTTGGCCTTGATTTCTTCCTCCGTCATCTTCACTTTGCGGTTGAAACCTACGCTATAGCGCTGGGAGAGAAAGATATGCTGGTTGTCGTTGCGGTTCCAGTTTTGGTTCAACACCGTAGGAATATCCGTTGTGGCATAGTTCTCAGAGAACAATTCGGGATGGGTGATATAGTCGTCGTTGGTGATACCGCCATTCTCCGTCACTTTCTGGTGGTTGGTAGACATGAGCAGGTGTGCCTGATAGCGGTCTCCCATATACGAGCCATACATGGTATAGTTGAAATGCGATGTACTCTGGTTGGCATAGTAGCCGCGGCCATAGATATAGTCGAACTTGAAGCCCACGCCGATGCGCTTGCCTGCATTTACGCCAAACTTGGCGGTGAAATGGTCCTCTCCCGCTGTTCTGCTGCCCGCTGTGTTGAACGAGATGTTGGTGAACGGCGAGAGCGTATTGGTGAAATGGAACTGGTCTACGGGCGTGATGAAAAAATCGTAGGGCTGGGTAAAGATAAACTGCCCGTCCTCGGTACGGTCTATGAATATCCTGTTGGTACGTGGGGCACCCAGGTTGCCTGTGGTGTTGTACTCTCCACGCAGACCGGTGGTGAAAATGGTGTTGGTGAACATGTGCGACAGGGTGTCGGGCACGGCAAAAGTGCGGTCTCCGAACCGCTTGTCTATGGTCCAAACCTTGATACCCTTGGGTATTTCCTTGTCACTGCCGAGACTGTCGGTATTCTGCCGACGTTCAGAGGCAGGGATAAACTGCCCGTCGGCATTGATCTCGTTGAATTGGTCACGTTCAACCTGTGCATGGGTCGTGGTGATCCATGCACAGGCTATATAAACAAAGGTGAGGATTCTCTTCTTCATTAGCGGATAAGTCTAAGACTGCATTCAACAAACTTGAATGCCATCGACACGATGACGACGATGATGCCATAGTCGTGGTTGAAGAAAGTGTAGATGACCACTCCCACAATGGCAATGAGCATAAAAAGGATGTTCAGCACGTTGCGTATCTTCAGATATTTGTCTCGCTTGGGCTGGTTGTCGTCACCGGGATTGCGGTCTATACTCTCGTGTACAATCATAAGGCGTATAAAAGACTATTTCAGGGCAGCTTCGAGTCCGGCGAAGATCTGGTTCTTGCGGTCGATGGTGGCCTTGCGGAACTTGCCGTAAATCTTGTTGAGTTTGGTCTTCGACTTGTTCAGGCTCAGTTCGTCGGTGATGACATTCTCTGCGGTAGCCTTGAAACCGGTAGACCTGTGCTCCTCGTAGTTGTAGCTCATGCGCTCCATCGTCAGGTTGATTTGCTGGTCGGTACAGGTGGCTATCAGTACGTAGTTGAACTTGCATCGGTCGAGCGACAGGAAATTCTGGGTGAATACCAGCCACTCACACATGCGTGCCGCTATGACATGCGAGTTGGGATTGACCAAGGCAATGGTGCTTTTCTGGCTCTCATCCTCGCGCTGGTTCTCATCCGTGGTGAGGGCACCAAGATACTGATAGGCAATGTCGTAAATCTCTTGTGCGCTCTTGCCGGGAACGTTCAGATCCAGGCTGAATGCCACTTTCCCGTCAGCTACGGGCACAGCTCCGGCCATGTAGCCAGACAGGTCTTCGGTCTTCGTCACCTTGTTGTTGGCCACCCGTTTCTCGGCAGCCGGAACGGCAGGTGCCGTCCAACCGTCCGTGTTGGTATAGGTCACCTTGGTGGCAGGCTGTGAGGGCACGGGCTTGGCAGCCTCGGCTTCTTTTTTCGGAGTCTCGGCCACTTTGCCGGCTTCAGCATTCAGGCGCTCTGCCTCTGCATTCAGACGGGCGGCCTCTTCCTTCGCTTTACGAATCTGTTCCTCAATGGCGGCTTGCTTGGCTGCTATCTCCTTGGCCTTGGCCTCTGCCTCGGCTTTGGCCTTTGCATCAGCGGCTGCTTTCTTGGCTTTCTCAGCGTTGGCTTTGGCTGTCGCCACTGCCTTCTGGGCTTCTTCCAACTGTTTTTGAGCTTGCTCTAATTGTTCCTCAGGGGTGAGTGTCTTTACGGTTTGTGCAGTCGCAAACAGCGGAATCAAAGCGAATATCGCTATCATCAGTTTCTTCATAATCCTAATAGTTTATTCCATTAACTTTACAAAAGTAATAAAATCTCGCGTATGCAAGAAGCAATATGCAATATTTAACGAAAATTATTTCAACGCCAACTGATTCTGTAGCCGGACAATTTCGTCGCGGTACTGGGCAGCTTGGATGAAATCGAGATTCTTGGCTGCCTCTTTCATCAAAGCCGTGGTGTTGGCAATACTCTTTTCGAGCTGTGCCTTTGACATGTGGTCGATGATAGGGTCGGCGGCAAAAGCACCAGCCTCCGGTTCTATGTAGGGCTGGTAGCGCGGGCTTTCGGGAGCCGCGGTGCTGTCTTCGCCCTTGCCGTTGGGCATCAGGTTCTTGATATCCTTGATGATGGGACTCGGTGTGATGTGGTGGTCAGCATTATACTTGAGCTGTATGCTCCTGCGGCGGGCAGTCTCGTCGATGGTCTTCTGCATGCTGTCTGTAATCGTGTCCGCATACATGATGACTTTGCCGTGTATGTTTCGGGCAGCACGGCCTACGGTCTGCGTGAGTGATCGGTGGCTCCGCAAGAATCCCTCTTTGTCGGCATCGAGGATGGCTACCAATGAAACCTCGGGCAGGTCCAGACCCTCTCTCAGCAGGTTCACGCCCACCAGTACGTCGTACACGCCACTCCGCAAATCGTTCATAATCTTCACTCTGTCCAGTGTAGCCACATCGCTGTGGATGTAGTTGGCCCTGATGGCATGGTTGAGCAGATACTCGGTCAGTTCTTCCGCCATTCGTTTGGTCAGGGTGGTAATCAGCACCCTCTCGTTGTGATGGATGCGGGTGAGAATCTCGTCCAACAGGTCGTCTATCTGGTTCTCGCTCGGTCTTACCTCAATCTCCGGGTCCAATAGTCCCGTAGGTCTTATGAGCTGTTCCACCACCACGCCTTCGGCTTCGGCCAACTCGTAGTCTGCCGGCGTGGCCGATACGTAGATTACTTGGTGAATCATCTCCTTGAACTCCTCGAACCTGAGTGGGCGGTTGTCGAAAGCGGCCGGGAGCCGGAAACCAAATTCCACCAGATTCTGTTTGCGGGCACGGTCGCCGCCAAACATGGCGTTGATTTGCGGAACACTGACATGGCTCTCGTCAATGACCATGAGATAGTCTTTGGGGAAAAAATCGAGCAGGCAGTAAGGGCGCTGGCCCGGCTGGCGTCCGTCGAAGTAGCGCGAATAGTTCTCGATACCACTGCAATGACCCAGTTCCTTGATCATTTCCATGTCGTATTCCACGCGCTCTTTGATGCGTTGCGCCTTGATGGTGTCGCCGATCTCATTGAAGAAGTCAACCTGCTTCACCAGATCGTCCTGTATCGCATGGATAGCCAGTTCGGTCTGCTCCTTGGAGGTGACGAAGAGGTTGGCAGGATAAATCTGGTATTCCTCAAACGCGGCAATACGGTGAAAAGTAAGGCTGTCTACCTCCTCGATACTGTCTATCTCGTCGTCCCACCAACTGATTCTCAGCACATTGTCACTGTAGGCCATCGCAATGTCCACGGTATCGCCCTTGACACGGAAGCATCCACGGTTCAGGTCGATGTCGTTGCGCACATACAACGCCTCGACGAGCTGGCGCAGAAACGCATTCCGGTCGCGCTCCTCGCCCCGTTTCACGCTGATCACACTGTTGGCCATCGCCGTAGGGCCGCCCATGCCGTAGATGCACGATACCGACGACACCACCACCACGTCCTTGCGCCCAGACAACAAGGCACTCACCGCGCTCAGCCGCAGCTTGTCGATGTCTTCGTTGATGGCCAGGTCTTTCTCGATGTAGGTATCGGAAGAGGGAATATAGGCTTCGGGCTGGTAGTAGTCGTAGTAAGAGACGTAATATTCCACGGCATTGTCAGGGAAAAAGTCTTTCATCTCCTGGTAGAGCTGGGCGGCCAGCGTCTTGTTGTGGCTGAGCACCAGCGTAGGCTTGTTGGCGTGGGCTATTACGTTGGCTACCGTAAACGTCTTGCCCGAGCCTGTCACGCCCAGCAACACTTGTGCCGGGTCGCCTTGGTCAAGACCGGCGCAGAGTTGGCTGATGGCATTGGGCTGGTCGCCTGTAGGCTTGTATTTTGATACCAGTTTGAAATTCATAATTGCAAAATTACTAAAAAAAGATAGTTGATAGGGTGCTTGTAGGCGTTTTTTTGCTAAAAAATATGTCATTTGCTTTGCCCATAAAGGAAATATGTGTAATTTTGCATGACAAATTTTCATATATGAAGAAAACGATTTATTTGACCGTCATGGCGTTGGCACTTCTCTTCTCAAGTTGTGCCCACGAATTTAACAAGGTGTACATGAGCAACGACACCCAATATAAGTACGAGTATGCCAAGGAGTGCTTTGCCAATGGCAAATGGCAGAGGGCTGTCTCCCTGCTTACCGACCTCATCGTTGTCCAGAAAGGTAGCGAGAACGCGCAGGAAAGCCTCTACATGCTGGCGATGGCCCAATACAACAACAAGGACTATGAGGGAGCATCGGCTACGTTCAAGAGATATTATGCCACCTATCCCAAAGGTTACTTCGCAGAGATGGCGGAGTTCTATGTTGGGCAGAGTCTTTACGAATGTACGCCCGAACCACGACTTGACCAATCGGCAACAGTCGCTGCCATCTCCGCATTCCAAGAGTATCTCGACCTGTATCCCGATGCCACGCAGAAGGCTGCGGCTCAGCAGCGGTTGTTTGAATTGCAGGACAAGCTGGTGTTGAAAGAACTCTACAGTGCCCAGCTCTATTACGATTTGGGACCCTATTTCGGCAATTGCAACTTTGGCGGAAACAACTACGAGGCATGTATCATCACGGCGCAGAATGCACTCAAAGATTATCCATACAGCAAGATGCGCGAGAATTTTGCCATCCTCCTGATGAAGAGCAAGTACGAATTGGCGCTTCAGAGTGTCGATGACAAGAAGTACGAGCGTTTTCAGGATGCCGAGGACGAGTGCTATGGTTTCATCAATGAGTATCCCGACTCCAAGGAGCGTGCCACGGCCGAGAAATATATCGAGAAATGCAAGGCATACATTTCTACACATACCTCAAGCGAGATGCCTGCTTTCGATTAAGCACCCGATATCCCTAACGAAATACATATTTATATTATAAAGATGGATTATAAGAAGTCAAAAGCCCCTGTCAACACAGTGACCAGAAACATCATGGATCTCTGCGATGAGACAGGCAACATTTACGAGAGTGTCGCTATCATTTCCAAGCGCGCCAACCAGATTGGTGCTGAGATTAAGCAAGACTTGAACAAGAAGCTCCAAGAGTTTGCTTCTTACAACGATGCACTTGAGGAAGTCTTCGAGAACCGTGAGCAGATAGAGATTTCGCGTTATTACGAGAAATTGCCGAAGCCCACACTGCTCGCCACACAGGAGTTTGAGGAAGGTAATGTGTATTGGCGTGACCCCTCGCTGGATAAAGAGGAGTAAGCCATGATTCAGCGCATCCAGACATTATACATGCTTGTGGCGGTTATCGTCACAAGCGTTTGTCTTTGTATTCCCGTGGGTGCCATCGAACCACAGGGTATGGGCGTTTGGCCGCAAGTGTACAACTTGTGGGTAGACACAGGCGACGCATGTCTCTATGGTGTATGGCCACTCTTTGCCCTCCAGTTGCTTTCTATCCCATGCGCCATAGCTGCCATCTTCCTGTATCGGCAGCGTAAGTTGCAGGCCAAGGTGTGCCTGCTCAGTGTGGCGTTGCTGCTGTTGTGGTATGTCTGCTATTTTGCCTACGTCTACGGATTGTATAGCGATTTGGGAACCTTCCATATCCGCTTTGGAGCCTGCCTACCCATTGTGGCTGTCATTCTTTATTTGATGGCTCGGCGTGCCATCTTGGCCGATGAGCGGCTGGTACGCTCGGCTGACCGCATCCGATAACCGTTTTTCCCCGATTCGGGGAGTTGGATTCATCATACAGCGTGCTGTAACTCTATCCTTACCCAATACGATTGGTATGGGATTTGGAGTTGCAGCACGCTGTTGTTGTATGGGAAAATATCGTTTGTCAGAGCTAAACGTGGCATTTACGAGGGCTAAATGCCACGTTTAGCCCTCGTAAATGCCACGTTTAGCTTTGTAAAGATGGTGCCTACCCTTGATTTTTTCCTTTTTCCTGACGGCTAATCATAGATTTTTAGTAATTTTGCATGGATTTTTAATAGAAAGAATACAATGAAAGTACGTTTAGCACTGATGAATTTCATGGAGTTTGCCGTGTGGGGAGCCTATCTCACATGTATGGGCATCTACCTCGGCAATATCGGTATGGGTGGACACATCGGAACCTTCTACGCCATGCAGGGTGTCGTCTCCATCTTTATGCCTGCGCTGATGGGCATTATCGCCGACCGTTGGATTCCGGCACAGCGTCTGCTGGGTCTTTGCCACCTGCTGGCCGGTATGTTTATGTTTGCTGCCAGTTGGTACGGCTGTTCGATGGGAGAGGCGGCGCAGTTCCCGGTGCTGTTTACGTTCTACTCTCTGAGCGTGGCTTTCTATATGCCCACGTTGGCTCTGTCCAACTCGGTAGCCTACTTTGCCCTGACGCAGGCAGGCATGGATACCGTCAAGGACTTCCCACCAATCCGTGTCTTTGGCACCATCGGTTTTATCTGTTCGATGTGGTTCGTAGACCTGATGGGCTATAAGAGCGATTACAACCAGTTCATTGTATCGGGTGTGCTGAGCGTCCTGCTATTTGCCTATACCTTTACCTTGCCAACGTGTACTGTCAGCAAGGGTGGAGCCAAGAAGAGTCTTGTGGATGCTTTCGGCTTGCGTGCCTTTACGCTCTTCAAGCAGAAGCGCATGGCCATCTTCTTTGTCTTCTCCATGCTTTTGGGAGTGAGTCTGCAGATTACCAACGGCTTTGCTACTCCGTTTATCGAGAGTTTCCGGAGCCTTCCTGAGTATGCCGACACCTTCGGCGTGAAGTATCCTGTCATCCTGTATTCGCTGTCGCAAGTGAGCGAGACGTTGTGCATCCTCATGATACCATTTTTCATGAAGCGCTATGGCATCAAGAATGTGATGCTTATCGCCATGTTTGCCTGGGTGCTGCGCTTCGGGCTTCTCGGAGCGGGCAATCCCGGTTCCGGCGTATGGATGCTGATTCTTTCGATGATTGTCTATGGCGTAGCTTTCGATTTCTTCAACATTTCCGGTTCGTTGTTTGTGGATAAGTCCACCGACCCGGCGCTCCGTTCCAGTGCCCAGGGTCTGTTTATGCTGATGACCAACGGCATTGGAGCCACCGTGGGTTCGTTTGCCGCGCAGGCAGTGGTGACCGCTCATACCGTAGAGGGTGCTACCGAGTGGCCCACCTGCTGGTATGTCTTCGCCTTGTATGCCTTGGTAGTGGGTGTGGCTTTCGCGCTGGTATTCAGACCTAAGAAGGAGCAGTCGCAGGCGTAAGATGACCTTACATCCGTGTGACGAAACGGATTGCCGTTGTAAACCATAATCGCCCGAAGATGAAAGAAGTCCGATACTTTTATGTGCCCGATGCGGCCAACAGTACAGAACTGCCTGCTGATGAGGCGGTGCATGCCTTGCGCGTGCTCCGGTTGCAGAGTGGCGATGAACTGTTTTTGATGGATGGCGAGGGTAGTTTCTACCGTGCGCAGGTCACCCTTGCCTCCTCCAAACATTGTTCCTATGAGGTGTTGGATCGTATCGCACCGCCCAAGGATTGGCGTGGGCGCATCCATCTGGCTGTGGCACCCACCAAGATGATGGACCGTATGGAGTGGATGGCCGAAAAGGCTACCGAGATAGGCTTCGACCAATTGTCGTTGCTCTGTTGTAAATTCTCTGAACGTAAGGTGGTTAACGTACAACGGTTAGACAAAATTATCATCTCTGCTGTCAAGCAGAGTCGCAAACCCTATAAGCCTGTCTTGTCGCCGCTGGTTTCTTTCGACCAGTTTGTCAGTACCCCACGCGAAGGACTCAAGTTTATCGCCCATTGTTATGATGAGATACCGCGCCAAGACCTGTTCACCACCTTGCAGGAGCAGACAGGCGACACGGAATGTACCATACTGGTGGGGCCGGAGGGCGATTTCTCCATCGATGAGGTTCGCCTGGCCATGACACATGGCTACGTGCCCGTGTCGTTGGGCAACTTCAGGTTGCGTACAGAGACTGCCGGGCTCATGGCTGTTACGATGGCCCAACTCGTCCTGCGCCGATAGTATCTAATATAATTAAGGTATAGGAATGAAAAGGATTTTCCTGTTTTTCCCTCTCGTATGGGTGGGATTGCTGATGTCATGCAGCCCATCCGATTATCAGAACGCTATTCCCCGCAAATGTCCTGCCGTCCTATCGGTAGATGTGGCGCGTGCGAGCGGTGTGGGCTGTCAGTCGTTACTTAAGGCCATGTTGCACGTGCAGCAAACCGACAACATGGGTTTAGACCTTGCCCAGAAACTTTTCTTCTTCGAGTCTCCCAAAGGCCAGTACGGACTTTGCGCTGCGGTAGACGATGCCAGTGTCTTGGCAGAGCGTCTTGCAGCGTCGGGCGATGGCCTGACTACCTATAAAGACTATCAGTTTACCCGTCTGGGCGATGCTTGGGTAGCTGGATTCTCAGACGATGCGCTTTTGGTCATGGGGCCTGTCACTGTGGAGGGGCAGCCCGAACTGATGCGCGACATGGCCAAGTGGCTGGGGCAGAGTGAGGAGAAAGGCATTAAGGCCTCGCGCCTCTATCAGCGGCTCGACTCTTTGGAGGCACCCGTGGCACTGGTGGCCAGTTTGCAATCGTTGCCTGAAAAGTTGGCTGCACCCCTCGCTATCGGAGCGCCCAAAGGGGCAGATTTGGGCCAACTCTACTTGGCTGCCACGATGGAGGCCCGTGACGCATGCCTGCATATAGAGGGCGAGACCTTCTCGTTCCAGCAAGAGATTGACCGTAAGTGGCAGGAGGGGAAACGAGCCTTGCGTCCGATAGGAACCACCTACCTCAATACACTCAGTACCGGCAATGTGGCAAGCCTGTTTGTGAATGTGGACGGGGAACAGTTTCTGCCGTTGTTGCGTGCCAATGTGGGCATACAGACCATGTTGGCCAGTGCCAATGCGGCCATCGACATGGACAATATCCTCAAGAGCGTAGACGGAGACATGGCCATTCTTTTCCCCGACTACATGAGCGAAGAGACAGCAATCTCCATTCTTGCCAAATTGTGTCACACCCACTGGATGCAAGACATCGGCTACTGGAAACGTAGCGTGCCGCAAGGAGGATGTCTTGCAGATGCTGGCGACAAGGCATGGATGTATCGCGGGGGAGGGCTTTCCTTCTTCTTCGGAGTGACACCTGATAGCCAGTTGTATAGTGGAAAAGACCGTCAGCAGGCCGAAGCGCAGTTGCATGCCGCCCCCTATGCGGCGCTTGAGTCACTTGGGATAGAGGGAGCGCATCTGGCACTGGTGATAGACCTCACCCGTATGGACGAATCGTCTACCGAGGCAGTCGGCAAAGTGCTGCGCCCCGTGCTGGGAAAGATAAAGACAATTGTTTATAGCATGAGATAATGGATGAGATAGCGTTTCATTCGGTGGTGCCGCAGGTCTTTGCCCACATAGAAGAATTGGGCTCAGACGTCTGGGGGCGTGAAATCAGTTTTGTCAAGGGCCACTGTTATCTGCTTCAGGCCGACAGCGGACGCGGAAAGAGCACCCTGTGCAGTTATGTTTCCGGTTACCGCCACGATTATAGCGGACAGCTCTGCTTCGACGGCCGCGATGTGTCGGGGTACGGTGTAGCTGATTGGGTGGAGACCCGTCGGCGACATGTGAGTTATCTGTTTCAGGAGCTACGGCTGTTTCCGGAACTCACGGCGTGGGAGAATATAGCCATCAAAAACACGCTGACAGGCTTCAAGGATTCCGAAACGGTGAGCGGATGGTTTGAACGGCTTGGTATTGCTGATAAGAAAGACACGCCGGTGGGACTCTTGTCGTTTGGCCAGCAGCAGCGTGTGGCGATGATGCGTGCGTTGGTGCAACCTTTCGACTTTCTATTGGCCGATGAGCCCATCAGTCACTTGGACGACGACAATGCCCGCCAGATGGGACAGCTCATGATGGAGGAGGCGCAGGCTCAAGGAGCCGGCGTGATTGTGACCAGTATCGGTAAGCACATGACTTTGGCGTACGACAAAGTGGTTCGACTTTAACAGGATAACGGTATGAAACTTGTTTGGAGATTACTTCGCCACCATCTGAGCGTGGCACAGTTGGCAGGATTCTTTATCGCCAATCTTTTTGGCATGCTGATTGTCCTGTTGGGCTATCAGTTTTATTGCGACGTATTGCCTTGCTTCACGGCCGAAGACAGTTTTATGAAGTCCGACTATCTCATCATTAGCCGTGAGATTGGAGCGTCGGCAGCCGTTTCGGGCAGGTCGGCCACGTTCGACGCTGCCGCTATAGACGATTTCAGGGACCAACCCTTTGTCCGTTCGGTAGGTACGTTTGTCTCCAATGCTTATGCGGTGGATGCCGCGATGGAGATTGGCGGCAGCGAGATACTGCGCTCGGAAATATTCTTGGAGAGTGTGCCCGACGAGTTTGTGGATGTCAGCCGCAAGGATTGGGTCTACCACGAGGGAGACAGCATCGTGCCCGTGCTGTTGCCGCGCTCGTATATCACCATGTACAATTTCGGGTTTGCCAAGAGCCACTCCCTACCCAAAATCTCTGATGGACTGGTGGGGATGATTGACTTCAGGCTGTCTGTACGTGGCAACGGTTCTGCCCATGCGTATCGTGGCCGGGTGATTGGCTTTACCGGCAGGCTCAACTCGATACTCGTTCCGCGTTCTTTCATGGACTATACCAACAGCAAGTTTGCCGCTGACAAGGCCGAAGCCCCCTCGCGCCTGCTGGTCAAGGTCGACAACCCTGCCGACGAGCGCTTGGCCCGCTATCTCGATGATAATGGCTATGAGATGGAGCGCGACCGGATGGATGCGGAGAAGACCGCTTACTTCCTGAAACTCTTGGTGACGATTGTGGTGGGGGTGGGCATTGTGATTTCCGTGCTCAGTTTCTACCTGTTGATGTTGAGTATCTATCTGCTTGTGCAGAAAAACGCAGCCAAGTTGGAGAATCTTTTCCTTATCGGTTACGCTCCCCGACAGGTGGCGCTTCCTTATCAGGCGCTGGCGGCCAGTCTGCATCTGTTGGTGCTGGTGTTGGCCTGTGGTACGATGCTGGTAGTACGTCCCTATTACATGGAAATCCTTGATACGCTTTATCCCGCGCAGCAGGGTGGGGGAGTTTGGCCCGGCATATTGATGGGTATCGGCTTGTGGTTGTTGGCGTGTGTTTCCAACATTTTTATCATCCATCGGCGGATGATGCGTATCTGGCTGCATCAAGCCTAAAAATTAACTGACATTTTAGTGCTTTTGAAACATTAATATGAAATATTTTAATTAATTTTGCAGCTGAAAGAACTTTGTAAAAGCAATAATGAAGAAATCTATTTATTTAATTCAATACTTATGCTAAGACGATTCAATTTATTGGCCATGATGATGGTGCTCTGTGCGGCATCGGCTATGGCCCAGATCACGACTTCCGGTATCAACGGAAAAGTGACCTCGCAAGGCGATGAGGTGATTGGCGCTACTGTCACGGCTACCCACCAGCCATCGGGTACCGTGTATCGCGCAGTGACCAATGCCAATGGACGTTACACCATTCAGGGTATGCGCCCCGGCGGTCCTTACAAGGTGGAAGTATCGTACATCGGACACCAGACCAAAAGTTTCAACAACGTAAGTCTGCTTTTGGGTGAGTCGCAGAATCTCTCCTGCTCGTTGGAGGAGGATGCCAAGATGTTGCAAGAGGTAGTTGTTGCCGGAAAGGCCGGACTCAATGCCACCAAGACGGGTGCTGCCCAAAGTATCGGGGCAGACAGGATCAACAACATGCCTACCATCACACACAGCATAGCAGATATTGCGCGACTCAACCCTCAGATTGCCACCAACGAGCAGTCTGGCGCCATGTCTTTTGCCGGTGCCAACAACCGTTACAACGCTTTCCAGATTGATGGTGCCATGAACAACGACGTGTTTGGTCTTGCCTCCAACGGAAGCAACGGTGGACAGGCCAGTACGCAGCCGGTATCTATGGCAACCATCGACCAGATTCAGATCAATGTGGCTCCGTTTGACGTGAGACAGAGCGGTTTCACGGGTGGTGCCATCAACGCCATCACCAAGAGTGGTACCAACGAGTTTCATGGTAGCGTATATGGATTTGGCAATAACGAAAAACTGGTAGGCCGCCACTACAAGAATGTGGATGGCACCTATGCAGCCCCCTATTCCAAGGAGAAAGAGCACCTGTTTGGTGCTACCCTCGGCGGCCCCATCATCAAGGATAAGCTGTTCTTCTTCGCCAACTTCGAAAGTACCGACAAGTCTTATCCCAATGACTATGGTCTGGGTGCCGAAGGTTCCAAGGTGGATGCCGCCACGGCCACTGCCATCCTCGATGCCATCAAGGACATGGCCAAAGACCAGGGCTATGACTACAATGCACAGTATGCCAATCCTGACATGCGTACCTGGAGCAACAAAGCTGGTGTGAAGCTCGACTGGAACATCAACGATTTCAACAAGTTTACCCTCCGCTGGAGCTATGTCAACGCTTCGAGCATGAAAGGTGGTGGTGGTATCGCCACGCTCAACACGGGCGACCATCTTTACGAGTTCCGCTCCAATACCAACACCTTTATTGCCGAGTTGCAGTCTCGTTTCTCACCCGAGTTGAGCAACGAGGCCCGTGCATCCTTTGTGCGTGTGCGTGACCGTCGTACTTCTGGCAATCCCTTCCCCTCGATTACGGTCTACAGTGTAGGCAATAACGGCACGGTGAATATCGGTAACGAGTACAGTTCGATGGCTAACAGCTTGGATCAGGACATTTACACGTTCGAGGACAACCTCACGTGGTACAAGGGCAGCCACACGCTTACCTTTGGTACCCACAACGAGTTTTATCAGTTCTCCAACCTGTATATCCCCAACCTCTTCGGCTGTTATTATTTCAATAATCCCGACGATTTCTTCAACTACTACAATGGCTACAAGGCCGGCAACCCTGATGGCAAGCTCATCAAGACCTATTACTTCCAGCAGGCCAATGTAGACGTGACTGGCGACCCGAGATGGAAGGCTGCCTTCACCGCAGGACAGCTTGGATTCTACGTCCAGGACAAGTGGGATGTGACCAATGAGTTCCAACTCACCTACGGTTTGCGTATGGATATGCCCCTCTTCTTTGATACCCCGGCAGAGAATGCTCCGTTCAATGAGTGGGCAGCCAATCATGGCTACAGCTTCAAGACCAATCAGAAGCTCTCCCGCACGCCTATGTGGAGTCCGCGTGTCGGATTCCGTTGGGATGCCAAGGGAGACCACAAGTATATCTTGCGTGGAGGTGTGGGAATCTTCACTGGCCGAATCCCGTTTGTATGGCTCAGCAACAGCTTCTCCAACACGGGAATCCAGATGTCTTCGTACAGCGTGAACAACAATCCCAATGTGAGTCTGATTCTCGATCCTGACAAGCAGTATCTTAACGCGGAGAGTCTGAGTGCTGGCGGTAGCCAGACCATCAACGTGTTTGACAAGGATTTCAAGTTTGCCCAGACGCTCCGTCTGAACCTTGGCTTCGATTTCCACCTCTTAGGCATCGACTGGACGGCTGAGGCCATCTACAGCAAGACGCTCAACGATGTGTATTATCAGAATATAGCTTACGAGGAGACAGGAAAGACGCTGGCAGATGTTACCGGCATGGTGTGGGACAACCGTCCTATGTACCAGCGTGCCACCACCGGCACGGCTTTCAGCAACATCTATGTGCTCAACAACACCAGCAAGGGTTACACCTATAACCTCTCGCTCAAGGCAGAGAAGCATTTCGACTTCGGTCTCGACTTGGCCGCTTCTTATACCTACACCCAGTCGAAGAGCGTGAGCAGTGTGACATCGTCGGTGGCCCAGAGCAACTGGCGCAACACGCACACCTACCGCTTCTCCAATGCGCCTGAGTTGGGTAACAGCGCGTTTAACCTGCCCCATATCATCAAGGCTTCCGCCTTCTACAACTTCAAGATTGGCCGCAGCGACATGTTTACCACGACCATCGGTCTTATCTATCAGGGACAGAGCGGATCGCCGTACTCACTTGTCTACAGCGGTGACGTGAATGGTGATGGCGGTACCTCCAACGACCTCTTCTTCATCCCGACCGACGAGCAGATCGACCAGATGCCTTTCAAGGCTACCTCTGACTACACTGCCGACATGCAGCGACAGAACCTCAAGGCCTGGTTGGCCAGCACGCCGTATCTGAAAGATCACCGGGGCCAGTATTATGAGCGCTATGCCGACAACCTGCCTTTCGAAAACCATTTCGATCTGCACATCGCAGAGAAGATGAAGGTGCGTGTAGGCAAATATGTACATGCCTTGGAGTTGTCTATGGACATCCTCAACGTGGGCAATTTGCTCAACAAGGACTGGGGACGTACTTACAGCTCGAGCTACAACAGCGAATTTGTAGCGCCCGTCAGCTACAGTGGCGGCCAATACCAGTTCCTGAGCGCTCCCGAGTACGTCATCAAGTACCCAAGTTCGTATTACAGCCGCTGGCGTGGTCAGATTGGTCTGAAATACACGTTCTAAACGGACTGCATACGAATTGAAACCATAAAAAAAGCAGGCAATCTGTTGCGGATTGTCTGCTTTTTTCGTATTTTTGCCTATCTGAAACCAACAAAATACGACACGATTATGGTGATAGACTTTGACAAGATTGCTGAAGCCCATATCATGGACTTCAAGGGAGGTAAGGGACCGCTTGACACACGCAATTTCTCAGACGGTCGGGTGAAGATTATGTATTCCACGTTGCGCCCCGGGTCGTCTACGGGATTGCATACCCATGAACAAAACTGTGAGGTGATTTTCATTATCAGCGGCGAAGCCACCTTCCATTACGACGGACAGACCGAGGTGGTCAGGGTAGGGCAGTGCCATTATTGCCCACAGGGCCACAGCCACTATATGGAGAATCTGACAGATCACGACCTGGTCTATTTTGCCATCGTCCCCGAGCATCATCAGTAAGGGAGCGTGGTACACAGGAGTGCCGGCAGATGGGTAGAAGAACCTGTTTGCCGGCACTATTTATGGCGTTTTGCGACCGTACACCCAATGCGATACGCCCGTATTCCAAATGCGATACGGGCGAATGGCAAATGGAGTACGCCCGTATCGCAATTGGTGTACGGTCACTTTCTGCCATGTTGAGGGAATGGAAAGGCTATGTAGAAGGGACATGTTTTCCGCTGAGGCGGTACAAGGGAACGACAACAAGGGTAGCTGCTGCACGATGTACGATGGCATGGCGCAGGTCTGCAAAGGTGGAAATGTGTGATAGGGGAAAATAGTCGGGGCGACAGGATTCGAACCTGCGACCACCTGGTCCCAAACCAGGAGCGCT
>JBJEAU010000101.1:0-7835 GCA_051869355.1 Prevotella sp. | reverse complement strand
GTAATCTCTGCATCGGTATGGCGGGCCAACGTGAGTGCGGATGAGCCTGTGCCGCAACCTATGTCGGCTATCCGGGCACCGTGGGGCAAGTGGGTGAGAAACGAGAGTGCCTTGAGCGTACTGGCTTCGCTGCCGGGACCCTGGCGGTCGGTAGATGAAAAATACTCACAGATGAGCGAGAAATCGAAATTGTTGATGGATGAATGGTCCATGATTGTAAATGCTTGATTTTGTAATGTTGGATATAGTGTATAAAAATCTGCTTGGGCCGTGGGCTCAAGTCTTCACTGGGGGACAACGCGCAGGCCAAAAGAGCCTGAGGGTTGTTTACTTCACAATATCCGTAATGATTTTCTTCATCCGTCGGCAAAGATAGCGGTTAATTAGGAGACCGCCAAACGAATGGGCATATTTTTTAGAGGAATGTGTTTTTTTTGCCCTCACCCTGTCCCTCTCCCGATGGGCGAGGGAGGTCTTGTACATTCTTCCCCTTGTAATCTTGTTGTAGGAAAAGGATTGGCAGTTTTTCCCTCGTCCCGTGGGAGAGGGGTAGGGTGAGGGCACTATAGGGAAAGGGTGAGGGCACTACTTTCTTCCACGTAGGATGTACAGCCTTTCAGGCTATTGTAGTATGGGTGCTGCATGACCACGGGCGCTGCCCGTGGTTACTCGAGGTATAGCCCTCCGGGCTGTTGCAGGCCTTGCTTCAGCCTTTGTTCTCACTTCCTCCCTTGCGGACACACCAAGGTATGTCCCTACCGCCACTCCGCTTGCTTTTTGCCCTCACCCCGTCCCTCTCCTACGGGGCGAGGGAGGTCTTGCTACATCCTTCTCCATGTTATTTTGTTATAGGAAAAAGTGGCAGTTTTTCCCTCGCCCCGTGGGAGAGGGGTAGGGTGAGGGCACTAAAGGGAAAGGGTGAGCAAGAGGAGGTGGAGTGTCACTTGCTTTGGGGCATTTCTATATAGAGGTAGAAACTCTTATAGATAGTGTCGGTAAACTTGTTGCCCATTGCATCCTCGAATCTGAGCATCCCTTTGAGGAAGTACAGCGGCGATTTGCCGTCTTGCCCGATGTATAGCTGATCCACGGGTTTCTTGTTGGCATCTAACAACTCTTGATGAGCCAATTCCACTTTCAGTCCCGACACGCTGTAGGGCGTGAGGAGCAGTTTGGAGGAATAGCAAACGCCCGGTTCGGAGTAACGCTTGAACTCGGCATCGAGGCGCACGTGGGCATCGTACCCGTCGAGGCTGGAGTATAGCACAAACATGGCCTCTCTCGGCAGCATGACCTTGCTGGTGGATACCACGCGGTCGAAGTAAATCGTGACAGGTTTGAGCGTCTCCAATTGGCCTCCGCTACTACCGTATGTGGAATAGGGGTTTGCGTCTGCTTTGGCAAGTCGCCCACGGTCTTTCAGAATCTTGCCTACCCGGGTGAAATACTTTTGGATGCGCTTCTCGTCCAGATTCCTCTGCTTGAAGAAGGAATAGTCTACCGTATAGTGTTTGGCCAGTAGGGCCAGCGAGTCATACTGACCATCGGTGAGTTTGTTTTTCAGCCATACCGGTGGCAGGGCACCACGTTTGCCCTGTTGGCTTGGGTCAATGCGGATGGTGTACTGAGCTGAGAGGTTGCATGCCGCATAGAGCATGACTAACATTGTGGTAATAGTTCGCATAAGTCCATGAGATGATTAAAATTAATATTCTTTGAATAAATACCGTATCTAAACGTTCCGTAAATAATTGTAAAAGCTAAACCATTTTCATCTATACTCATAGAACAAGATCCCATTTCCATGTATGCCATAGATGGATAAAGTTGATACCTACTTTCTGATGTTTGTTCAAATTTATTGCAATATCCATTATCTGTAACTTTAAAATCTGCAGAAACATCAATACCATATCCATATCTGGTATCTACGTAATAGTATAAAGACGCACTACCATACTTAACATCGTATGAAACCTCTGTACTGTCATTCATTATTGGTGTGTCATTTTCTGTACTATCACAATCGCTATAACTATAAGTTAATAGATGGTTGGCGTTTTTATTGTTGGCTTCATTTTCTTCCCATATAAAAGAAAGACTAACGGGTTCCATCTTTTTTTCTATAGAGAAATTATATAGTACTTCGAATCTTTTTAAAACAGCTGCTTTGTTCTTCTTGTAAAAGTCAGTATTAAAAGTGTTCTTTTTGACATAGTAACGCGAACAGAGTTTTTCCCAAATAGCTAACTCTTCAGCATCCATTTCTTTTGCCATATTTTCAGGAATTGAATCCAGTGGAAGATATGAATCGTCTTTGGGGCCATTAATCGTTGTTTGTACTATAGACATCGCTGTTTTGGGTACAATTGATTCCTCATCTTCACTACAAGAGTAAATTGTGAACATCATAATGGCAATTGCCATACTTTTAAGCATAGTTGTTTTCATGATTACTAATAATTAAAATTTTATTGTTTGTTTGCTACAAATATGATGCAAAGGTATTACAATTTTTTCTTATTGCACTTTGATTTATGTATAATTTAGTTGTTCAATTTGTAAAAATACTTAAAAATCAACTTCTCTTTTGCTAATTATATAATGTGGTGTTATTATCCCAAATCGGTTAAGTCTTGTTTAGAAACATTATTAACTGATTTGGTTTTGAGGCCTTTTCAATAGCCCAGTGAACGCCTGTGGTTTATCGGATCAGTGATGTGAGGCTGACAGAGAGATGGACGGTGGGATGCAGATAGATGTTCTGCACTTCCCATTGGCGTTTCAGACTGCGCTTGTCGCAAGTGGTCTCGGTGGTGCCGAGTGGCTTGATGGTGAGGGTGGTGCCGGTCTTCGCATCGTGGAGGATATAGGGGATATCGCTCACGTTGGTGAACTTAACCACCATGCGGCCATCGACATCGGGCGTGGGTGTGTCCATGCTGACGGAGGCGCGCAGCAGTGCTTCCACATACTCCTGTTTGCCCACCAGTATGTTGTCGGCATAAGCCACGGTGCGGCGGGCCAACATGGCTTCTCGGATGGCCGGGATGCTGTTGTCGCGGGCGAAGATGAGGGTCAGGTCGCGGTGTGCCCGACTGAGGTCGAAGCGGTAGGCGATGGGGTAGTGGCAGTCTGTGGCGCTGATGGGAGCCAGGTTGTAATCGTATAGGTAGTCGATGGCGCGGGGATAAAACTCTTGGTCGTTAAAGACTTCCACCCCCTGGATGTTTCCGGCTTTGATGTGGTCGATGAGGAACTGGGACAGTTCGCTGTCGTGGTCAGGCCATCCGGGGTGGTTGGTTGTTACCCATACGCTGTCGGCCTTGGCTCGCCGGAGCAGGCTGTCAGCCACAGCGGGTGCTACGTCTCTGTCGGGCGTGCGCGGATAATAGCGGTTGTTGTCTTGCGTGAAGAGGAAGTTGAGGTGTCCTACCTCTTTATAATGGGGTCCTCTGGCCTCGGAGGTCACTTCTGCCCCACGTATGAGTGTGATCTTGTGCTTCTTGGCGGTCTTGACGGCCTGGTTGTACGAAATGTTTCCGTCGGTAGTGCCATTGAACCGGGAGCCCGGCTGATGGTCTGTGATGGCGATGGCATCGAGTCCTTCCTCATAGGCTTCGAGCACGCGGAACATGGGCGACACATTACCGTCGCTCTGGTGGGTGTGCAGGTGCAGGTCGGCCTTGATGGTGCGGTAGCCGAGGATATCGGGGATGGTAATCTTTCCCTTGGGGTGGTTGCGCAGATAGCCTTTCAGCACGCGGTACTGCATCGGGTCGTCGGCTTGCTTGCTCTGGGCATGGCCGATGGTCACGGATGAGAGCAGCAGGATGAGAATAAGGAAGCAATTTTTCATGATGTATAAGATATGAATGGGTATGATAAACAATGAGAGGATGCCGGCGTGGCATCCTCTCGGTAAGGTATGTGGCCGGCTTACTTCTCTTTCAGCAAGTCGCGGATTTCGGTCAGCAGTTTCTCTTCTGCCGATGGGGCAGGAGGTGCAGCGGGCTTGGCCTCTTCCTTGGCCTTTTTGCGGGCCAGTTTGTTGATGCCTTTCACCAGCAGGAATACGCAGAAGGCGATGATGACAAAATCGAAGATGGTCTGAAGGAACTGACCATAGTTGATGGTGACAGGATCCAGCTTCTCTACGCCCAAATCCATAGAGGGAAGGTCGCATTTGAGGTCGGTGAACTTCACACCGCCGATGAGCCATCCTATCGGTGGCATGATGATGTCGTTGACAATGGAGGTGACAATCTTGCCAAACGCGCCGCCGATGATGACACCGACAGCCATGTCTACTGCATTGCCCTTGACGGCAAACTCCTTGAATTCATTGAAAAACTTGCTCATAATCTTTTTGTTTGTGTCTTTATCTGTTCTTCTGCTTATTTTGTCACGTCCACTTGGCAGACTTTCTTCCTAAACAAGGTGGAGCTGGCAAAAATAGCATCCATGTTTCACATTTTATATTATTTAATACTCAATTCGGGTACAAATATAAGAAATATTTTGTATCTTTGTACTCGAATTAAAGAAAAAAGACAATTTAGTTAAGTATTTTATACAAACCTTTTAATAAAAGAAAAGTAAAATGATTAAGATTGGTATTAACGGATTTGGCCGTATCGGCCGCTTCGTATTCCGCGCAGCTCAGACTCGCAACGACATTCAGGTTGTAGGTATCAATGACCTTTGCCCTGTAGATTACCTCGCTTACATGCTGAAGTATGACACCATGCACGGTGCATTCGAGGGAACTATCGAGGCTGATGTAGAAAACAGCAAACTGATTGTTAACGGTAACGAGATCCGTGTTACTGCTGAGCGTAACCCTGCTGACCTGAAGTGGAACGAGGTTGAGGCTGAGTATGTAGTAGAGTCTACCGGTCTCTTCCTGACACAGGAGAAGGCTCAGGCTCACATCGACGCTGGTGCCAAGTACGTAGTGATGTCAGCTCCTTCTAAGGACGCTACTCCTATGTTCGTTTGCGGCGTAAACTTCGACAAGTATGAGAAGGGTACACATTTTGTTTCTAACGCTTCTTGCACCACAAACTGCTTGGCTCCTATCGCAAAGGTTCTGAACGACAAGTTCGGTATTACTGACGGTTTGATGACAACTGTTCACTCTACCACTGCTACACAGAAGACCGTTGACGGTCCCTCTATGAAGGACTGGCGTGGTGGCCGTGCCGCTTCTGGCAACATCATTCCTTCTTCTACAGGTGCTGCTAAGGCTGTAGGTAAGGTTATCCCCGAGCTGAACGGCAAGCTGACTGGTATGTCTATGCGTGTTCCTACTCTGGACGTATCTGTAGTTGACCTGACTGTAAACCTCGCTAAGCCCGCTACCTATGCTGAGATTTGCGCAGCTATGAAGGAGGCTTCTGAGGGTGAGCTGAAGGGTGTACTCGGTTACACTGAGGACGCTGTGGTTTCTTCTGACTTCCTCGGCGACACTCGCACTTCTATCTTCGACGCTAAGGCTGGTATCGCTCTTACCGATACATTCGTAAAGGTTGTATCTTGGTATGACAACGAGATCGGTTACTCTAACAAGGTGCTCGAGCTCATCGCCCACATGAAGAAGGTTAACGGTTAATCGGAAACATGATTCATCATCATAGCCGTCCAGCATTGAGTTGGGCGGCTTTTTTTATAGAGGATAGGAGGGGGAAATGTCGGTGGCTCAATGCGTATATTCCAACGTTTTTTTTGCGTTTTGGGTATATTCTCATTTTTTTATTGTATCTTTGCCTAAAATAGGCTTTACATTGGCGATATGAGCAGGTTCTATTGCGCTCGGAATGAATGGCCAGCATGAATGAAATGGAGAAACTAATTACCATATTGGGTCCTACGGCATCGGGCAAGACATCGCTTGCCACTGCTCTGGCGGCGGAGTTGGATGGAGAAATCATCAGCGCCGACTCGCGTCAGGTGTACCGTGGCATGACCATTGGTACGGGTAAGGATTTGGCCGATTATGTGGTGGATGGACGGGCGGTACCCTATCATCTGATAGATATTTGCGAACCGGGTACCAAGTATAATCTGTTCAGGTATCAGCAGGACTTCATGGATGCCTATGGAGATATAGGCAAGCGAGGCAGGGTGCCAATCCTCTGCGGAGGTACGGGGTTGTATATCGAATCGGTGCTGAAAGGTTATGCGCTGTCTCCCGTGCCACAAAACCAGGCGCTTCGTGACAGGTTGGAGGCTAAATCGCTCGAAGAACTGACGGAGATGCTGGAAACACTCAAGGAGCGGAACCACTCGAAGATGCACAACCGCACGGATGTGGATACGGTGCAGCGGGCTATCCGGGCGATAGAGATAGAGACGTATAATCTGGAGCACCCTACGCCGCAGCGTGACATGCCGGCCATCGACTCTATAATAATAGGTGTAGACATAGACCGTGAAGAGCGGCGGCGAAAGATATCGCAACGCTTGCGCGCCCGACTGGAAGAAGGGATGGTGGACGAGGTGCGGGGATTGCTCGACCGTGGCATCAAGGCTGAAGACCTGATCTATTATGGACTGGAATACAAGTATGTCACGGAGTATGTCATCGGCCAGCGGACATACGAGGAGATGTTCCGCTCGTTGGAAATAGCCATCCATCAGTTTGCCAAGCGACAGATGACATGGTTCAGGGGCATGGAGCGCAGGGGATTTCATATCAACTGGGTGGACGCGAAGCTGCCAATGGCAGAGAAACTGTCGCGTGTGCGCAGCATCATCAGTGAGAACAATCATATATAGGTAAGGATATGGCAGTAAACGAAAATAAATGGGGAATACTCTACTGTCCTAAAGGGGCTTTCAGACCCTTGAAGAGGTGGGAGCGTGTGGAAAAAGCGCTGCGTGCAAGGCATATCGATTACGATTATGTGCAGAGCGAAAGCATGGGTAGTGTGGAGCGGTTGGTCAAAATGTTTATCAATAACGGCTATCGCACCATCATCGTGGTGGGCGGAGACTCGGCACTCAACGACGCTGTGAACTGCCTGATGCAGGTGGAGCGATCGGTACGTGAGTCGATTACACTGGGCGTGATTCCTAATGGCATGATGAACGATTTTGCCCATTACTGGGGATTCAAGGATGGTGATGTCGAGCAGACGGTCGACTGGCTTTGTGCCCGTAGGGTGCGTCGTATCGATGTGGGACGCATGAACTACACCAACCGTCGGGGCGAGGCCTGTCACCGCTATTTCCTCAACTGTGTGAATGTGGGACTGATTGCTGCTGTGATGAATCTGCGAAGGCAGACGCGCCATATTTTCGTTTCGCGCACACTCTCGTTTCTCTTCTCTTTTATTCTGATGATATTCCAACGATTGGAGTATAAGATGCACATTAAGATCAACAATGATGTCATCAAACGAAAGGTCATGACCGTGTGTGTGGGCAATGCCTCTGGTTATGGGCAGACTCCCAATGCGGTTCCTTATAATGGCTTGCTGGATGTGTCAGTGGTCTATCATCCGGAGATGGTACAGCTCATCGAGGGGTGGTATCTGCTGCTCAAGGGCAAGTTCCTGAACCATCGCAGCGTGCATCCTTATCGTACGCAGGAGGTGAAGTTTCTGGAAATATCTAAGGCGATGGTGGGTATCGACGGTCGGTTGATGAATGCTCCGGTAGAGCCTATTAATATCAAGGTGGAGCAGGAGGTCATCAATTTCTTGATACCTGCCTGAAAAGTGCAGAAACCGATTGGTTGGGCCGGCGTTATCCCATTGGGTGATAGGTGTCGGCCCGACGTGCCTTATAGCATGGCGAAAGAGAGCGGATTGGTAGCTATGGTCGCATGT
>JBJEAU010000100.1:22666-39447 GCA_051869355.1 Prevotella sp. | reverse complement strand
CACCTCTTACGAAGAGGTGCAACTAATTTTTGCCCATTTCATCGGTGTTTTGGCAAGTTATCAACCGTCAGATTGTGAAAATAGGCGCTTGTGTGTTTTTCCTGTGCTTCCTCTCGCAGTTTTGGGTATGTTTTGTGTCGAAAATTGACAGTTTTTCCTCATTCTTTGCTAAGTTGTGTCCTCACCCTATCCCTCTGTTGTGCCCAGAATTGGACAATTGAAAAAATAGTAAAAGGGCTGAAAGGTGACGGATTCCCATCCCAGCATTCTAAAACTAAATACCCATCCAACAGCAGAAGCAGCTGGAAGCTAACTTCGGCGGTACTCGGTGGGGGACATACCCGTATGTTCCTTGAAGAATTTGCCAAGGAAACTCTGGCTGGGGAACTGCAATGTGCGCGCAATCTCCTTGATGGACATACGCGAGTTTTTGAGTAGGATGCGTATCTCCATCACCACATAGTTGTCTATCCACTCATTGGGTGTGCGTCGGCTCACTTGGCGCACGCTCTCCGACAGGTATTTGGGCGTGATACACAGTTGCTGACTGTACCAGCCCACGCGCCGCTCGCTACGGAAATGCTGCTCCACCAAACGAATATAATCGCTGAATAGTTGTTCTGCCCTCGACAGCCGTTTGTCGCTGTTCTGCATGATGCGGTAGATGGTGTTGCCAAGGTCGTAGATCATGGTGGCGATGGTCATGCGCACCACGTCGCGACGGAAGTGGTGTGCGGTGTCGTCTATCTTGTTTTTCAGCATGCGGAAGTAGCTCAAGAATGTGTCGGTCTCGTTGCTGTCGAGCATGGAGACGGGATGCGTGCGCGCAAAGAGGAAAAGTGAGGAAAGTTCGTGGAGTTCCTTGGCTGTCTCACTGTAGAAATCGGGCGAGAGCATGAATCCAACTCCCTTGAAGTCAGGACTCAGCAGATAGTTGTCCACCACCTGTCCCGGACTGATAAGGATGACGGTATGTGGCGTGCATGTATGCAGCACGGTGTTTACCTCGTACTGAATCTTGCCCTGCAGACATAGTCCCACAAAGATACACCCCATGCGCCTGGGTTCGGTAGGAAACGGCACTTTGGCCAGTTCCTCGAAGAGGATGATGTCCTCGTCGATGTGGCTTGCCGCACACTTGGTCATTGTAGACGCGATGGTGATGTCGGAGAAGTCGGTGTTGCAGCTTTTCTTCATTATCCTTGTTATTGGTTGGGTTCCCATAGGTTGGCGGGAAGGTCGGCCAGACCAATCCCTTCGACGCGCTGAATCTGCGATGGGGCAAAGTAGGCATCGCCCTCTACCGTCACGCGGCGGAGAAAGACGGGCACGAAGCGGGCGCAGGCCTGCTCGTCGGTCTTTCCGCTACATACATATTCCATGTCTCCGATGCGGATGCGCTCGCCGCGGCGTGCATCGCGCAGCGTGAGACGGACAAAGCCGTAGAATCCGGTGCCAAACTCGTAGGCCACGCGGTTTCCCTCTACGTCGAAGTAGCGGGGGCGCAGCACGTGGGCCACTTGGTGTCGGCGTAGGCTACTGCCGGTGGCGCGTGTGCTGTCTGGAGGCGGACAGGCGATGCCCGGAGACAGCCAGCAGGCCGTGGCGCACGAGTTGCGGTAAGGAGTGTCGCTGCCCAGATAGCGGCTGTCGTGCCGCTCGGCACCGTGGTTGCCCAGCGTGATGCCCGCCTGTCGGCAGAGCCAGTCGCCATCGCCGTATCGGGCAAAGGGCGTGCCGTCTCGTCGGCATCCGTACACGCAGACGGCTATCTGTCGGTGGTCTGCCTGTGGCCGGATGGGCGCATAGAGGATGGCAATGGTGAGCGTGTCGGCGCGCGTGTAGCGGCTGATGTCGATGATGTGGGTGACGGGGCGGCCATCGTCGTTGCTGTAGGCTGGAAGCAGCGTGCTGCCGCTTACGTTGGTCTCGTTGATGTACAGTTCAAACCGCCCGGTAGTAGCCACGGCGATATGGGTGTACAGTGGGCGCCGCTTGAGCAGGTACGTCTGCCGGAACCAGACAGCCGATGCCGTGTCGGTCTGTGGATGATACATCCAGCGAGTGGCAAACTCCTGTGCGTGGCAGCCCACGCTGAGGCAAAGCAATAGTACGATGGCGATGGTCCTCATTGTTATTATAGTGTCACGTGCCCTCCCTTTTTCACTTTGATGGTCTTTTGGGTACCGTTATACTTGATGGTGGTCTTGCCACCCGTCCTGCTTCGGATGGTGGCAGCGGTCACCTTGCCGTCTTTCCATTGCATGTCGATCTCGAATCCGCCTCTTGCGCAGAGACCGCTCACACTTCCCTCGCTCCAAGCGGCCGGAATGGCAGGCAGGAGGACGATTTCATCGCAGCTGCTCTGCACGAGCATCTCGCAGACACCAGCAGTGCCGCCGAAGTTGCCGTCGATCTGGAACGGTGGGTGCGCATCAAACAGGTTGGGGTAAGTTCCACCGCTCCGGTGCCCCCGATTGCCCCACGCCCCATCGGGTTCGGTGTACTGCAAGAGCTTCTGGAAGATGTGGTATGCCTGTTCGCCGTCGCCCAAGCGTGCCCAGAGATTGGTACGCCACCCCGTGCTCCATCCTGTGGTCTCGTCGCCCTTCTGGATCAGGGTCTGGCGGCAGGCTTCGGCCAGCTCCGGGGTCTTGGCAGGCGTGATGTGGTGACCGGGATAGAGTCCGATGAGGTGCGACTGGTGGCGGTGGTGTATGTCGCGGTCGTTCCAGTCGTGGTACCACTCGTTCAGATCGCCCTTTTGGCCGATTCGGTACGGCATGAGTCTGGCCGATTTTTCCTTGATTTCATCCAGCAACTTGCTCTTCTTACCCACTATTTTGGCCGATTTCATCGTGTTGTTGAAGAGTTCACGGATGATGGCCATGTCGGCAGCACCACCGTAACAGGTGCGGCCGCTGTAGCGGTTGGCGAGTCGGTATCTGTTTTCAGGACTGGTACTCGGGGCGGTGAAAAGTTGGCCCGGCACCTCCGGATTCTCGATGAGCCAGTCGCAGACGAAGGCTGCTGCGCGCTCCATCAGCGGCAGCGCCTGTGTCCGCAGAAACAACTTGTCGCCTGTAAAGGCATAATGCTCCCACAGGGCTTGCGTGAGCCATGCCAATCCCATGTTCCAGTTGGCCCACATGGGGTCAGCTGTGCCCTCTCCGATAGGATTGGCCAGTGCCCAAAGGTCGCTGTTGTGGCAGGAACAGCTTCCCCGGCTTACACCATAATAGTTTTGTGCCACAGCGCGCCCGTTTTCGGCCAGGTTCTCCATGAGTGAGAACAGCGGCATGGTGAGTTCCGGCAGGTTGGTTACCTCTGCCGGCCAGTAGTTTTCCTCTAAGTTGATGTTGACGGTATAGTTGCTGCTCCAAGGAGCGTTGAAGTGTGGATTCCAGAGACCTTGCAGGTTGGCCGGCACGCCCGGTGTGCGCGAGCAACTGATGAGCAGGTAGCGCCCGTATTGCGTATAGAGTGTTTCGAGATAGGGATTGCCGCCCTTGTTGCGGGTATATTCGGTCAGTTGCACGTCGGTGGGCTTGGCATTGGGATTCTCGGGCAAGCGTCCCAGCGTGAGGGCGAATCGTGTATAGTATTTCCGATAGTCGGCCATGTGCTTGGATCGCTGGGTAGTGTAGACTCCCTCGATGGCGTGGCGCAGGTCATCGGCAGCCATCTGTGCATAAGGCGCACCATCGGTTACGGGATGTTTGTCAAATCCGTTGTAGCTCGTGTTGTTGACGATGTACAGGATGGCTTCATCGGCATTTTTCACTGTAAGTGTAGAGTCAGTAGCCACTACACGCCCACCTTTGGCCTTGACGTGCAGCATGGTACAGGTATGTATCACCTCGTTGGGGTCGCCCGGAGCGTGTCCCGTCAGGGTAAGTTGGTTGCCCGTGGCCCTTACTTGGTGCGGCACCAGACTGGTCAGGGTCAATTTGCAGTTGACGGCACCTTTCTGATCGGCACAGAGGCGGATGGCAATGAAGCGTCCGGGGTAAGAGGCGAAATAGTCTCGATTGTAGTTGACACCGCCCCGACAATACTGGTCGCGGCAGATGGCATTGTCTATGTCGAGCTCCCGACGGTAGTCGCTCACGGCCCCACTGCCCAAGTCGTGGATGTGGAGCGTGGCCAGCGGGAGGTATCGGGAGGAGCGCGGACCCTGCACGTAGCGCTGCAACGAGTCTGCCAAAGGATAGTTTTCGGCAAACAGCGCCTCTCTGATTTTCGGAATCCATTGGTGGGCGTCAGCGTTCAGGTTGCGGTCGACAGGTTTTCCGGTCCAGAAAGTAATGTCGTTGAGATAGATGATGTTGTCGTCCACGCCTCCGTGGATGGCAGCGCCCAGTTTGCCGTTTCCAATAGGTAGGGATTCCTCAAAATAGGTTGCGGGTTTGTCGTACCAGAGTTTCATGGCAGGCTGTGGCTGTGCATGGGAACCCAATGCAGCCGCCAGCAGTGTGATCAGAATAGTAAGGTGTTTCATTTTTGTGATAGTTTCTTGCAAAAATAGCCCTTTTTCTTTACACCTACAAGGTTTTGCGATGATATTTTCCATTTCCTTTGGGCTTGAAGGGATGAGAGGTGTGTAGTAGACTCCCCTCATGAGGACAATAATCTTCCCCTATCCCTCATGCAATAGGGGAATCAAACAAAGAGGGCTGTGCCGTAAACTTCCTTTACGACACAGCCCTCTGATATGGCGTGCGATTAAGCGTCGATGTTGGCGTAAGTGGCGTTCTCCTCGATGAAGATACGGCGCGGTTCCACATCGTCTCCCATCAACATGGAGAACACTTCATCGGCCTCGGCCGCATTCTCGATGGTCACCTGCTTGAGCAGACGGGTCTTCGGGTCCATAGTGGTCTCCCACAGCTGTTCGGGATTCATCTCACCCAAACCTTTGTAGCGTTGTGTGTGCAGAGCCTTGTCGTCTTCCTTGCCCTCCACATACTTGTCTATGAAGGCTTGGCGCTGCTGCTCAGTGTAGCAATATTCGCTCACCTTCTTGTACGTGCACTTGTAGAGCGGCGGAGTGGCGATGTACAGATGGCCCTCCTCGATGACTTTGGGCATGAAGCGATAGAAGAGTGTCATGATCAGCGTGTCGATGTGTGAGCCATCGACATCGGCATCGGTCATGATGATGATCTTGTCGTAACGCAGTTTGTCGATGTTGGCCTCGCGGTCGTCTTCGCCCTCTACACCAAAACGTACACCGATGCTCTGGATGATGTTCATCACCGATTCGGCCTCGAATACGCGGTGCCACTGCACTTTCTCCACGTTCAGAATCTTACCACGGAGAGGCAGGATGGCCTGTGTGTAGCGGTCGCGGCCCTGCTTGGCCGATCCACCGGCCGAGTCGCCCTCGACGAGGAATATCTCGCAGTCTTTCGGATCCTTGTTGGAGCAGTCGGCCAACTTGCCGGGCAGTCCGCCGCCGCTCATCACGCTCTTGCGCTGCACGCTCTCACGGGCCTTGCGGGCAGCGATACGTGCGGTTGCGGCCAGCACCACCTTCTCGCAGATTTTCTTGGCCTCAGAGGGGTGCTCCTCCAGATAGTCGGAGAGAGCCTCGCCTACGGCCTGCTGTACGGCACCGGCCACCTCGCTGTTGCCCAGCTTGGTCTTGGTCTGTCCCTCAAACTGGGGTTCTGCCACCTTGATGGAGATAACGGCCGTGAGACCCTCGCGGAAGTCCTCGCCAGCAATCTCGATCTTGGCCTTTTCTATCTGCTTGGAGATAGCCGGGTCGGCATCGGCGTAAGCCTTGAGTACACGGGTGAGGGCTGTACGGAAGCCGGTGAGGTGGGTACCACCCTCGATGGTGTTGATATTGTTCACATACGAGTGTATGTTCTCCGTATAGTCGGTGTTGTACATGATGGCCACCTCGATGGGGATGCCCTGTTTCTCGGTCTTGAGATAGATGACATCGTCGAAGAGGTGGGTGCGGTGCCGGTCTACATAGCGTACAAACTCTTTCAGTCCGTCTTTGGCATGGAATACCTCTTGGCGGATTTTCCCCTCGGCGTCAGCCCGCAGGTCGGTGAGCGTGATGCGTATGCCGGCGTTGAGGAATGCGAGCTCGCGCATGCGTCGGGCTACGATGTCCCACTGGTAAACGGTAGTGGTAAATATGTTGGGGTCTGGCCAGAACTGCTGGCGGGTACCTCTCTTGTCGGTCTCGCCCACCACTTTGACAGCGTAGAGCGGCTTGCCCTTTTCGTATTCTTGCTGATAGATCTTGCCGTCGCGGTACACCTGCGAGAGCATGTGTGAAGAGAGAGCGTTGACACAGCTCACGCCGACACCGTGGAGACCGCCGCTCACCTTGTAGGAGCCTTTGTCGAACTTACCGCCGGCATGGAGCACCGTCATGACCACTTCGAGTGCCGATTTGTGGAGCTTCTTGTGCTCGTCCACGGGGATGCCGCGGCCGTTGTCCTCCACCGTCACCGAGTTGTCTTTGTTGATGGTCACCTCTATGTCTGTACAATATCCGGCCATCGCCTCGTCGATCGAGTTGTCCACCGTCTCGTTGATGAGGTGGTGCAGACCCTTCTCGCTGATGTCGCCAATGTACATGGCGGGACGCTTGCGCACAGCCTCCAAGCCCTCAAGCACTTGGATGTTGCTGGCCGAATAATTGTTCTCTATGTTCTGATTTTCTGCCATTTGCTTGTAACTAAATGTTTCTTATGCAAAGGTAGCAAAAAAGATGGACATGGAGAAATTTTCAGTGGAAAAATATGGGCTCCCTCCACGTACTTTGTACGTGGGCTGGCGTGGTGCGTCCAGGGGGTGGGTGTATCGGATGTTTTGGCTAAAGGTGGCGTTTAGCCATACTAAATGCCGCGTTTACGACCCGTAAACGCCATGAATAGGTTTTCGGTATGCCTCCATGGGTAGGTGGGAGGTGGGCATAAAAAAAGAGGTCGCCGTATGGAGACCTCTTCTGTTTTATATTGTGTGGATGATTATCCCAACTTGTTGATGTGCAGTGCCAAACTTGACTTGATGTTGGCAGCCTTGTTCTTGTGGATGATATTGGTCTTAGCCAATTTGTCCAGCATCTTCTGTACGGCGGGGTACATCTTTACAGCCTCTTCCTTGTCTGTAGTAGCGCGCAGTTTGCGTACGGCGTTGCGCATCGTCTTTGCATAATACTTGTTATGCAGCGTCTTGACCTTTGTCTGACGGATTCTCTTCAGTGATGATTTGTGATTTGCCATCTTTGTTATTATCTTCTTTTATTTTGTTGTAGTCCCTAGGAGAGTCGAACTCCTCTTTAGAGAATGAAAATCTCTCGTCCTAACCGATAGACGAAGGGACCGCGCGTCTTAATTAGCGGGTGCAAAGTTAGATGTTTTTGTTGGATTGGCCAAATTTTATCACGAAAATTTTCTTGAAATGCCTGTTTTTTATTATTTTTGTGGCATCATGCAGGTAAAAACCAAGGCAATTGTGTTGCACAGTGTCAAGTATGGCGACGCACAACTGATCGTCGACGTCCTCACGGCCGAGGTGGGGAGGGTGTCGTTTATCTGCCGCTTGCCACGCACGGCGAAAGGAAAGTTGAAGAAGCAGTTTTTCCAGCCTCTCCATCTGCTCGACTTGGTTTTCGACCATCGTCCCAACGCCTCGTTGCAGCACATCAGGGATGTCAGGTTGCTGGTGCCGCTTGTGTCTATCCCCACCGATCCCTACAAACTTTCGATTTCGCTCTTCTTAGCCGAGTTTCTCTGTCACGCCACACGTGGCGAGCGGCAGAGCGACTGGCTTTTCGACTATGTGGAGCACAGTGTGCTGTGGCTCGATGGTGCTTCGCGGGGCTATGCCAACTTCCATCTGGTTTTTATGATGCGTCTATCCCGTTTTTTGGGTTTCTTCCCCAATCTGGACGACTTTGCGCCGGGGCGCTGTTTCGACTTGCGCGAAGGAGTCTTTACCGAACGTCTGCCCGCTCATGCCGACTATGTGGCTGCCGATGAGGCCGGCCGTATCATCCCGCTCATGCGCATGGACTATCAGACCATGCATCTCTTCAGGATGAGCCGCGAGGAGCGCAATCGGTGCACCGAGTGGATTTTGCACTATTATCGCCTGCATGTACCACAGTTTCCCGAACTCCGGTCGCTGTCGGTGTTGCAGGAATTGTTTGCCTGAAACTTCGGTAAATCCCCCGTCTGCTAACCCCGCAGGCGGCATTCACACCTTATTATAATAATGATTCACGGCCAGTTTTCCGCCTTTGGCCATGCTGTCTATCCGCCGCGCAGGATGCGGACAAGCTCGCGCATGCCCTCGCTGGCACCCTTGCGGATGTGGGTAAACGGTTGCTTGCTGTTGGGCGTTACCGGGTCGGGGTCGATCAGGTAGATGGGGCAGTGGGGTGGGGCGAAGCGTACCAGTCCGGCTGCCGGATACACGTTGAGCGAGGTGCCGATGATGACGAAGATGTCGGCTTGCTGGGCCTCTTCGGCGGCCGGTTCGATCATGGGGACACTCTCGCCGAAGAAGACGATGAAGGGGCGCAGCAGACTGCCGTCGCCTGCCCGGGTTCCCGGTGTCACCTCGGGATGCTCGGGGGTGAGCTGCTGGATGTAGCGCGGGTCGTAGGGATTGTCACTGGAGCAGACTTTGTCCAGTTCGCCATGCAGATGGATCACATGTGTCGATCCCGCTTTCTCGTGCAGGTTGTCCACATTTTGGGTCACTACGGTCACGTCGAAATCGGTTTCCAACTCGTGTATCAACTTGTGTCCCTCGTTGGGCAGGGCTGTAAACAGCTTGTGTCGGAGCGAGTTGTAGAAATTGGTGACCAGCGTCGGGTCGGCCAGCCATCCCTCGTGCGAAGCCACTTGCTCCACAGGAAAATCCTCCCATAGTCCGTCACTCCCTCTAAAGGTCTTGAAACCGCTCTCCACCGACATGCCGGCTCCCGTTAGAAAAACAATTTTTTTCATTGTTGCTATCTCCTTAAACTCCTTTAAATGATTAACTTTCCACAAAAATAGCAATTTTTCACCAAATAGGCGTGACGTTCTGACAATAATTTGTTACCTTTGCACGCAAAATACAAATTCACTTAGACAATTACATGGATAAAGTAAGTTATGCTTTGGGTCTTGGCATAGGCCGACAGTTGTCGGATATGGGTGCCACAGACCTCAACATTGATGATTTTGCCTTGGCTATCAAAGACGTGTTGGCTGGTGCCGACCTCCAGCTTTCCGATGTGGAAGCCCAGACTATCGTACAGGAGTTTTTTGCAGCGCAAGAGAAGAAGCAGCGTGCCGCCGCTTCGGAGCGTTTCAAGGAGAATAAGGCCAAGGGCGAGGCATACCTCGCAGCCAATGCAGCCAAGGAGGGCGTGGTGACACTGCCGTCGGGTCTGCAGTATCAGGTAATCAAGCCCGGTAACGGCAAGCAGCCGAAGGCTACCGACAAGGTGCGTTGCCATTACGAGGGAATGTTGGTCGATGGTACACTCTTCGACAGCAGTGTACAGCGTGGCGAGCCTGCAGTGTTTGGTCTCAATCAGGTCATTGCCGGTTGGACCGAGGGTGTCCAGCTCATGCAGGAGGGTGCCAAGTACCGTTTCTTCATTCCTTATCAGCTTGGTTATGGCGAGCGTGGTGCAGGCCAGAGCATTCCTCCTTTCTCGGCGCTCGTGTTCGATGTCGAGTTGATAGAGGTGCTGTAAAGCCACAAATCAGAAACATTATAAAAACAATAGAATAAAAACAATGAAAAAGTTGACTTTTGTAGCCGTTATGGCTATTGCTGCCGCAGCGTTCACTTCTTGCGGCCATTCAACACCCAAGGCTAACCTGAGAACAGACGTAGACACCATGAGCTACGCAATGGGTATGGCTCAGTCGCAGGGATTGAAGGATTTCTTGGTAGGCCGTATGGGCATTGACACCACTTACATGGACCAGTTCTTCAAGGGTCTTAACGATGGCGCCAATGCAGGCGACGACAAGGGTAAGGCTGCTTACTATGCTGGTATCCAGATTGGCCAGCAGATTGCCAATCAGATGGTAAAAGGCATCAATCATGAGGTGTTTGGCGACGATTCTACCAAGACTATCTCGCTGAAAAACTTCCTCGCAGGCTTTATCACCGCTACTTCCGGCAAGAAGGGTGTGTTTACCCAGATGGAGGCACAGGAGCTGGCTCAGCGCAAGATGATGACCATCAAGAGCGAGAACATGATGAAGCAGTATGGTCCCAACAAGGAGGCTGGCGAGAAGTTCTTGGCTGAGAACAAGACCAAACCCGGTGTGGTTACACTTCCTTCTGGCGTACAGTACAAGGTCATCAAAGAGGGAACCGGCGCCATGCCGAAGGATACTTCTTTGGTAAAGGTACACTATGAGGGCAAGACCCTCGAGGGCAAGGTATTTGACAGCTCTTACAAGCGTGGCGAGCCTATCAGACTGCGTGCCAACCAGGTTATCAAGGGTTGGACAGAAGCCTTGGTACACATGCCTGCTGGTTCTGTTTGGGAGGTTTACATTCCCCAGAACATGGCCTATGGCGAAAACGGACAGGGCGACATCAAACCGTTCTCTATGCTGATCTTCAAGATAGAGTTGGTGGAGGTAAACCCCAAATAAATTCCCTTTCTTGACATAAGAAATGAAAAAAATCATATTGCTGGCACTCGTCTTTATGGCGAGTGCTTCTTTTAATATAGTATCTGCCGACAAGAAGAAAAAGAAGTCGGCTGAGACCGAGCAGGTTGCCGTACAGCCCGTGGTGCTGGCTACCGCTTCCGACTCGGTGAGCTTTGCTGCCGGCAAGGCTGCCACGTTGGGACTCATCCAGTATCTCCAGCAGGAGTATCAGGTAGACACCGCCTACATGCACGATGTGGTAAAGGGTTTCAACGAGGCGATGGCGCGTTTCAGCGACCCTGAGTACAAGGCGTACAATGCCGGAATACAGGTGGCCCGGATGGTTCTCGAGCGCATTTTGCCGGGTACGGCAAGCAAGTTTGAGGGCACGGCAGACTCCATCAGCGCCGACCTCTTCACCGCAGGATTCCGCGCTGCCTTGGTGGGCGACTCCACCCTGTTTACCGACGACAAGGCCCGCGAATATTTTGAGGACAGGCTCATTGCAAGTCGCGAAGAGGCGCAGCGCGTTTACCGCGAGGCCAATGAACAGTGGTTGGCGCAAAACCGCGACAAGGAAGGCGTGAAGACTACGGCCTCCGGCCTGCAATACAAGATTCTGCGTGCGGGAACCGGCGCTGTCCCCACCGACAAGGACAGGGTCACCGTGAAGTACGAGGGCAAGATGATAGACGGTACCGTCTTCGACAGCAGTTATAAGCGTACGCCGCAGACCTCCACTTTTGGCTGCACACAAGTAATCAAAGGCTGGACCGAAGCCCTGACCATGATGCCTGTGGGCAGCAAGTGGGAACTCTACATCCCACAAGAGTTAGGTTACGGTTCGCGGCAGGCTGGCCAGATCAAACCTTACTCCACGCTCATTTTCACCGTAGAGTTGGAAGGGATTGAGCAGGCAGCCCCCAAGAATTGAAAATAAATCTTATAAGATGACAAAATGCACGGATTTTGCTAAAAAATTCGTGCATTTTGTTTGTTTATGTCCGCAAAAATACCTACTTTTGCCCCGATAAAGTATAAAATCTATTACGAAGAAATGGATAAAATAGACAAACTTGACAAAAAGATACTGGGTATTCTTGCTAAAAATGCCCGTATTCCTTTCAAAGACGTGGCTGCCGAGTGTGGCGTATCTCGTGCCGCTATCCACCAGCGTGTCCAGCATCTCATCGACAACGGCGTAATCACAGGCAGCGGATTCTATGTCAATCCCAAGAGCCTCGGCTATTCCACCTGCACTTATGTCGGGCTCAACCTGGAGCGCGGCAGTATGTACAAAGAGGTGGTCGGCCGTTTGCGGAGCATCCCCGAGATTGTGGAATGTCACTTCACCACCGGTTCTTACACCATGCTCCTCAAGCTCTATGCCCGCGACAACGAGCAGTTGATGGATTTGCTCAACAATCAGTTGCAGACCATCCCGGGGGTGGTTTCCACCGAGACCCTTATCTCGTTGGAGCAGAGCATCAAACGCGAAATCACGGTACGCACCGAGGAATAACCAAGCAGGCGGTCGTGGCGACCGCCTTTCCTTTATCATATGGATAACTTTTGTATTGAGTCGCATCTCGCATCCATCTATGCGACCTATCCTGAGGCCTGTCGCCGACCGGTGATTGGCATTACTGCCAATTATGCGGATGGCGATGCCCAGTTGCGCGACCGGTATTATCGGCAGGTGGCCGAGGCAGGCGGCGTGCCGCTGCTCATCCCCCCCGTGGCCGATAAGGCTGTCATCATCAATACGCTCGACCGTATAGACGGACTGCTGCTTACCGGTGGCGGCGACTACAACCCCCTGTGGATGGGCGAGGAGCCCCAACCAGCGCTGGGCGGTATCAATGCCGAGCGCGATTTGCCCGAACTGCTCATCACCCGGTTGGCCTACAACCGGCAGATTCCCATGTTGGGCATCTGTCGTGGCATCCAGACGTTGGCCGTGGCCTTTGGCGGCAAGGTATGCCAGCACATAGAGACCCCTATCAAACATTCGCAGCAGGGTGCCCGAGACCTGCTCACCCACAGCGTGCGCATACAGCCCGATTCGGTGCTGCATGACCTGTATCGGGAGGAGCAGATCTACGTCAATTCGTTCCATCACCAAGCCGTCAAAGACACCGGCCCATTGTTCCGTGTCACGGCCTTGTCCCCCGACGGCGTGGTGGAGGCGATGGAGAGCACCCGTCTCAAGGATGTCCTTGGTGTGCAGTGGCATCCCGAGTGGCTTGGCGCAGACGGAGGCCGCCTCTTCCGCTGGCTTGTCGACCGGGCTGCCGAGTTTGGCCGTGCCAAACAGCTCCACGACCGTATGCTTACCCTCGACACCCACTGCGATACCCCCATGTTTTTCCCCCAAGGCGTCGACTTCGGCCGACGCGACAGCCGAATCCTCGTCGACCTGCACAAGATGGCCGACGGGCGTCTCGATGCGACCACCATGGTGGCCTATCTGCCCCAGCCCAAGGCAGGCGAGACATGGACATCGGTATCGCCCCTGCCTGCCGACACGCCTACGGCCTACGCTGACCTGATATTCGACAAGATAGGCGACATCCTCCAGCGCCATGCCGACCATATCCGGCAGGCACGTACCCCCGAAGACCTCTACCGCAACAAGCGCGAGGGGCGCAAGAGCATCATGCTGGGTATCGAGAATGGACTGGCCATCGGAGACAATCTGGTTCACATTGCCCATTTTGCCCAGAGGGGCGCAGTCTACATCACACTCTGTCACAATGGCGACAACGCTATCTGCGACTCGGCACGGGGCAGCGCCACCCATGGCGGCGTGAGTGCCTTTGGCGAGCAGGTGATACACGAGATGAACCGACAAGGACTGATGGTAGACCTCTCGCATGCCGCCGAATCGAGCTTCTACGATGCGCTCAGCATCAGCGAGACGCCCATTGTGTGCAGTCACAGTTGCTGCAAGGCGCTCTGTGATGTGCCCCGCAACCTTACCGATGACCAGTTGCGCGCCCTGGCAGCCCGTGGCGGTGTTGCCCATGTCACCCTCTATCCCGGATTCCTCCGCCAGCAGGGCGAGGCCACGCTCCACGATGCCTTGGACCATCTGCGCCATGCCATCGACCTCATGGGCGTAGACCATGTGGGGCTGGGTACCGACTTCGACGGCGACGGTGGCGTGCCCGGCATGGCCGATGCTGCCGAGGCCATCCGCTTCACCCTTTATCTGCTGCGCCAGCGCTATTCCGAAGAAGACATCTGCAAGATATGGGGCGGCAACTGGCTCCGCGTGATGACACAAGTACAACAACACAAACACCAAGTATAACAATGACCCGAAAGATGAAACTTGTATCTGGATGTATCTGTCTGGCTACCGCGGCGTTCCTCGTCTATGGATGGGGTGCCGCAGGATTGGGACGTGGTGCCACCGAGGGACTGGAGGCCGAAGAGGCGCTCGAAAAGGTCAACCCCGTAGGCCCTGAGTTCAACGCCGACAGCGCCTACGCCTTTACCCAGGCCCAGTGCGACTTTGGCACCCGTGCCATGAACACGCCGAGCCACGATCGCTGTGCCGACTGGATAGCGGCCCGTTTCGAGACTTACGGATGCACCGTAAGCCGACAGCAGGCCGACCTGCAGGGCTACGATGGCACCGTGCTCAAGAGCCAGAATATCATTGCCCGCTATCGCCCCGAGGTCACCACGCGCATCCTGCTTTGCGCCCACTGGGACAGCAGGCCCTGGGCGGACAACGATCCCGACTCCGCCAACTGGCATAAGCCCATCATGGCTGCCAACGATGCCGCCAGCGGCGTGGCGGTGATGCTCGAGATCGCCCGGCTGTTGCAGCAAGACAACTCGTTGGCCCTCGGTGTGGACTTCGTGTGCTTCGATGCCGAAGACTGGGGCGTCCCCCAGTGGGCTACCGATGCCGACGGCGACGGCAGTTGGGCCTTGGGTGCCCAGCACTTTGCCGCCCATCTGCCCCAAGGCTACGAGGCCCGTTACGGCATACTCCTCGACATGGTGGGAGGCCAGGGCGCACGCTTCTATCGCGAAGGCGTGTCGCTCCAGTATGCGCCTGAGATTGTGAAAAAAGTGTGGCGGGCCGCACGGCAAGCCGGCTTCGGCAGTTATTTCCCCAAACAGGACGGCGGCATGGTGACCGATGACCATGTGCCCCTCAACGAGGTGGCCCGCATCCCGACCATCGACATCATTCCCTTTTATCCCGACTGCGCCCAGAGCAGCTTCGGTCCTACGTGGCACACATTGGCAGACGATATGGAACACATAGACCGGCAGACACTCAAGGCGGTGGGGCAGACCGTGATACAGGTGCTCTACACCGAAGAGTAGGTACAGCCACCATACAACCCTACAAGGCAGGGACGGGCCGCCCAGTTGGCGGTCGCATCCCTGTCTTTTTTGTGTGCCCAAGATGGCGTTTTTCCACCGTATCGCATTTGGTGTACGCCCGAACGGCATTTGCGATACGGGCGTACGGCAAATGCGATACGGTCGTACACCAAATGCCGTACGGTAAGAAAACGACTCTTTTTTGCCATATTTATGACCTTTTGCAACCCGGTTGTAAAGATTAAATGCTATCTTTGCAACATTCTAATGATGACACGCATAGAGAAGAAGATTGCCTTGTGGGTATGGATGATCTTGCTGATAGTCATGCCCGCTGTGCCGCACCACCATCATGGCCACAGGGTGTGTGTGCTGGTAGAGCGTTGTGTGCACGATGGTGCCTACAACGA
This sequence comes from Prevotella sp., assembly GCA_051869355.1. Lineage (GTDB taxonomy): Bacteria > Bacteroidota > Bacteroidia > Bacteroidales > Bacteroidaceae > Prevotella. The sequence continues at coordinate 24,041 of JBJEAU010000100.1, read as the reverse complement.
CGAGCATACCGCACACCACGATGAGCATGAGAAGGGCGGCAAGGTAATCTGCGACCGCCACCTGCAGCTGATGATGAGCCGACAGACGGCCATCCAGCAGGTCTCTGCCCCTGAGGGCTTGCAGACTTTTGCCTGTTTCTGTGGCGAGTTGTCGGTGCGTGTCGATGGGTGTGCCATTCCTTTCGCGCTCACGACCGATGGAGAGCCGTGTCCAGTACGTCCGCCCTCCATCCATGCGCTGCGGGCTCCTCCTGCTTGGGTTTCCTGATTCCACCAGCCGTTGCGGCAAGCAGCGGTCGGTGGTATGGCAGGGTCGGCTGAGTGGGCCGAAACTGTCTTCCATACTTATTTACTACTATACATCATTAATAAGAGCATTTATGAAACCCAATCAAACATTCAGATATACAGTATTTGCTCTCCTTGTCCTCGGAGCCTTCTCGCTGGCTTCGTGCAGCCATCAGCATGCCGACAAGGAAGAGGAGCACCATCATGAGGAAGAACACGCCGACGAGATCGTGCTGACGGAGCATCAGATGAAACAGGCCGGTGTGGCCACAGAGCGTGTCGAGGCAGCCGATTTTGCCCATGTCATCCGTGTTGGCGGCCAGTTGCTCTCGTCGGTGGGCGATGAGCAGACCGTAGTGGCTACGGCCAGCGGTATCGTGACATTTGCCAATGCGTCGGTGACAGAGGGTGCAGCCGTAGTGGCTGGACAGACCGTCGCCACCATATCGGCCCGCCAGTTGCAGGACGGTGACGCCACCCAGAAGGCGCGCATAGCCTGTGAGGCGGCACGGCAATCGTATGTAAGGGCGCAAGGTCTGGCTGCCGACAAGATTATCTCGCAGCGCGAGCTGGAGCAGGCCAAGGCCGAATATGAGATCGCCAAGGCGGCACTGGGTGCCGCTGCAGAGAAGGGCGAGTCGGCGATGGTGGTGGCAGCACCTATTGCCGGGTATGTGAAGAACCGTGTGGTGCGTCAGGGCGACTACGTGCAGGTGGGTGACCCCATCATGACCGTGACCAAGAACCGCAAACTGCAGTTGCGTGCCGATGTGCCGGAGACTTATTACCGTGAAATCCGTCAGGTGAGCGGTGCCAACTTCAGGGTGGGAGCCGACAAGACGGTCTATCGTCTGGCCGACCTGCATGGCCGATTGGTGGCCTGTGGGCGCGCGTCGGCAGACAATGCGTACATGGTTCCTGTGACGTTTGAGTTTGATAACGTCGGCGATTTCGTATCTGGAGCCTTTGCCGAGGTGTTCCTGTTGGGCAAGTCCGTTCCGGGTGTCATCTCGGTGCCCGTGACTGCACTCACCGAGTCGCAAGGCGTGTATTATGTCTTCGTGGCTGTGAAGGATGAGCATGGTGC
>JBJEAU010000100.1:0-22566 GCA_051869355.1 Prevotella sp. | reverse complement strand
ATAATTCACAATTCATAATTCATAATTATTAATTTGTGATGGATGGCTGAATTTGTTTTACTATTAATGAGAAGACAATGCTGAATAAGATTATACGATTCTCTCTCCGCAACAGGTTGCTGGTCATGGTGACTGCCGTGTTGCTGATGGTGGGGGGAATATATACGTCTACCCACATGGAGGTGGACGTTTTCCCGGACCTCAACGCCCCTACGGTGGTGGTGATGACAGAGGCTCCGGGTATGGCGCCCGAGGAGGTGGAGCGGTTGGTGTCGTTTCCTATCGAGACCTCGGTAAACGGCGCGACCAACGTGAGGCGCGTGCGCTCGTCGTCTACCACGGGCTTTTCTATCGTTTGGGTGGAGTTCGACTGGGGTACCGATATCTATCGGGCACGCCAGATTGTGTCGGAGAAACTGGCGATGGTGCGCGATGCCCTGCCCAAGGGTGCCGGCAACCCCACGCTGGGATCACAGTCGTCTATCCTTGGCGAGCTGATGATCGTGGCGCTTACGGCCGACAGCACCTCGCTGCGCGACCTGCGTACCTTGGCCGACTGGACCATTCGCCCGCGACTGCTGGCCACGGGCGGTGTGGCGCAGGTGACCGTATTGGGTGGTGATATCAAGGAGTACCAGATCCTGGTAAGTCCTGAGAAGATGACGCACTACGGTGTGGGTCTGGCCGATGTGTATGCTGCCGTGCAGGGGATGAACAAGAACACGGCGGGAGGCATACTCTATGAGTATGGCAACGAGTATATCATCCGTGGCATGCTGGCCACCAACCGTATAGACCAGTTGGGTGCGGCGGTAGTGAAGACCGTGGGCACCATGCCCGTGTGTCTGCGCGATGTGGCAGAGGTGCGCATAGGGAGCAAGATGCCGCGGATGGGCGTGGCCTCGCACAATGGCAAGCAGGCCGTGATGATGACGGTGACCAAACAGCCCAACACGAGTACGCTGGACCTGACCGAGGCACTGGATGCCACGCTGCAATCGCTGGGACAGACGCTGCCGAAGGATGTGAAAGTGTCGACCGACATCTACCGCCAGTCGCGTTTCATCGAGAGTTCAATCGACAATGTGAAGCAGGCGCTCATCGAGGGTGGTCTGTTTGTGGTCATCGTGCTCTTCATCTTCCTGATGAATTTGCGCACCACGCTCATCTCGTTGGTCACCATCCCGCTTTCGCTGGTCACATCGGTGCTTGCCCTAAGGTGGATGGGATTGACCATCAACACCATGAGTCTGGGCGGTATGTGTATAGCCATCGGTTCGCTGGTGGATGACGCCATCGTGGATGTGGAAAATGTATTTAAGCGGCTGCGCGAAAACCGCCTGTTGCCCGAGGCACAGCGGCGGCGCATCAAGGATGTGGTCTTCGATGCCTCGCGTGAGGTGCGCATGCCTATCCTCAACTCTACACTCATCATCGTGGCCAGTTTTGTGCCCCTGTTCTTCCTCTCGGGCATGGAGGGACGCATGCTGGTGCCGCTGGGTATCGCCTTTATCGTGGCGCTGGGCTCGTCTACGGTGGTGGCGCTCACCCTTACGCCGGTGCTGTGTACCTATCTCTTGGCCGGACGTGGTAAGGAAGACAGCGGCAAGGAACAGAAAGAATCGTATGTGGCCGTGACGCTGAAGCGGTGGTATGCCAAGGCGTTGGGATGGGCATTGGCCCGCTGGCGCTGGGTGCTGGGTGCCACGGGCGTGGCCGTGGTGTTGGCGCTGGTGGTCTTCTCCACCTTGGGACGCAGTTTTTTGCCGCCTTTCAACGAGGGTTCGTTCACCATCGGCGTGAGCACCTTGCCGGGCGTGTCGCTCGACGAGTCTGACCGGATCGGACGGATGGCCGAGCAAGCGCTGCTGGAGATTCCTGAGATACAGGTAGTGGGCCGAAAGACGGGTAGGGCCGAACTCGATGAGCATGCCTTGGGTGTGAACAACTCGGAGATTGAGGCTCCCTATGTGCTCAAAGACCGTAGCAAGGACGAGCTGATAGCTGATGTGCGGCATCGTATGGCCGAGATTCCCGGTGTGAGTGTGGAAGTGGGTTCGCCCATCACCCACCGTATCGATGCGATGCTGTCGGGAACCCGCGCCAATATTGCCATCAAACTGTTTGGTACCGACCTGAACCGTATGTTTGCCGTGGCCAATCAGATCAAGGAGGCCGTGGAAGACGTGGAGGGCATTGCAGACCTGACGGTGGAGCAGCAGGTGGAGCGTCCGCAACTCAAGGTGGTGCCCCGCCGCGAGATGTTGGCTAAGTATGGCATCACCTTGCCAGAGTTTGGCGAGATGGTGAGCGCATTGCTGGCCGGCGAGGCCGTGTCGCAGGTGTATGAAGGCAACCAGGCGTTTGATCTGACGCTGCGTGTGGGCGAGACAAACAGAGAGTCGGCTTCGCGTATCGGAGCCTTGCTCGTGGATGCCAACGGACAGAAAGTGCCGCTTGGAAGCATTGCGGACGTGGTGTCGTCGGCAGGTCCCAACACCATCAACCGTGAGAATGTGTCGCGCAAGGTGGTGGTGTCTGCCAATGTGGCCGGACGCGATTTGCGGGGCGTGGTAAATGATATTCAGGAAGCCATCGAGGAGCAGGTGAAACTGCCCGAGGGCTACCATGTGGAGTATGGCGGACAGTTTGAGAGTGAGCAAGCAGCCTCGCGTACGCTGTTCCTTACCTCGCTGATGTCTATCTTTGTCATCTTCATGCTGCTTTACAACCAGTTCCGCAGCCTTCGCGAGTCGGCAGTGGTGCTGGTCAACTTGCCGTTGTCGTTGGTGGGTGGCGTGCTGGCCATCTGGCTGACCCACGGCATGGTGAGCATTCCGGCCATCATCGGTTTTATCTCGCTCTTCGGTATCGCCACGCGCAACGGCATGCTGCTGATAGCGCGGTATAAAGACCTGCGTGCAGAGGGAGTGCCCCTGATGGAGAGTGTGATGCGAGGATCGGCAGACCGTCTGAATCCTATTCTGATGACGGCGTTGACTTCGGCGCTCGCCCTGATTCCGATGGTCATCGGAGGGGACTTGCCGGGCAATGAGATTCAGAGCCCGATGGCCAAGGTGATACTCGGTGGACTGTTTACCTCGACTTTGCTCAACGGTTTTGTCATCCCTATCATGTACTTGATTACGAATAGAAAACAACAAGCAACTCATTAATACCGTCAGTATATGAAACATACATTGATTATCGTAGCGGCGCTTCTGGCAACAGGTCAGATGGCCGCCCAAACCACGATGGAGGAGGCTCTTTCGGCCATCGAGCGTAACAACACGACGCTCAAGGCGCTCCGCAGTGCGGCTGATGCCGAGAAAGAGGCAAACAAGACAGATATCTACCTATCTGACCCCGAGGTGGGATTCAACTATCTGTGGGGAAATCCGTCTGCCATCGGTCACCGTGAAGACATTACCGTGGAACAGAGTTTTGACATGGCCACACTCTCTGGCGCAAAGAGTAGGGTGGCGAAAGGCAAGAACCAGTTGGTGGAGTGGCAATATCGGGCTGATCGTATGGATGTCTTGCTCGAAGCCAAGCAGTGTCTGCTGGATGTGGCTTATTATGATGGACTGTTGCAGGAACTGGCTGTGCGGAAGTCGCATGCGGAGGAAATCTCCAAGGCACAGCAGCGCAGATTGGAGGCGGGCGACGGCAACCAGATGGAGTATAATAACGTGAAACTGGCTTTGGGACAGGTGTTGGCTGAAATCAAGCGCGTGGAGACCGAAAGGGCGGCTGTGATGGCGCAACTGGCTTTCCTGAATGGTGGTCAGCAACTGCAGTTGGGACAACTCTCCTTTCCTGCCGTGAACATGCCCAGCGATTTCAGCAGTTGGTACACGGAGGCAGCGGCTAAGAGTCCGGTGCTGGCGTATGTAAAGCAAGACATTGAGGTGAGCCGCAAGCAACTCTCGTTGAGCAAGACGATGGGACTTCCCAGCATTTCGGTAGGCTATATGAGCGAGAAGACGCTGGGAGAGCGCTATCAGGGTGTGTCGGTAGGTATGTCGCTCCCGCTGTGGAGCAATCGCCATAAGGTGCGTCAGGCCAAAGCGGCTGTCGAGGCTGCCAAGGCGCGTGAGACGGATGCCACCGCACGATTCTACGGTCAGCTGCAGGCGCTCTATCAGCGTGCCTCGGGTTTGAGGGATGTGGCAGATGCCTATCGCCAGACGGTGCAAGGCGCAGACAATACACAGCTGCTGAAGAAGGCGTTGGATGCCGGTGCCATCTCGGTGATAGACTATACGGTGGGCGCAGGCTTATATTACGATGCTATGGAAAAGGCGCTCGATGCAGAGCGTGAATGTCAGAAAGCCTTGGCTGAACTCAAGGCGGTGGAGTTGTAATACATCGTCGCATCATCGCATAAAAAACCGCGTCGGAATTGCTCCGACGCGGTTTTTATATACTATCTTGTGTGAATCAGTTCACAGGCTTTATGCCTCTTCGGCCTCACCACGGCGGTCACGAATCTTGCGACCCAGCACGAGATAAGCAATCGGTGAAGCGATGAAGATAGAAGAGAGTGTACCGAAGATAACACCCATTGTCAAGGCGAAGGCAAACGGCTGGATGCTCTTGCCACCAAGGAAGAGGATACAGAGCAACACGAGCAATGTAGAGACAGAGGTGTTGATGGTACGTGCCAATGTCTGGTTGATGGAGTTGTTGAACAGTACCTGATAATCCTGCTTCGGATGCAGGCGGAGATTCTCACGGATACGGTCGAATACCACCACCTTATCGTTGATAGAGTAACCGATAACCGTCAGCACGGCACCGATGAAAGTCTGGTCTACCTCTAATGAGAAGGGAAGCAAGCCCTGCAACAGAGAGAAGAGACCGATAACGGTGACAGCGTCCAATGTAAGGGCTACAGTAGAACCGATAGAGAACGCAACGTTGCGGAAACGGATGAGGATGTAAAGGAAGATGGCAATCAATGCGATGATCACACTGATAATAGCACCATTGGTCACATCCTTAGCCACCGAAGGACCTACCTTAGAAGAACTGATGATGGAACCTCCCTGACGTACGTCCGGATTCTTGAAGTCGGCTACCGAGGCCTGGCTTACCAGACCGTTCTTCTTCAAGGCTTTGTAAAGCAGGGTTTCTGCCTCGTCGTCTACCGTCGGACTGTTCGATTCGATCTTATAGTTGGTAGAGATACGGATGGTCTTGTTGTCTGTACCGAGCGAGAGGGCGCTGTTGGTGCAGCCAGGGAATGCCTGTCCCAGAATCTCACGTACCTGCTCAGGCTCTGTAGACTTCTCAAACTGGACTACATAGTTGCGGCCACCCGTGAAGTCGATGCTCTGGTCGAGCTGACGTGTGAAGAAACTGATGATAAAGATAACCAGTGCTGCAGCAGCAACTGAGAATGACACCTTGTAGACAGACATGAACTTGAAGTTAGTACCCTGAACGAGGTTCTTCGACAAGCCAGTCCAGAATTTCAGGTTCATCCACTTGTCCTTGTTGAGACGGTTCTCATAAACAAGGCGTGTGAGGAATACGGCGCTGAAGAACGAGCAGAGAATACCGATGATCCATGTTGTGGCGAAACCTTGGATGGGACCGGTACCGAATGCCAACAGGATGACACCTGTGATGAGTGAGGTGAAGTTAGAGTCGAAGATGGCGCTGAAAGCATTGCTGTAACCAGCTTTCACGGCCTGCTTCATCATCTTGCCGGCGCGGAGTTCTTCCTTGATGCGCTCATAGATAAGCACGTTGGCATCCACAGCTGTACCAAGCGACAGCACCATACCGGCGATACCGCTCATGGTGAGCGCAGCCTGGAACGATGTGAGGATACCCAGCGTGAAGAATACGTTGATTACCAGTGCGCAGTTGGCTATCATGCCCGGGATGAAGTTGTACATTAACATCATGTAGATGATGAGGAGTACAAAGGCGATGATGAATGAGATGATACCCTGCTGGATAGACTGGGCACCGAGTGTAGGACCTACCACCTCTTCCTGTACGATACGTGCGGGTGCGGGCATACGTCCCGATTTCAAAGTATTGGCGAGGTCTTTGGTCATCTCTACGGTAAAGTTACCGGAGATAGAAGACTGGCCGCCGTCGATCTCAGAGGTTACACGGGGAGCCGAGTAAACGGCATCGTCGAGCACGATGGCGATGGCTTTGCCCACGTTGGCCTTGGTGATGCTTGCCCAGCGGCGTGCGCCCTCGGGATTCATGCGCATGCTCACCTCAGGAGCACCGGTCAGGTTGTTGAACTCGTCGCTTGCGTTGGTGATGACATCACCCTCGAGCGGAGCACGGCCATTGGTGGAAGTCACCTTGATGGCGTGGAGCTCGTAGATGTTCTTCACCTGCTCTCCGTACATATCGGTAGGAGTGGCACTCCACAGCAGTCTTACGTCTGAAGGAAGAATCTGCTTGGCGGTCTCCGACTGGATAATCTGGTTGATGGCAGCAGTATCGCGGACATTGGCAAAAGCCACCAAGCTCAGCTGACCCTTACCGGTGGGCTGGAGCATTGCGAGCAGCGGGTGCTGCTTCTTGGCCTCGGCCATCTGTGCCTCTGTGCTTGCAGCAACGCCGGCATCGGCCTTCTTGGCAGCGTCCTTGATCTGGAATTTGGGGTGAGCGGCTTTCTCGGCGGTCTCTTTTACGGCAGCAGTGTCAGTAGCTACTGTGTCCTTGGTCTCGCCGCTGTGGGCCAAACGCTGGTCAATCTGCGAGAAGTAAGGCACAATTTCCTCAGCATTGTAGGTCTCCCAGAATTCCAAGTTGGCGCTACCCTGCAGCAGCTTGCGCATACGCTCAGGCTCTTTGACGCCCGGCATTTCCACCATGATACGTCCGTCCTGTCCTTCCAGTTTCTGGATGTTGGGCTGTACCACACCGAACTTGTCGATACGGTTGCGTACCACGTTGAATGAGTTGTCGATGGCCAGCTGAACCTCGGCGCGGAGGGCTTTGATCACCTCGTCGTCGGTGCTCTGCGGGCTCACCTTACCCTGCAACTGCTGTGTGGCGAAGATTTCTGCCAACCGATGTCCGGGTGCATTCTTGTGGTAAGCATCTACAAACAGCGAGATAAAATCTTTCTGGCTGGTTTCTTCCAGCGTTCTCGCCTCTTTCATTGATTTCACGAAGGCAGCGTCGGTCTTGTGGTCGGCCAGATTGTCGAGCACATCCGGCACGGAGATCTCAAGGATGACGTTCATACCGCCTTTCAGGTCAAGGCCAAGGCCAATCTGAGTCTCCAGACACTTCTGATAAGAGTAGATGCCCAGATACTTCACAGAGTCCTTGTAATCTTGCTGGGCCACTGGGTCAGTCAGCTTTGCTGCCTGCGTGTCGTAGTAGTTTGTTGCTACCGAGAACGACAGATAGAAGATGCTGGCCAATGTCAGCAAGACGGCCGTTACGATTACGATTCCTTTGTTTTGCATTTTAGATATTTATTTGAATTTGTTGTCTGCTTTAGCACAAAGTCGTGCAAAGATACGCATTTTTTTCACATTATAAAAAAAATATCGGAATTTATTGCTCAAATTCATGGTTTTGACCGCTTTTTTAGCCAGCAATAGATGGGATAATGGTCGCTTTGCTTGATTTGTCGGTCCACTTTGCACCCATAGGGTGTCCAGTCGTCGGAACAGAGGATGTTGTCTATCCTCACGTAGAATCCGGAGTGGTGGTAACTGATGCCGGGACCGTTGCCGGAAGCGATGTAGCAGTCGGTGAGGCCGTCGGATACGATGCGGTGGGCGTAAGAGAGCGGCCCGTCGTTGAAGTCGCCCACACAGATGATGCTCTGATAGGCATGCTTGCGGATAAACTGTGCCACGGCGCGGGCTTGGGGAGCCCTGATGCGCGATGCTTCGCCCAGCTTGTCTATTAGTCTCCGCGAGGCCATTCGGGCACTGTCGCGCCGCATGTCGCCCTTGACCATCTCCTTGAACTGCGCTTTGTCCTCCATCGAGAGTCCCGTGGTCTCCAGATGGTTGTTGACCACCACCACGTCCTCGCCCTCGATATCGAGCGTGAAGGCACACGACAGGTTGCCTTTGGAGGTATAATCGATTTTTTCCTTGTATTTCACGGGAAAGCGGCTGAAGATGGCCAGCACGCCCGAATCGTTGTATCTCACCGAGTCGCGGTAGGGATAGCGTGGATGTATCAGCGAGTCTATCTGTGCCTGTTCCCGCTCGCTGGACCAAGCCTCTTGCAGACATACGATGTCGGCCTTGGAGTCGGCTATGTAGCGGATGATGGGGTTGACATCCTCCTCCTCTTCGAAACCGCCGTAGTACCACACGTTGTATGAGAGCACCTTGATGCATCCCTCTGGTGCCGACAGCGGTACATTGAGCGGCACGTAGGCTCGTATGGGCTGATAGCAGACCACAAAGCCTGCCACGGCGATGAGGGCGTACTTGGGCTTGCACACCAACCAGAAGATGAGGAATCCCAGGTTGGTGAGGAGGAATGCGGGGAAAGTGAGTCCCGCATTGGTCAGCCACGGCGACCCTGCGGGATTGAGGTGTCCCGAATAGCCCACCAGCAGCATCAGCATGATGGTGGCCACATTGGCGCCGGCCACCATCTGTACGGTAAAACGTTTCAGCCCCTCTATCATTGTCGGTTGCTCTGGTCGAAAAGCCGCTGTTTCTCCTCCTTGGTCAGACTGTCATAACCGCTCTTGCGTATCTTGTCGAGTATGCGGTCTATCTCTTCCTGTTCTTTCTGTTTGCGGGCATTATAGTCCCAGTCGGTCTCGCGCTCCGGCTGCTTCGGGGCCGCCTTCTGATGCGTGCGCTGCTCCCACTGGCTGCGCAGGTTGTCGAAGAATCCGCGCCCGTTGGCATACCCATAGCCGTCGGTGGGATGCTTGCGCCAGTATCTGATCAGCAAGAATCCGAAGAGCATACCGCCGAGATGCGCCATGTGGGCCACATTGTCTCCCGAACCGCCCATCGCCGTGAAAAACTCGATGGCGGCGCAGATGGCCACAAACCATTTGCCCTTGATAGGGAAGGGCAGGGGGAAGATGAAGATGCGCTCCTCGGGGAAGGTCATACCGAATGCGAGCAGGATAGCGTAGATGGCTCCCGAAGCACCCACTGTAGTCCACAGGTTGAGCAGCGCGTTGCTGTTGGCGGCCACAATGGCCACATCGGCAAACGTGAAGCCCGGAATCTGCTCGCTGGCAATCAGGTAAAACTGTACAAACTGGGCCACCTCTTGCAGCACGCCGGCTCCCAGTCCGCAGAAAATGTAATAAAAAAGGAATTTCTTAGGCCCCCAGACGCGCTCCACGACGCAACCGAACATCCAGAGGGAGAACATGTTGAAAAGAATATGCTGGAAGTTGGCGTGCATAAACATGTAAGTGAACAGTTGGAAGACGTGAAAGTCGGAGGCCATGAAGAAATGAAGCCCCAAAACGTCGTTCAGATCCATCCGCAGCGTAGCCTTCCCGGCCAGCATGGCCATGAAAGCCAGCAGATTGATAATCAGAAGATTCTTGGTGATGGTGGGGATGTTGCGTATCATCTTTATTGGTATAATGTTATCGTTGTTTGAAAGTAGCGGCAAAATTACGAAAAATATCCGTTATCACCCATAAAAAACGCTATTTTACAACTTATTTTATCCAAAAACTTCAATTTTCTTCCCATTTTGTTTGTTTTATAAAATCTTTCACCTATATTTGTGCTAAAATTGAGAGTTAATTAGTTTTAGTAATCATTTAATACTCATACGTATGAACAAGACAGAGTTGGTTGCCAAGATAGCAGAAGCTGCTGGTCTGAGCAAAGGTGATGCCAAGAAAGCATTGGATGCTACCGTAGACGCCCTCAAAGAGGCGCTCGTAGCAGGAGAGAAAATCCAGTTGGTAGGTTTCGGTACATTCGCTGTAAGCGAGCGTCCTGCACGCGAGGGCATTAATCCTGCCACCAAGGAGAAGATCCAGATTGCTGCCAAGAAAGTGGCTAAGTTCAAGGCTGGCGCAGAGCTTGCTGAGGCTGTGAATAAATAATACATATTGTAAATATTTATCGCAATAAGAGATGGTCGTTAGAGGCTGTCTCTTTTTTTATGGTTTGCTTTTCAGACCTCTTGTTTGCACGTTTGTAAATGATGGAGGTTATCTCCCGTTTTCCTAAACGTGGCGTTTAGGTGACCTAAATGCCACCTTTGGCGGCGTAAAGGTGGCATTTAGCTTGCGGATAGGTCATCCTCACTTGTGGTGGACGAGGCTATTTGCATGTTTTCTGAAATAACATTTTATAATTTTTGCATAAATTATTAACACGAGTATGCCCGTAAAAGAGAAAACAGAGCGGTTGTTGGTGATATTGCAGAAAACTAAATGAAAGGAAAATTGATAAAATGGTTGCAAACAACAAAAAAAAAGCCAATTCTATTTCAAAATGACGGAAAAGTTATCCAAATGGCGAAATTTTATCAGAATATATTTGGTGGATTCAGTCGGATAATATAATTTTGCAACCGTTTTCAAATATTTAATAAATACAAATCGAGATGTTATGGAGAAAAAACTAACTATCATGCTGCTGAGCTTCCTGCTATGTGTAGGCAATGCTATGGCACAGACTAAAATCTCCGGAACTGTAGTCACTCAGGACGAGGGTGAACCTATCGTTGGCGCCTCTGTTGTACCGCAGAAACAGAAGGCGGGTGTGGTAACCGATGTAGATGGTAAATTCACCATCAATGTACCGGCGGGTACCAAGTTGGTTATCAGCTATGTGGGTATGGAGACCCAGACCGTTGCGGCCCGCAACGGAATGACAGTACGTTTGCAGTCTAACACCACTCTCAACGAGGTGGTCGTTACGGGTATGGTCAAGGTAGACAAGCGTTTGTTTACCGGTGCATCGACCAAACTCAATGCTTCGGACACCAAACTCGACGGTCTGGCTGACATCAGCCGTTCGCTCGAGGGCCGTGCCGCCGGTGTGAGCGTACAGAATGTAACAGGTACTTTTGGTACGGCACCCAAGATCAGGGTGCGTGGTGCCACTTCTATCTATGGTAGTTCCAAACCGCTGTGGGTAGTCGATGGTGTGATCATGGAAGACGTGGTGGATGTAGATGCCGATGCGCTGTCATCGGGTGATGCCAACACGCTGATTTCATCGGCCATCGCCGGACTCAATGCCGACGATATCGAGAGCTTCCAGATTCTGAAAGACGGTTCTGCCACCTCTATCTATGGTGCGCGGGCCATGGCAGGTGTGATTGTGGTGACCACCAAGCGTGGTAAGGCCGGCCAGGCACACATCAACTATACGGGAGAGTTCACCATGCGACTCGTCCCGAGCTACAACGACTTCAACATCATGAATTCGCAGGACCAGATGGCCGTGTATCAGGAGTTGCAGCAAAAAGGCTACCTGCTCTATGCCGGCACTGCCAATGCTGCCGACTCGGGTATCTTCGGCAAGATGTACCAGATGCTGAGCGAGTACGACCCCGTGACCGGTCAGTTTGCCCTGGCCAACACGCCGGAGGCCAAGGCTGCCTACCTGCGCGATGCCGAGTATCGCAATACCGACTGGTTTGACGAGCTGTTCCAGTCGTCGGTGATGCACAACCACTCTGTCAGCATCTCCTCGGGTACCGAGCGCAGCCAGACTTACGCCTCGCTGAGTGCCATGTTCGACCCGGGTTGGAGCGTCCAGAGCAAGGTGCAGCGCTATACGGCCAATGTCAACACCACTTTCAATATCTCCAAGAAACTGAGTGTCAACATGATCAGCAATGCCTCTTACCGCAAGCAGCGGGCTCCGGGTACGCTGAGCCAGAGTGTGGATGCCGTGAGCGGTGAGGTGAAGCGCGATTTCGATATCAACCCCTACTCGTATGCGCTCAATACCTCGCGCTGTCTCGATGCCAATACATTCTATACGCGCAACTATGCCCCCTTCAACATCCTGCACGAGTTGGAGAGCAACTTCATGGATTTGAGCGTAGTCGATTTCCGTGCCCAGGGCAAGCTCACCTACAAGCCTATCAGCAAGGTGGAGATGTCGGTATTGGGTGCTGTGAAGTACACAGCCACCTCCAATGAGCACAGCATCCTCGACGAGTCTAACCAGGCTATGGCCTATCGTGCGATGGGTACCTCTACCATCCGCAACAGCAACCCCTTCCTCTATACCGACCCCGACAACATCTATGCGCTCCCCGTGACGGTATTGCCCTATGGCGGTATCTATGAGCGCAGCGACAACCGCCTCTTTGGTTGGGACTTCCGTGCGTCGGTGGCCTACAATGACGTGATTGCCGAGGACCATATCGTCAACTTCTACGGTGGTATGGAGACCAACTGCTACGACCGTCACAAGACATGGTTCCGCGGCTGGGGCATGCAGTATGCGATGGGCGAGATCGCCAACTATGCCTATCAGGTGTTCAAGAAAGGACAGGAAGAGGGAACCGATTACTATACACTCGGCAACACCCACTCGCGCAGTGCGGCATTCTTTGCCAACGCCACCTATTCTTGGAAAGGTCGCTATACCATCAACGGTACCTACCGATATGAGGGTACCAACGGTCTGGGCAAGGCACGCAGCTCGCGCTGGTTGCCCACATGGAACGTGTCGGGTGCCTGGAACGTGCACGAGGAGCCTTGGTTCAAGGTGCTTAATCCTGCTTTGAGCCACCTTATGTTCAAGGTTTCTTACTCACTCACGGCAGACCGTCCGTCGGTCACCAATGCCCAGGCCGTCATCCGCAGCACCACACCGTGGCGCTACTTCACCAAGGACAGCGAGTCGGGTCTCTATATCAGCGATACGGCCAACCCCGACCTGACGTATGAGAAGAAGCACGAGTTCAACTTTGGTTTGGAGGCCGGATTCCTCAACAACCGCATCAACTTCACGATGGATGTCTACACCCGTAACAACTACGACCTGATCGGTGTGGCCACCACAGACGGTACGGACGGTATCTTCCAGAAGTTGGGTAACATCGCTTCGATGAAGTCTAACGGTATTGAGATGAGCCTCTCTACCACCAATATCAAGACCAAGGACTTCAGTTGGTCTACCAGTTTCATCTATTCGCACACGCACAATGAGGTGACCGACCTCAAGACCACCACCCGTATGATCAGCCTGATCAGCGGTACCGGTTTTGCCCGCGAGGGATATCCCGTACGTGCGCTCTTCTCCATCCCCTTCGAGGGACTCAACAGCGAGGGTCTGCCCGTCTTCTCCTATGTGGATGGTAAGACCACCACTTCGGGCGTCAACTTCCAGCTTTCTGACGAAGACCAGCTCAGCTTCCTGAAGTACGAAGGCCCCACGGATCCCACAGACACGGGTTCGTTTGGCAATATCTTCAAGTGGAAGGGCTTCACGCTCAATACCTTCATCACTTATTCTTTCGGCAATGTGGTGCGTCTCGACCCTGTCTTCAGAAGCAGTTACAGCGACCTGACCTCTACACCCAAGGAGTTTAAGAACCGATGGATGGTGGCCGGTGACGAGAATTATACCAACATTCCTACCATTGCCACCAAGCGCCAGAACTGGAACGACACCAATCTGAGCAAGGCATATAACGCCTACAACTACTCTACGGCCCGTATCGCCAAGGGCGACTTCATCCGCATGAAGGAAATCTCGCTGGGTTACGACTTCCCGCCGTCGCTCTATCGTGTGCTCGGTCTCGACAAGTTGTCGCTCAAGTTGCAGGCCACCAACCTCTTCCTGATATATGCCGACAAGAAGCTCAACGGACAAGACCCCGAGTTCTTCAATACGGGTGGTGTGGCCGTGCCGGTGCCCAAGCAGTTTACGCTCACGTTAAGATTAGGAATCTAAAAACATAGCAGAAGTAATATGAAAAGAATACATATCTTATATAATACTGCCATTGCGATGGCTGTGGGTGGCATGATGCTCACATCGTGCGACGATTTTCTGGACCAGATGCCAGACAACCGTACCACCATTGACAGCGAGGAGAAGGTGAAGAGCCTCTTGGTTACGGCTTATCCCGACCACGACTTCAACCTGTTTTGTGAATACCTGTCTGACAATGTCGACGAGTTCCAGAATACCAATACAGATGAGTTTGTAGATGAACTGTATCGCTGGCAAGACCCCACCCAGACCAACAACGAGTCGCCTGAAAACTATTGGCAGACGGCCTATGGCATCGCCACGACAGCCAATACGGCGCTGGAGGGTATCGAGCAGGCGGGCGGTCCTGTCACCACCACGCTCAAGGAGTGTAAGGGCGAGGCCCTGCTGTGCCGTGCGTATGCCCATTTCATGTTGGTCAACATCTTCTCGCTCAACTACAACAGTGCCACAGCCGACAAGGATCTGGGCATCCCCTACATGTACGACTCGGGTTCCAAAATCGGAAGCGTCAAGGACCGTGGTACTGTGGCCGAAGTCTATGCTTGCATCGACAAGGATATACAAGAGGCGTTGCCCCTGATTGGCGACAGCCATCTTTCCATCCCCAAGTACCACTTCAATACCAAGGCAGCGTATGCCTTTGCAGCCCGTTTCTACCTCTATTACGAGAAGTGGGACAAGGCCATCGAGTATGCCAGCAAGTGCTTGGGCAGCAATCCTAAGTCGCTGCTTCGTGATTGGGCCGCGATGACCTCTACCGTGGCTTCGCAGATACAGCCCCGTGCCCAGCACTATGTGTCGTCAGACCTCAACTGCAACCTGCTGCTCTCTACCGGTTACAGCAACGCAGGTATCGCCTTCGGCAACTACTCCACTTGGAAGAAGTATGCCCACGGCCCCAACCTGGATGCTACCGAGACCTCGCGTGCCAACAACTTGTGGGGTAACTACACCATGCTTTACGAACCCACCCATGTCTATGCAGGAACGGGTTTCTCGTACAACATCTTCTGGCGTGTCCCCTACCTCTTCGAGTACACCGACGCGGTGGCTGGAATCGGTTATCGTCACAGTATCTTCCCGCTGTTCACCACAGACGAGTGTCTGCTCAACCGTGCTGAGGCATACATCATGACCAAGCAGTATGACAAGGCGGCCGAAGACCTGACCCTGTGGATGCAAAACTTCACCAAGTCTACCAAGACGCTCACGCCCGAGCTCATCACCGACCACTACAATGCGGCCGAATACAGCTACTCGGATGCACAGGGTCTGGAGGGTACCATCAAGAAGCATCTCAACCCCGCTTTTGCCATCGATGCCGAGGGCAGTACGCAAGAGTGTATGCTGCAGTGTGTCATCGGCTTCCGCCGTTTGGAGACCATGCCGTTTGGTATGCGCTGGTTCGACATCAAGCGCTTCGGCATTGAGATTCCACGTCGCCGCATGGCGCTCAGCGGTACGCCCGAAGAGAAGACCGATTTCCTCTCCAAGGACGACCCACGCCGTGCCCTGCAGTTGCCACAAAAGGCACTCGATGCCGGCATGACACCCAATCCGAGAAATTAAACATCACCATAAGCCAATTATTATGAAGAGATTATTTTTATATACATTAGCCTTTGTGGCAGCAGCTGCCGGTCTTACGTCTTGTTCGGAAGACGACTTGAGCAGCGAAAGCATCATCACGGTCGACAAGGTGAGCTATACCCCGTTCGACTATTGGCTCAGGGTCAATTATATCAACACCTATAACATCGACTTCAAGTACCGCTTCGAGGATATCGAGACCGACCACAACTACTATCTCATCCCCGCCCAGTACGAGCAGTCGGTAGAACTGGCCCACATCGTGAAGTATGCGTGTCTGGAAGCCTTCGACGAGGTGGCAGGAGTGGACTTCACCCGTGCCAACTTCCCCAAGTGTATCTATCTGGTGGGCAACTGGGAGTACAAGAACAACGGTACTTTCGTGCTCGGTACGGCCGAGGGCGGTAAGAAGATCTTCCTCGCGGGCGTCAACCATCTTGACCAGTACAAGAACAATGTGGTGATGCTCAACAAGTACTATCTCAAGACCATCTATCACGAGTTCACCCATATCCTCAACCAGACCAAGGACTATTCGGCAGACTATAAGCTCATCACTGCCACCACCTACGTGGCCGGAAGCTGGAGCGAGAGTCCCTTTAACGCGGACTATCTGCCCCGTGGTTACATCTCTGCCTACTCACAGGATTCTCACGGAGAAGACTTTGCTGAGATGCTGTCTATCTATGTCACCAACACGCAGGAGCAGTGGGACGCATGGATGGAGGAAGCCGGCGACGAGGGTAGCGCGCTGATAGACTCCAAGCTCTCGCTGGTGCGCCAGTACATGGAAGATGCATGGGGTATCGACATAGACGAGTTGCGCTCGGTGGTACTCCGCCGCGAAGCCGACGTGGCCAATGGCAAGATAGACTTGTCTGACCTGACAGTATAAACTTTTAAGCCAACATGATGATTATGAAACGAAACAGATTATTTATATACCTGCTTCTCCTGCTTCCCGCATTGGTGATGCAGTCGTGTCTGAAGAATCAGGAAGACTTCTTCGAAGAGCCTTCTTCCGAGCGTTTGGCTAACTTCAACGCCAAGGCTTACAACACGCTCCGAAGCAGTGACAACGGATGGGTGCTCGATTATTATCCCGGAAGCGGCGCGCAGTATGGTGGCGTGAGCATGGTCGTGAAGTTCGACAGCCTGCAGGCTACGTTCTACAGCGAGTTTACGTCGAGCGACGAGTCGGTCACCTCTTATTACAAGATGACCAACGAGGCTGGTTCTACCATCATCTTCGATACCTATAATGACATTCTCCATTATTTCTCGGAGGGAACCTCCTCGCGCTATCAGGCGATGGGTGGCGACATCGAGTTTGTCATAGACAGTATTGGTGAGGATGTGGTCAAGGTGCACGGGGCACGCTCCCGCAATACCATGTATTTCCGCAGACTTGCCAAGGCTCCCGAGGAGTATATCGCCGAGGTGCAGGCCGTGGCAGAAGACTTTGTCTACGGCAAGTACAAGGGCAACTGGGGCGGCCAGGATGTGGATGTGACGCTCAATCTGAACACGTACCAGATATCGTTTGCCGTACAGGGAGCCGAAGAGGTGACCACCGAGTCCACTGCTTTCTGTCTTACCGATTACGGAATGCGTCTCTACAAGCCTGTAACGGTGAATGGTGTGACGCTTACAGACTTCGATTTCAATTACGATGCAGGCACGCTCACGGCACGCAACGTCGCTACGCCGGTGGTATTGCAGGGTGAGCTGCCCGAGGGATATCGCAAGTTTGCCGATTACGAGGGCGATTACACACTTACTTACTATAGAGGCACCAAGAGTGTCAAGGTACATCTCACTCCGGATGAGGCCAACTCATGCTATTACATGACCGGACTCTTCGCCAACAAGCCTGATGTCCCGGTAGTGGTTACCTATAGCAAGTCTGAGGGTAACCTGATGATTTGCTCGCAGATGGTGGGACTCACCACAAGCAATCAGATCTGGATCTGTGCATGGGACACTACCGCCGGAAGTCTTACTTGGAACACCTCGGCAGGTGTGAAGACGGTTTGGAACGGCGATACGGAGACTCCTTCCTATTCGTTTGTCAACAATGGTCTTACCACTTACGCCATTGACTCGTTTATCATGTGGACACTCAATGCTGCCGGTACGGCATCCACAGGTCAGTATGGCGGTACGGACTATAAGATCAACAACAGTGCCCAGATGGCTTTCTTGACCAGTTTGACTAAAATAACAGAATAAAGCGTATGAAAAAGATATTAGCAATCATCTCTGCTGTCATGGCCCTTGTGGCCGTGACAGCCTGTAGCGACGACGATACGGTCAATCCGTATGCACAAGCCTCGTCCATCACGGTAGACAGTGCGCGCATCCTGTTTCAGGCCGCTCCCTCTACGGGTGTCATCCACGTGTCGGCTCCCAACGGCATCTCGCGCGTGACTTCGGGTGCCGAGTGGTGTGCTGCCACCGTCTCGGGAAGCAGCGTGGTGGTGAATGTGGAGCAGAATGACGGGCTCGAGAGCCGTGCCTCGCAGGTGACCATCTACTCGGGAAAAGACTCTACGCAAGTGACGGTACAGCAGATGGGTTTCATCTTCCAGATCAGTGCCGGCTCGCAACTGAAAGTGAATGACGATGCCCAGACCGTAAGTTACGATGTGAAGTACAATGCCGACATCCAGGTGTGGTCTGATGTGGATTGGGCCGAGGCCAGCCTGTCGGGCAACAAGCTCAATGTGGACATCAAGGCCAACGATTCGGGACACATGCGCAATGCCTACATCTACTATCAGGGTGGTGACATACGCGATTCGATCCGCGTGGTGCAGTTCGATTTCGAGAAAGACATCAAGGGCAAATACTGGTTTAGAGGCTACAACGGTTCCAAGTGGACCTATACCGCAGCCACGTTGACCGACGAGACCCTGGAGTTTACCAGCTTGGGCTTCACGCTCCCCATCACTTTCGATCCCACCACGATATCCCTGTCGTTTAAGTGTGGCCAGCTGATGGGTACCTATGGCTCGTATTACATCTACTCGTGTATGTGGGACACCAATGCGGGCTATCTTACCTATTCTGATAAGTATGGTATGGTAGCGCCTTTCACCTATTCGGAGGAGGATGGCACGATTGCTGAATTTGAAGACGACGGTACATGGGGCACGTATAAGGCAACAACCATGAGATGGGAGGCGTTTAAGGCCGAATCGCCTGTCTCGGCCAATCGTGCAGGTTACATTCTTTACTGGATGTACCCCTACTTGCAGAAGATAGACGAATAAACATAGATTCTGAAGACGACATGTCTGGAAACTTGGTTTTGGCTCGTTGTCAAAGCCATTCTTAGAGAACTCTCTCTCTAATAGTATTTTTGGTTCCCGCCTGGATGTGAATCCGGGCGGGAATTTTCATGCTCTGCTCTGTAGTTTTTGTTTTCTTTAGGTTTTGTTAACTTGTTGGCCGTGCAAGAATCCGGCCTATGCGGCATTTATAGGATGACATCAGCTGATAAATCGATAAAAGTTAAACCAAAAAGAATTTAAACAGAAAAGACAATGATGAAGAATTTGAAAGCGATTCGTTTGTTTGCTTACACGCTTGTAATGGGTCTCACAATGGGTCTTACCTCTTGTAGTGACGATGATGATGACAATGTTGATGTAGTGACCGTAAAGCACATGTATGGAGCCTATGAGGGCAAGATGTTCATGACCCAGGAGGCTGCCGGAGAGGGCACCGCCCTGCTCGATGGCGACGAGGAGCAGACCTGGACTGCCATCAAGGCCACGGTAAACAATGATACCATCCATTTTGAGGACTTCCCCATCCGTCCGATTGTCGCTGCCATCGTGGGCGACGGCGAAGCTGCCGACGCCATCGTCGAGGCTGTGGGCAAGGTGGGCTATGGCATTGGCTACACACCGGCGCTGGCTGCCGCACAAGACAGCATCTCGTTTGCCATGAACCCCAAACCGCTGGAACTGACTGTCAACCTGGGTGGTGAGGGCGATGAGGCCCAGACCCTGGCAGTGGAAGTACAGATAGAGGCACAGCAGACAGGTGGCTACTGCGTGGAGGATGGCAACCTGAAGTTCCACTTTGTGGTCAGCGAAGTCTTCCTTGGCGAGGGTGACAACCGCGTTGCATTGCCCGGTTTTGCCCCCATCACCTTCGATATGGACCTCAACCAGTATCGTTCCGCCCTGCATTTCTAAGCATCGGGCATCGATGTGACAACATCAAGACACAACTATATGCATCACCACTCCCTTGTCTCTCTCTGTAGGGGCAAGGGAGTCTTTGTAGTTACCTCCTCCGGAAAACTTTTTTTGTAAAAAAACTGCCTGATAATCACGGCCTATATAGATATTTTTGTTAACTTTGCAGCCATAAGATCACTATGTACAGCCCAAGTTAGGCCATGATGGGTTAGTGGAAATGTAGGCTGTAAGGGTGAAGACAGATTCAGCTTGTAACTAACTTAAAGAGATAAACCCGATGAAAAGATTGATTGTAGGAATGTTGATGGCATTTCCTCTTGCCGCATCCGCACAGTATGCAGGCAAAGTGTTTGTAGATGGTAACCACAACGGTCGGTGGGACAAGGGAGAGACACTCGTCAAGGATGTGTCCGTGTCCGACGGACTCAATGTGGTGCGTACCGATGCCAAAGGCCGCTTCTCGCTGCCCGGCCATGCCAAGGAGCGCTTTATCTTTATCACCACCCCCTCTGGCTATAAGACCGACCAGGCCTATTACCGCCGCATAGAGGGTAAGGACAAGTCGTACGACTTCGCCCTGTTGCCCTATGGTGGCGGCGTGAAGAAGGACGGCAGCCACTCGTTTATCCACATCTCCGATACCGAGATAGGGCAGGTGGCCGGCCATGATGAGTGGACAGCCAACCTGCGCGACTATGCTGCCAACGAGCATGTGGCCTTTATCATGCACACGGGCGACATCTGTTACCGTCCGGGACTGGAGAGCCACATCCAGATCATGAACTCGGCCAACATGCCTGAGACACAGGTGTTTTACAGCATCGGCAACCACGATCTGGTAAGCGGCAACTACGGTGAGGAATATTTTGAGAGCATCTACGGACCCACGTGGTACTCGTTTGATGTGGGCAACACCCACTACATCGTCACCCCCATGTACGGCGGCGACCACTGGCCCAGCTACCGCAAGAAGGATGTATATGCGTGGATGGCCAACGACCTGAAGTATGTACCCAAGTCGAAAGCCATCTATATCTTCAACCACAGCATCGCCGACGACATGGAGCACTTCCGCCTGCCGCTCAACGAGACGGAGTATATAGACCTGCCGGCGCACAATCTGAAGGCATGGCTCTACGGTCACTGGCATGTGAATCACGTACACCGCCATCCGGCCACCGGTGTGTGCAGCATCTGCTCCTCTACCCCTGTCTATGGCGGTATCGACCATGCCTCATCGGCTTTCCGCGTGATGCACATCGACGGCAAGGGCGACTTCACTTCGGAGCTCCGATACAGCTATCTCGACAAGTCGATGGCCTTCGCCTCTATCCAGAACCGTCAGGCACCCGTGCTCCCCTCGGGCGCTGTGCCTCTCTCGGTCAATGTCTATTCCACTGTCAGCCCCGTAGCCTCACTCCGCTATTCGTGTTTCTTCGACGGGAAGCGCATTGTGGCCGATGCCCCGATGGCCCAGCAGACCGACTTCAACTGGTATGCCGAGATGCGTCTGCCTGCCTCGGTAGACGGTCAGTATATCACGGTACAGGTGGATGCGGTGTTCCGCAATGGTGAGACGGCACGTCAGAAGACGGCTTTCCGCTACGAGCGTCAGGCCACGGCACAGCCTTCGGTGGCAACCGATTGGACCAACATGCTGGGCAATGCCGCCCATGTGGGTATCGTGGCCGATACGCTGTCGCAACCGCGTCTGGCATGGGTCAAGAATGTGGGTTCCAATATCTATATGGCTTCGCCGCTGGTCTATCAGGGTGCCGTCTATGTGGCCTCGGTAGACGACAACGAGACAGGTCGTGCCACCCTCGTGCGCATGGATGCCCGTACCGGCGAGGTGAAGTGGCGTTACCGTCTGGCTGCGTCGGTGCGCAACAATATTGCCATCGATGCGGGCAAGCTCTTCGCCCAAGACGTGCACGGTATGCTCTACGCCGTAGACATAGAGACCGGACAGCTGAGTTGGAAGACCGACTTGGAGATAGGCGTGGTGCCGCCCATCAACGACGGACTGGTGGCTGCCAAGGGCGTGGTCTATGCCGGAACGGGCAAGTCGATGGCTGCCTTTGATGCTGCTTCGGGTCGTCGTCTGTGGCGCAACACTGGTTGGGACCGTGGCGAGGGCTGTACAGCCACCCTGTCGCTCAGCGATGCGGGCGTACTCATCGGTCATGCCCACTGGGGTGGCCTGTTCGCCAACGATGCCGCTACGGGCAAGATGCTGTGGGGCTCGTGGGACGGCGAACTCCGTCACCGCTCGTCGTCGGCAGCCATGTGGGGCGATGTGTTCTATATCCTCTCTGCCCAGTCGCTCTTTGTCATGGAGGCCCGCACCGGCCGCATCCTCACCCGCAAGAAGTTGGGCTACGATGTCAATGTGTCGTCCACCCCGTTGGTGACCGAGACCGAAATCATCTTCGGTACGTCCAACCGCGGCATCGTGGCACTGGATAGGGAGACCTATGAGGAGAAGTGGAATTTCCGCACCAAGCCTGCCATGATCCTCTCTGCTCCCTACATCGGCAACTATCCTGCCACGGTCGAGGCCAGTCCGCTGCTCTCGGGCGGTACGGTGTATGTAGGAGCGTCAGACGGCAGCCTCTACGCCTTGGACCGCAAGAAGGGTACCCTGCTGTGGAAACATAGCACCGGCGCACCCGTCTTTGCCGCCATGTCGGTATCGGGCAACATGCTCTATGCCGCCGATTTCTCCGGCAATGTCTATGGTTTCGTCTGCGACGTGGAGGCTCGCAAGACCAAATAGCCCATCCCTGATAAGCAAGGAGGGTATCGCGCCGCCAGCAACCGGTGTCGATACCCTCCTTTTT
>JBJEAU010000099.1:0-8028 GCA_051869355.1 Prevotella sp. | reverse complement strand
CCGCGGGGGTCATCGTCGCTTGCCCTCGGGGGTCAAACTCGCGTGGCGTTTCCACGCAGGGATGCGCTGCCATCAACGCTGGCAACATCTGCTGCAATGCCGCTGCAGCGCTGAGACACAAGGGATGCGGGCTATAGTCGAACGGGTCGTTCATAGCCTTGGGCAATTCGGCCGAAGGGGAAAGTGGGTGAAAAATCATGCTGCAAAGATAGCGGTTTCTCCCATTCAGCGGGGTAGATTCCCCCTCTTTTTTTGATATTTGTCAAGAAAAACCTTGTTGTTCGGAAATAAATTACTATATTTGTAGAAAATTAAAACACTAAAGGCATGGAAGAAAAGGAATTAAAAGGAATTGTAGAGAAATTTAACGTGGAAGGCACGATTGTGTCTATCCGCCCTCTGGGTAATGGCTTGATCAACGACACGTATCTGGTCGTTACGGCAGGAGAGAACGACGACTATGTGCTCCAACGTATTAACAATAGTATTTTCCAGGATGTGGACCTGCTTCAGCACAACGTGGAGTCTGTAACCAACCATATCCGGAAGAAACTGGCCGAGGCGGGAGAGGACGATATCAACCGCAAGGTGCTCCGCTTTGTAGAAACCGGAGAAGGCAAGACCTATTATCTGGACGGTGCAGGCCGTTACTGGCGTGTGTCTGTATTCATCCCCAGAGCGAAGACGTTTGAGGCCGTGACACCGGAATATTCGTACTATGCAGGAAAGGCTTTCGGTAACTTCGAGGCAATGCTGGTGGATCTGCCTGAGACGTTGGGAGAGACCATCCCTGACTTCCACAACATGGAACTCCGCATGCGCCAGTTGCGTGATGCTGTGGCACAGGATGCCAAGGGAAGAGTGAGCGAGGTGCGCGACATTGTGGATGAACTGGAATCGCATGCTGACGAGATGTGCAAGGCCGAGCGGATGGGGCGCGAAGGCAAGCTGCCCAAGCGCGTCTGCCACTGCGACACAAAGGTCAACAATATGATGTTTGACGAAGAAGGCCGGGTGCTCTGTGTCATCGACTTGGATACCGTGATGCCAAGTTTCGTATTCTCAGACTATGGCGACTTCCTGCGCACTGGTGCCAACTTTGTGGCAGAGGACGACCCCGAAATCGAGAAAGTTGGATTCCGTGAAGACATCTTCGAGTCGTTTACCAAAGGTTATCTGGAGTCTGCCAAGTCGTTCCTGACCCCTGTGGAGACAGAAAATCTGCCCTATGCAGTGGCATTGTTCCCCTACATGCAGTGCGTGAGGTTCTTGACCGATTATATCAATGGCGACACCTATTATAAAATTAAGTATCCGGAGCACAATCTGGTTCGTACACGCAACCAGTTGGCACTCTTCAGATGTGTTTATGCCAAACAAGAGGAGATGGCACGCTTTATCGCGTCTTGCCTGTGATACGAAGTTGAACTAACTAATAGAGATATGGAGAAGTTGTTGACAGTAAAAAAAATCGTTTGCCCATCCATAGAGGCAGACGAGGTGCCTGCAATACTCGACAAGGCAGGGATAGCGTTTCAGCCTATTGACTGTGTAGACTGGGAAGCCGATTATCCTTACGCCCCCAATGTGTCGTTCCGCTTGGCGCATACAGGTTCTTCGCTTCTTATAGAGTATAAGGTGGAAGAAGACAGTGTGGCCTCTGTAGCCGGACATGACAACGGAAGGGTATGGGAAGACAGCTGCTGTGAGTTTTTCTCGCAGCCTGTAGCAGGAGGTCCATACTACAATATGGAATGCAACTGCACCGGTACGCTGTTGATTGGTTGTGGTCCCAAGAGAGAAGGAAGAGAACTGGCACCGACATCGGTTCTCCAAAGCGTCAAGCGATGGTCCTCTTTGGGACATGAGCCTTTCTCAGAGCGCATAGGGAAAACCTGTTGGCAAATGGCACTCATCATTCCAGCCGAGGCATTTTTCAGAAATGCCATCATCGGATTCGACGGCATGCGGATGAAGGGAAACTTCTACAAGTGTGGCGACCACCTGCAGAAGCCCCATTTCCTCTCATGGAATCCCATCCGTGTGGAACGCCCCGACTTCCACCGTCCTGAATTCTTTGGAGAGATAGTCTTCGAATGATAATGGACGAAAATAGAAGCGAGCACCTATTGCAAAGTCATGGCATCAGGCCTACAGCCAACCGCATCGTCATCATAAAAGCGTTGGCGGGTATCGATCGCCCCTTGTCGATGGCAGAATTGGAAGCAAAGATTCTGACCATCGACAAGTCGGGTATATACAGGAGCCTGATGCTGTTCAAACAGCACCAGCTGGTCCATACGCTGGAAGACGGAAGAGGCGAGGTGGTGTATGAGCTATGCAGAAGTCACGGTGAAGATGACGATGACCAGCATGTGCATTTCTTTTGCGAACACTGCCGGCAGACTTTTTGCATGGAAGAGATAGCCATTCCGCCCGTCACGGTGCGTGAAGGATTCATAGTCAACGCTGTCAATTATATGCTGAAAGGCATTTGCCCCCATTGCGCCAAACGAATAGCGTTGGGAAAATGAAGAATACCGACCATATTAACCTACTATAGTATGTATAAATTGGATGTTAAGAAACTAATACCCGTATGGATAGGCACATGTTTCATGCTATTGTCCTGTCCTGAAGCATCAGCCCAGAAAATGTATCACAAGGGTTGGATTGACTTTAACAAGAATGGCAAGAAAGATGTGTATGAAAACCCACGTGCATCTATAGAAGATCGTGTCAGCGACTTGCTTCGCCAGATGACAGTCGATGAAAAAACCTGCCAGTTGGCCACGCTTTACGGATCGGGAAGGGTGCTGAAAGATGCCCTACCCACCGAGAATTGGGTGAACGAAGTATGGAAAGACGGTATCGGGAACATCGACGAGGAACACAATGGATTAGGAAAATTCGGTTCGCAATATTCTTTCCCCTATGCCAAACATGTAGAGACATTGCACGAGATACAACGCTGGTTTGTGGAAAAAACACGCTTGGGCATCCCGGTCGATTTCACCAACGAAGGCATTCGCGGCCTCTGTCACGACCGTGCCACCTGTTTCCCAAGCCAGAGCGGTCAGGGATGTACGTGGAATCGTCAGCTGATACGTCAGTTGGCTCACGTGGAAGCAGTGGAAGCCCGGATATTGGGATACACCAATATCTATTCGCCTGTACTCGACCTGACCCAAGACCCCCGTTGGGGCAGATGCGTGGAGTCGTATGGCGAAGACCCCTACCTGGTAGGAGAGTTGGGAAAACAGATGGTGCTGGGATTGCAGGCCGAAGGGCTTGTCTCCACTCCCAAGCACTTTGCCGTATACAGTATTCCTGTGGGCGGCCGTGACGGAGATACCCGCACGGACCCCCATGTGGGCGAACGAGAGATGCGGACGCTGTATCTTGAGCCTTTCCGCAAGGTGTTCCAGGAAGCAGGAGCACTGGGTGTAATGAGTTCCTACAACGATTACAACGGTGAGCCGATAACAGGAAGCTACCGATTCTTGACCGACATTCTCCGCAAGCAATGGGGATTCCGCGGCTATGTGGTCTCCGACAGCGAGGCACTGGAATTCCTGTACAACAAGCACCATGTAGTCAACAACTACGAAGAAGCCTGTGCGCTCGCCATCAATGCCGGACTCAATATCCGCACCAACTTCACCCAGCCCAAAGAATACCTTGACCCGCTTCGCAAAGCGGTGGCAAGTGGGAAAATCACCATGCAGACACTTGACGAACGTGTAGCCGAAGTACTACGCGTGAAGTTTATGCTGGGACTGTTCGACAATCCCTATCGTGGCAATGCGGAAGATTCGGAGAACATCGTACACTGCAAGGAGCACCAACAAGTGGCTTTGGAGGTATCTCGCCAATCTATCGTATTACTCAAAAACGCCAACAACACCCTACCTTTATCAAAGAGCCTCAGCAAGATAGCCGTGATAGGCCCAAATGCCGATGTCAAGCCCATCGGCCGCTACGGTCCCGCCAACGCTCCCATATCATCGGTACTGGAAGGGATTCGCCGCATGGTACCCCAAGCACAGGTTACTTATGAAAAAGGTTGCAATGTGAGAGATCCGCACTATCCGGAGAGCGAGGTCTTGTCGTTCCCGGAGACCCAAGAAGAGCGCCGCATGATGGACGCAGCTGTCAAGGCAGCGAGCGAGGCCGACGCGGTGGTGGTAGTGCTGGGCGATGACGACGATACCATCGGAGAAGGCAACTCGCGTACCACACTCAACCTCCCAGGCAGACAAGACCAACTGCTTAAAGAACTGACCGAGACGGGAAAACCGGTGATTCTGATTATCATGGCGGGTAGAGCCACGACCGTCAACTATGCCGATGCCCACGTGCCGGCGATACTGAACGTGAATTTTCCGGGTGAAAAAGGAGGCGATGCCATCGCTGATGTGCTCTTCGGAGACTACAATCCCGGCGGCAGACTGTCTATCACCATCCCACGGACAGTGGGACAGATTCCCTTTGCATTCCCTTTCAAGCCCGGATCGGATGTAAAGAACAAAGCCTCGCTATGGGGCAGCCTTTATCCTTTCGGCCACGGCCTGAGTTATACCACTTTCGCCTATTCCCAACTACGCTGCTCCCATGACGTCATTGCACCTACCGACAGTGTGGAAGTATTTGTGACCGTGACAAATACCGGCAAGGTGAAGGGCGACGAGGTGGTACAGCTTTACATTCGGGACGAAGTAAGTTCTGTCACAACCTATACCAAAGTGCTGCGTGGTTTCGAGCGCATCACACTCAATCCCGGAGAAGCACGTGAGGTACGCTTTGTCCTCCATCCGCGCGACTTGTCGCTGTGGGACAAGGACATGAACTTCGTGGTAGAGCCCGGCGACTTCCGCGTGATGGTCGGAGCCTCATCGAAAGACATCCGTATGGAAACCAAATTGCAAGTCCAATAATCATTATCGCATCATCTCCAACAATGAAAACGCCAGTTCTTCCCCCTGCCCGGGAATCTCTTTACCGCATCCTGTTCATCTGCCTCGGCAATATCTGTCGCTCGCCGGCTGCCCATGCCATCATGCAAGCATTGGCCACCGACAGCCAGATAGCCCCTCAGCTGCAGATAGACTCTGCTGGCATCGGAGGCTGGCACATCGGACAGCTTCCTGATTCGAGGATGCGGCGCCACGGAGCCCAACGAGGATATGCAGTGGACCACAGGGCACGCCAATTTGATGCTCATACCGATTTTGACAGATTCGACTGCATCGTGGTGATGGACGAAGACAACTATCGGCAGATTACCAGCATGACCCGATTGGAGGAAAACCGCAACAAGGTGGTGAGGATGGGTGATTTCCTGACCCAGCATCCTCATTATCATCATGTTCCCGACCCTTATTATGGAGACGCAGCCGATTTTGAATTGGCTTTAGACCTTATAGAAGACGGCTGCGAAAACCTGCTCCGACAAATAGAAATCCTGCTGCAACCAACAAACAACGGCAGATAAAGAAATCCTAAAAAGACTGACAGATTATCCGCACAGACCTTATGAAACATGTAAAAGCAATTTCTCTGCTCATAGGACTCCTCATGGTTCTCCCATTGGCAGCAAGCGCCCAGCGATTGAGTTTCAACAAGCAGGGAGAATTTAAGATTCTCCAGTTTACCGACCTCCATTACCAGAGTCAGAATCCCCGTTCACGCGCCGTCTTGCGCTGCATCGAAGAGATGGTGGATGCCGAGAAGCCCGATTTGGTCATTTTTACGGGCGACAACATCTATTCCAAGCCTGCCGACGAGGGATTCAAAAACCTCATGGCGTGCATCGACCAGAAGAAAGTTCCCTACGTGATGCTTTTTGGCAACCATGACGAAGAGCAAGGAATGCCTCGCCCCGAGATGTACGACCTGATACGCACCGGGCGTTACAACATCCAGCCCGATAGAGGCAACAGCGACTCACCTGACTACGTACTGGAGATAGCCGGCGGCAACGGTGCATCGCCCGCAGCCCTCCTATATTGCATCGATTCGCACAGCTATGCCAAACTGAAGCGCATAGGCGGCTATGCGTGGATCACCTTTGACCAGATAGCATGGTACCGACAGCAGAGTACCGCCTACACGCAGGCCGCAGGAGGCAATCCCCTGCCCGCCCTGGCATTTTTCCACATACCGCTGCCCGAGTTTGCCACTGCTGCAGCCAGCGAACAAAGCATCTTGATAGGTACTCGCATGGAGCAGTCTTGCCCACCAAAACTCAATTCCGGTCTCTTCACCGCCATGAAGGAACAGGGCGACGTGATGGGCATATTCTGCGGCCACGACCATGACAACGACTACACACTGATGTTGTACGACATCCTGCTGGGCTATGGCCGATTCTCAGGTGGCAACACCGAGTACAACCACCTGCCTCAGGGTGCCCGCGTCATCGTGCTCAAGGAGGGCAAGCGCACGTTCGACACCTGGATTCGTGAGCGCAAGGGAGGCGTGACCAACCGCACTACCTATCCCACCAGCTATGTCAAGGACGACTGGAAGAAACGGCCTGTCACTGAGTGACGGAACCACCCTACTTATCCCCAGCCCCCTTTCTTTAGACTGGAAATGGAAAAATATTGGAGATAAGTTTGGACAATCCCCGAAAAAGCACTATCTTTGAAGCAATAAAACAATTATCAACATCAAAATATCTTAAAAACACTTATGGTAAATAGATTCATTCTGAACGAAGTATCATACTTCGGCCCCGGTGCCCGCAAAGAATTGCCGGGAGTAGTAGCCCGTCTGGGTTTCAAGAAAGCATTGGTAGTAACCGACAAAGGACTCATGAAGTTCGGCGTAGCCAAGATGGTGCTCGACGTACTCGATGAGGCCAACATCCCCTACGCCGTATTTGACGAGGTAAAGCCCAACCCCACCGTGACCAACGTGAAGATGGGTGTACAGGCGCTCCGCGATGCTGAGGCCGATTTTATCGTAGCCATCGGCGGTGGAAGTGCGATGGACACCGCCAAAGGCGTGGGTATCGTATGCAACAACCCCGAGTTTGAGGATGTAGTATCACTCGAAGGCGTGGCCGACACCAAGAAGAAGACCGTGCCTATCATCGCCCTGCCCACCACAGCCGGTACAGCTGCCGAAACCACCATCAACTATGTCATCATCGACGAGAGCAAGCAGAAGAAGATGGTGTGTGTAGACCCCAACGACATCCCCTGCGTGGCTATCGTAGACGCCGAACTCATGTACTCGCTGCCCAAGAGCCTCACCGCCGCCACGGGTATGGACGCCATGACCCACGCCATCGAGGGCCTCATCACCAAGGGTGCATGGGAACTGAGCGATATGTTCGAGATCAAGGCTATCAACATGATACACCGCTACCTCCCCATCGCTGTGGAAGATCCCACCAACCCCGAGGGACGCAACGGTATGGCCGTAGCCCAGTATGTAGCCGGTATGGCATTCTCTAACGTAGGTCTCGGCGTAGACCACGGCATGGCTCACCCGCTGTCTGCCCTTCACGATGTACCCCACGGCGTAGCATGCGCCATGCTGCTGCCCACCGTGATGCGTTGGAACGCTCCCGCAGCACTCGACAAGTATGTAGACATCGCCAAAGCCCTCGAGGTTTACCGCGACGGCATGACCCGTGAAGAGGCCGCCGATGCTGCTTGCGCTGAGATAGAGAACCTCAGCCGCCGTGTAGGCATCCCTGCACACCTCTCAGAGATTGGCATCACCGAGAAAGACATCGATGCACTGGCCGACCAGGCTATCGTAGACGTCTGCACACCCGGCAACCCCCGTCCTGTTACACGCGAGGACATCGTGGCCCTCTACAAGCAGATTCTCTAAGGGTACATACCCCTCTCATACCAGCGGAGCATCCCCCCTTGTTACACGCAGGGGCGGATGCTCCGCCTTTTTTCGTCTCCCCTTCTACAAGTTCAAACAAGACTTTGGCAACTCTGCCCTTCTGACTTAATACAGATTTACTTTACACGGTTTTAACAATTAAAGAAAGGTGTAAAG
>JBJEAU010000098.1:0-8063 GCA_051869355.1 Prevotella sp. | reverse complement strand
AAAGGGTCAATTGAAGACCAGTCGGAAGGTGGTTTTTCCCTCACTTTCGACAAGACTGATACTGCCATTGCTCATCCCCATAATCTGACGAGAGATAGACAGGCCGATACCGCTGCCCTCCTGCTTGGTGGTGAAGAAAGGTACGAAAATGTTTGAGGCAATCTCGGGTGGAAGGGGCGCACCGTCGTTGGTCACGTCGATGATGATTCGCTCCTCGGCATCAGTATAGGCGTGGATGGCGATATGTCCGTTGGTATCGATGGCTTCGGTGGCGTTTTTCAACAGATTGGAGACTACGCGGGCAATCAATCCCTCGTCAGCATAGACCATCAGGTCTTTGGGCAACACCCTTACTTCCACATCGTGGGCGGCAAGGGTGGCCATACGCTCTAAGAAAGGTTTGAGATAAAAGGTATCGGGAACAGGGTGGGGCAGGTGGGTGAATTTGCGATAGTTGTCTACAAATGCTATCAGTTCGTTGCTGGTCTTGTAGATGACCTGCAATCCCTCTTGACAGGCACCTTCCGATTCGTCGAGCAGCGTCTTGCTAAGCGAGATGACAGGCGTGAGCGTATTCATGATTTCATGGGTGAGCACACGAATCAGTTTGACCCAAGTGTCGATTTCTTGGCGTGCCAGTTCGCCTTTGATGTCGCTGAAACCAACAATTCTTACCCTCCTGTCTTTCAGCGTGGTGTACGTATCTCTGATGGCAAAGTCGTGCAGCTGCGTCTTGATTTGGCACACATGGGTGATAGGGTCTCTCTGAAGCAGTCGGCTGGCCGCCTGATTATGCTGTAACACCAGTCCGCGCTCGTCGTCAATCACCAGTATGCCCGTGTCTACGGCATCGAGTATCTGCTCATAGTATCGCTCACGCTGTATCTGCTCGTCACGAGCACGCTGCAGCACTTCCTTGACACGGTTCAGCGATTGCACGAGTTGCCGTTCGTTCTTATCCGAAGACTTGGCATGAAACAGGTAACTATAGTCTCCGTTACTGATGGCCTTGAAGAGAAATGCCACCTGATGCACATGCTTTCGATAGCGGAGCCAGAGGTGGATATAGAGACCCATGACTACAACAAGGGCGATGGCAAGGATGAGGGCAATCATAATCCGTAACGTTTGATTTTGTTGTACAGTGTCTGTCTGGATATGCCCAGCCGTGAGGCCACTTGCGACAGGTTGCCCTCGCAGTCGCGTATGGCTTTCTCAATCAGGCGGCGCTCCATCTCGTCGATGGTTTGTATCTCGTCGATGGGAGTCTCCACGCCCCTGGTATCGCAGTCGATATCGGCTGCTGTGATGGTATGGCTGTCGCTCAGGATGACCGCTTTTTCCACCGAGTGTTGCAGTTCGCGGATATTGCCGTACCACGGGAGCGAAGAAATCTTGTCCATAGCCTCCTGACTCAGTTCCATCCGGTGCTTGCCGTACATGTCGGCGTAACGCTTCATAAAGCGCAGGGCAAGAAGCGGTATGTCCTCGCGCCGTTCCCGCAGTGCGGGCAGATGCAGATGGATGGTGTTGATGCGGTAGAGCAAGTCCTCGCGAAACTCTCCCTCTGCGACCATGCGCCGCAGATCCTTGTTAGTGGCGCATACCAGTCGTACGTCAATGTCGATGGGCGTGCTGCCTCCCACACGGGTGACGCAGCGGTTCTGGATGGCTGTCAGCAACTTGGCCTGAAGGCCGTAGCCCAAATTGCCGATTTCATCGAGGAAGAGCGTACCTCCCTCTGCCAATTCAAACTTGCCTTTCTTGTCGGCTTTGGCATCGGTAAAGGCTCCCTTGGTATGGCCGAAAAGTTCGCTCTCAAACAGGGTTTCGGAGATTGCGCCCATGTCGACGGTCATCATCGGTCCCTTGCTCCGGCGAGAGAGTCGGTGTATCTCGCGGGCCAACATCTCCTTGCCCGTGCCGTTTTCGCCGGTAATGATGATGTTGGCATCGGTTACGGCCACTTTTTCTACCGTCTGACGGAGGCTGAGCATCGTCTCCGACGTTCCCCAACACATCTCGTTACCTTTGGAACGGTTCCCTCCACCGTCATGCTGGTTTTGCTGCGCTGCACGGACAAGCACGTCGATGAGCTTCTGATTGTCAAAGGGCTTGACCACAAAGTCTGCCGCACCCTCCTTGATACCTGTCACGGCCAACTGTATGTCGGCGTAGGCTGTAAACAGCACCACTGCAGTCTTAGGCGATTGTTGGAGAATGGCGCGCAGCCAGTACAGCCCTTCATTGCCATTGTTGATACCGCTGTTGAAGTTCATGTCGAGCAGTACCACGTCGGGCTTGTCGTCGCGGAGCCTCGCAGGGATGTTATTGGGATTGGCGATGGTGATAACCCTGTCAAAGACCTTTTCCATCAGCAGCCTGATGGTGGTCAGTATGTTGCGGTTGTCATCCACAACCAGTAATGTTGAGTTGTTGGTCATTTCTTATGATGCTTTCGGACAAAGTTACGGTTTTTCCTGCAAGTATGAAAGCATTTGTAAAATAATTAGACATTCTGGCAGTCGGTATTTTGGGGAATGGGTATGTGGATAAAAATATTCCCCTAAAGTCATGCAGGCTTTAGGGGAATATGGGGTAGGGTATCGTGTTGCCTTAACGCGAACGCTTGATCTTGTCTACATAGGCATCGATTACAGCTACAGCCGTAATGTTGACGATGTCGCGAACCGAGCACTCGAAGTCCGTGAAGTGGATAGGCTTGTTCAGACCCATCTGGATGGGGCCGATAATCTCTGCATCGGGATCCAGCGCCTGCAGCAACTTATAGCTGCCGTTGGCACTGCTCATGTTGGGGAAGATGAGGGTATTGACATCCTTGCCTTTGAGTCGCGTAAACGGATATTTAGCGTCGCGAAGCTCGCGGTCGAGGGCAAAGTTGACCTGCATTTCGCCATCTACAGCCATATCGGGGAAATCGTGCTGAAGCTGTTCTACGGCAGCGTGTACCTTCTGAGGGCTTCCCACCTCATCGGTACCGAAGTTTGAATAGCTGATCATGGCGATGACAGGCTCCACATTGAAGAAATCTACCGAGTGGGCGCACAGTTTGGCCACGTCGTAGAGTACATTCTGGTCGGGATGACGGTTGATGAGCGTATCAGCGATAAAGTAGGTGCCCTTTTTGGTGTTGAGGATGTGCATGGTGGCAAAAGTCTTGTACTCAGGGCGTATGCCTACCACTTCCTTCGCCACCTTGATGGTGTTCGAATACTTGGTGTAAAGACCCGTTATGAAAGCATCAGCATCACCTTGCTCCACCATCGACATACCGAAGTAGTTGCGCTCGTACATTTTGTCGTAAGCCTCCTCGAAAGTGTAGCCTTGGCGCGCACGCTTCTCGGCCAGATGCTTGGCGTAAGTAGCTCGGCGGCCCTGCTCTTTGTCTGCACGCATGTCGACGATTTCAATATTCGAGAGATCAAGCTTCAAGCGGTTGGCCAAACGGTTCAGACGGTCGGGGTTACCTAACAGAATGGGCTGGCAGATACCCTCTTGCAACGCCTGCACAGCAGCTTTCATCATGGTGGGGTGGCCTCCCTCGGCAAAAACCACACGCTGCGGGTGCATGGCAGCGGCAGCATGGAGATTGCGGGTGAGCTTGGTCTCGAGCCCCAGCAACTGACGGAGTCCGTCTTTGTAGGCGTCCCAGTCGGTGATGGTGCTTCGGGCCACACCACTGTCTATGGCCGCCTTGGCCACAGCGGCACTCACCTCGGTGATAAGCCTCGGGTCCACGGGTTTGGGGATAAAATATTTGGGGCCGAAAGAGAGATCGTTGACGTGGTAGACCTCGTTGACCACATCAGGTACCGCCTCTTTGGCCAGATTGGCGATGGCGTGTACGGCAGCCATCTTCATTTCCTCATTGATTGCCTTGGCGTGAACGTCGAGTGCGCCACGGAAGATATAGGGGAAGCCGATGACATTATTGATCTGGTTTGGATAGTCGCTACGTCCGGTAGACATGAGCACGTCGGGACGGCTGGCCATCGCGTCTTCATAACTGATTTCGGGTACCGGATTGGCCAAGGCGAAGACAATGGGGTTGTCGGCCATTGAGCGAATCATGTCCTGCGTGAGGATATTGCCCTTTGAAAGTCCCACAAACACATCAGCGCCTGCTATTGCTTCCTCCAGCGAGTGGACATCGCGGCGATCCGTAGCGAAGAGTGACTTTTGCGGGGTGAGATTGGGTCTGTCTGAAGTGATGACACCCTTTGAATCGAGCATGATAATGTTTTCTCTGCGGGCACCCAAAGCCACATACAGCTTGGTACAGCTAATGGCGGCTGCACCGGCACCGTTGACCACGATTCTGACTTTGGCAATGTCTTTGCCAGCCACCTCAAGCGCATTCTTCAGTCCGGCGGCGCTGATGATGGCGGTGCCGTGCTGGTCATCGTGCATCACGGGTATGTCAAGCGTCTGCTTCAGGCGCTCCTCAATATAGAAACATTCGGGCGCCTTGATGTCCTCGAGATTGATGCCACCGAATGATGGGGCAATCTTTTCCACAGCCTCGCAAAACTTCACCGGGTCTTTCTCGTCTACCTCGATGTCGAATACGTCTACGCCACCGTAGATCTTGAACAGCAAGCCCTTGCCTTCCATCACCGGTTTGCCGCTCAGAGCGCCAATGTCGCCCAAACCGAGCACGGCAGTGCCGTTGGAGATGACGGCAACAAGGTTTCCCTTGTCGGTGTACTTGTAAGCGTCGTCGGGATTGTTCTGAATTTCAAGACAGGGGAACGCCACGCCGGGCGAGTAAGCCAGACTCAAGTCGGTCTGGGTATGATAGGGCTTGGTAGGCTTGACCTCTATCTTTCCGGGTCTGCCATTCTGGTGATAAGCCAGTGCTGCTTCTTTCGTAATTTTTACCATAACAATACTAATACATAAATTATAAAACTGGGTTTTACCCTCGCAAAGTTAACAAAAAACCCATAAAACCGAATGGGTTTTTCGTTTTTTTTCAATATCTTTGCAAAGGAAAAAACTATCAACATAAAAAATGGCCACGCAGACACTTTACAGGCAAGAGTTAAAGGGTAGAATCCTGGAAATGGCGATGCAGGAGTTTAAGACCAACGGCATCAGAAAGGTGAAGATGGACGACATAGCGCGCATGTTGGGCATCTCCAAGCGTACGCTGTACGAGATTTATCAGGACAAGGAGGCCATTCTCTTCGAAGGAATCAAGAAATCGGAAGAGGAAATGGATGCTTACCTGAGGCGATATGCCGAGGACCCGTCGCATACAGCGATGGATATCATCATAGAGTTTTACCATATTCAGGTCAACAATATCTCCCGTATCAACCCGCTGTTTTTTACCCAACTCTATAAGTACCCGGAAATTACTGATTATCTCGAAGTGCGCCGCAAGGAGCGTGAAAACACTTCGCGTGAGTTTTATGCAAAGGGTGTAAGTGAGGGCTATTTCAGGGACAATGTGGTCTACGAAATCATTTCTGCCGTAGGCAATTCGGCGGTACAGTATGTTATGGCCAACCAACTGTACAAGCGCTATAGCTTTGACGAGATTTTCCGTAACATCTTTTTCTTGATTATCCGCGGTTTCTGCACCGAAAAGGGCGTGGCGGTCATCGACCGCCTGCTGTAAAGCTACGAGAGATTCTACAAGACACCATCCTATAGTAAGAAGTAAGCCGCCATCACAGGCGGCTTACTGATTTTACACCCTTTACAGACTTCAGTTTCTTGATTAGGCTTTCCAGACGCGAGGTGTCTTCGAGCATGACAACCAGATTACCGCTGAAGAGACCGTCGTGACTGTCGATATTGATGCTCCTCATCACGATTTTCTCTTCTTTGGAAATGATGTTGGTGATATTGCTCACGATACCGATATCGTCATTGCCTATCACACGCAATACGATGCTGTATTGCGAGGTGCCTTTTCCGCTCCAACGGGCCCTGACAATGCGGTAGCCGAACCGGCGTTTCAGTTCCGGCGCATTGGGGCAGTCGGTACGGTGAATCTTGATGCCGCCGTTGACAGTGACAAATCCGAACACATCATCGCCATAGATGGGGTTACAGCATTTGGACAGGCTGTAATCGATACCTTTCAGGTTGCGGTCGATCACCAGCACATCGTCATTGTCACGCGACTTGTCGTTTTCGGGCACCTCGTAGCTGAAATCCTCTGCCGAGTGCACCGTCTTCTGGTTGGCGTTCTGCAACTGGTTCTTCACCTCCACATACTTCTCCAGGATGCTGTTGAAGTCGAGCTTCCCGTCGGCCACCTGTTTGTAAAATTCGGACAGTTCCTTGAATCCCATCTTCCTCATCAGATGGTTCATCACGCTCTCTTCCATCTCCATCTTCCGATTCTTGAAGCGGCGTGCGAGCATCTCCTTGGCCAGTAGTCCTTCCTTGGCCTGCGTCTCTTTGATGGAAAGCCGAATCTTGGCCTTGGCTTTGGAAGTTTTGGCGATATTGAGCCAGTTGGCATTGGGTTTCTGATTGCTCTGGGTGAGAATCTCTACCGAGTCGCCCGAATGGAGCGGCTCGCGGATAGACACGATGCGGTTGTTGATGCGGCCGCCTACGCAGGTATTGCCCACACCCGTATGGATATGGTAGGCAAAGTCGAGCACCGTCGCTCCCTTGGGAAACTTGAACAGGTCGCCCTTGGGCGTAAACACATACACCTCGTCCTCGCTCAGGTCCATCCTGAACTGGTCCATCACCTGCAGGTCGTCGCCGGCCTCCAGTGCGGCCCGTATGCTGGCCAGCCACGTATCCATGTTGCCTTCACTCTTCACACCCTTATAGCGCCAGTGCGCTGCCAGACCGTGCTCGGCTATCTCGTCCATACGCTCAGTGCGTATCTGCACCTCCACCCACTTGTTTTGCGGGCCGAGTACCGTGATGTGCAGACACTCATAGCCGTTGGATTTGGGCACGCTCAGCCAATCTCTCAGACGCTTGGGGTTGGGCTGGTACATGTCTGTCACGATAGAGTAGACCTGCCAGCACTGCATCTTCTCTTTTTTGAGTGGCGAGTCGAGGATGATACGGATGGCAAACAGGTCGTAGATGCCTTCGAAACCGCACTTCTGCTTCTTCATCTTCTGCCAGATGGAGTGGATGCTCTTGGTTCGTCCCTTCATGTGAAACTTTAACCCAGCCTCTTCAAGTCGTTGCTGGATAGGACCGATGAAGTTTTCGATATAAGCATCACGTGAACGCTTGGTGGCATTCAGCTTTTCGCGTATCATATAGTACGCATCGTGCTCCAGATACTTCAGACTCAGGTCTTCCAGTTCGCTTTTGAGCTTGTAGAGACCCAGTTTGTGGGCCAAGGGGGCGTAGAGGTAACTGGCTTCTTCGCTCACCTGATGCTTGGCTTCCTCCTGCGTGGTGTCACGAATCTGTCTCATCAGGTTGACCCTGTCTGCTATCATGATAAGTATCACACGCATGTCTTCGGCGAACGAGAGCAGCAGGTTGCGGAAATTCTCGCTCTCGATGACAGGATTCTTCTTGTACAGTTCACGGATGCGGCAAAGACCGTGGATGATATGTGCCACACTCTCGCCGTACTCACTGCGCAGCGTATCGATACAAGCCTGTCCGGAGGGTATGCTCGTATAGAGCATGATGGCCAAAACACCGTCGCGTTTCAGTCCTATCTCGGTGACGGCAAGGTCGGCTGTCTGCAACGCATGGAGCACAGGATTGATGCCAAACACGTCGCGTTGCAGCTGGTTGCTGGCTATTGCCTGTTTGAGATAGGCATAGATTTTACGGTCGTCGCCTTGCTGCAGCGAGTCGCCAATAGCTTTCCTAATCTTGTCGATAAGGGTGATGGTCTCTCTCTTCTCTTCCGGTGTAAAAACTAACCTCTCAGCCATACGCAATCTCCTTTATAAAAAATGTGTGATGTGATATCCTTAGTGGGCATCTGATAGGTTGGGGCACGGTAAAGGTGCCCGCCAGACATCCCTACTCATGCAAAAGTACAAAAATAAATCGGTAGTTGGAAACATTTAGACAAGTAAATGACAGGG
>JBJEAU010000097.1:0-8227 GCA_051869355.1 Prevotella sp. | reverse complement strand
GTGTCCGAAAGCAGGCTGCCCATAACAAGCAGGAAAAACACATAGGACAAACATGGGAAAAAGCCCGGAGGGCTATACGATGAGTAACCGAGGGCGAAGCCCCCGGAAAAACATGCTACCACAACTATTTGCCTGAATGGCAATACATTTCCTCGGCATCATGCCATGACATGCCTGAAAAACGAGTCTGTTAACTCTTTTTTCAATCCATTATTTGCCCACTTCGATTTTATCAGATATATTTGTATGACTTTCCAAAGACTTGGACTATCCAATGGCTACGGCAACACCCTACGTAGCCGGGCGAGAAAGCACTCATATAAGAGATATAGATATGGAACAACAAGACATACGCTGGATGCAAAGATTTGCCAACTATCGAAAGGCGATGGAAAAACTGTCGCAGGCTGTAAGTATCGTTTCCGACAGACTGGGCATGGACAACTCTTTGGACGAACTGCTGAAAGAGGGCCTCATCCAACGTTTTGAATATACCCACGAACTGGCCTGGAAAGTGATGAAAGACTATGCTGAGTATCAAGGGTATCATGACATCCGGGGCTCCAGAGATGCTTTTCGGAAAGCCTTACAGATGGGAATCATCGACAGCGCAGCGTGGATGGACTCCATAGAAGACCGCAACCTGACCTCGCACAATTATGACGAGGCAGTAGCTGAAGAGGTTTATGAAGCCATCGTGCACGTATATTACCCCTTGTTGGCCAGATTTGAACAGACCATGTTGGCGCTATCCCACGATCAATCCACCTGAAAAAGATGCTATGCCCTACGGACTGAAAGAAGAAGAACTGCAACAGC
This sequence comes from Prevotella sp., assembly GCA_051869355.1. Taxonomy (GTDB): domain Bacteria; phylum Bacteroidota; class Bacteroidia; order Bacteroidales; family Bacteroidaceae; genus Prevotella. The sequence goes on along the minus strand of JBJEAU010000097.1, from coordinate 7,408 downwards.
TGGTGGAAAGATTTGCCGCGAACCAGCGTATCGACCGAGTGGTGCTCTATGGGTCTCGCGCCAAGGGCAATTACCGCCCATTCTCGGATGTTGACCTTGCGCTGGTGGGCGACGGCCTATCGCGCAGCGACATCAACGCTTTGCATGCTGCCCTTGACGAATCGTCCCTTCCTTACCAGTTCGACATTTCGATTTTGGATTCGTGCAAAAACGAAGCTTTGAAAGACCATATCCATCGCCGAGGCATCATCATCTATCAAAGATAAGCCTACATAGACAGCCCCCAACCACAGCCCGTTTCCAACCATCCATCATCATTACGCGGCTAAACATGGCGTTTAGCACTCCTAAATGCCATGTTTAGCCGCGTAAAGGTGGCATATAGCCTCAGCAACCGCGACCTATAGGTGGAGATAGCGGCACACCTCGGCAGCTGTCTGCCGTCCGCTGGCCAACGCGCGCACCACCAACGAAGCGCCAGAGGCGGCATCGCCGGCCACAAAGACGTGGGCTGGCAACTGGGGAAGCTGGGGCTTGAGGAAACCCATTGCCAAGAGCACCATGTCGGCCTTGATCACCTCGGGCTTGCCGGCCTCGATCATGATGGGGCGGCCTCCCTCGGGATTGGGTTTCCAGTCTATGGGCTGCACACGGACACCCGTCAAGCGGCCGTCCTTGCCAAGAAACTCGAGGGTGTTGATATTCCAGCGGCGGGTACAGCCCTCCTCGTGCGACGAGGTGGTCTTGAGCGTGCGCGGCCAGTTAGGCCACGGGCTCTTCGGGTCTTCCGGCCCCTCCACAGGCTTCGGCATAATCTCTATCTGGGTCACGCTCTTCGCCCCCTGACGGTGCGCTGTACCGATACAGTCGCTACCCGTGTCGCCGCCACCGATGACCAGCACGTCCTTGCCCTTGGCGTTGACCAGCTGGTCGCGCTTAAACTCGATACCGGCCAGTACCCGGTTTTGCTGCGAGAGCATTTCCAAGGCGAGGTACACCCCTTTGAGGTCGCGGCCGGGAATGTTGAGGTCGCGCGCCTGCGGTGTTCCCGTCGCCACCACATAGGCATCGTAGCCCTCGGGGAGGGCGTTGAGGTCGATAGCCTCGCCGTATCTGAAAGTAATACCCTCTTTCTCCAGAAACGCCAAGCGTCGGTCGATAACCGCCTTGTTGAGTTTGAAGTTGGGAATGCCATAGCGGAGCAGTCCGCCGGCCGCCTCATGCTGCTCGTACACGGTGACGGTGCATCCGGCATGGTTCAGGTCGTTGGCGGCAGCCAGTCCGGCCGGTCCGGCTCCTATCACAGCCACCCGCTTGCCGTTGCGCACTGGTGTTTCCACGCGCACAAAATCCTCGTTGAAGGCATGTTCGGCGATGGCCGCTTCGTCCTCGCGGTTGGTGGTGGGCTCATGGTCCATCAGGTTGAGCACACATGCCTTCTCACAGAGCGCCGGACAGATACGCCCGGTAAACTCGGGGAAGGGATTGGTGGCTACGAGCAGGCGGTAAGCCAGTTCCCAGTCGCCCCGGTAGAGAGCCTCGTTCCACTCGGGCGGCTTGTTACCCAGCGGACAAGCCCAATGGCAGAAGGGCACGCCACAGTCCATACAGCGGCTGGCCTGCAGACGACGGTCGTTGCTGTTGAGCGTCTGCTCGACCTCACTAAAATCGTGTATTCTATCGTTAATCGGTCTGTACCCCGCCTCCTTTCGGCGGATAGTCAGAAATGCTTTTGGATTTCCCACGTCTTGTTGTTGCTATGTATTGCAACCTCCCCACCGGCCGAAGCCGATGAAGGATTGCAAAGGGTTGTTGATATTTTTAGTCTGTTGCCTCAGAGAGCGCCATTGCAGAATGACAAATTATGAATTCTTAATTATGAATTGTGAATTGACAATTGTGAATTATTCTCAATAGTCTCTCTGCATGTCGGCAATCTTCTGTTGCAGCTTCTTCACCTGCTCCTCCTGCAGCACGCGCTTGTACTCGATGGGCACCACCTGTATGAAATCTTCCACGTAGCGGTTCCAGTCGTCGAGCATGGTGCGTGCCAACTTAGACCCCGTGTACAGATAGTGCTGGCGGATGAGCTCGTGGAGCTCCTTGCGGTAGTTGCTGTCGTCCACCAGGTTGATCTCCACCATGTCCATGTTGCAGAAGTAGTCGAAGTTGTGGTGCTTGTCCCATACGTAGGCCACACCGCCACTCATACCGGCAGCGAAGTTGCGCCCCGTCTCGCCCAATACCACTACACGACCGCCCGTCATGTACTCGCAACAGTGGTCGCCCGCGCCCTCGATGACAGCGACGGCACCCGAATTGCGCACACCGAAGCGCTCGCCCACCTTACCGTTGATGTAGAGTTCGCCCGAGGTGGCACCATAGAGACCCGTGTTGCCGGCGATGATGTTGTCCTCTGCCGAGAAGTTGCTGCGGATGGGCGGCAGGATAGAGATGCGGCCGCCTGAGAGACCTTTGGCAAAATAGTCGTTGGCCTCGCCTTCGAGTTTGAAGTCCACGCCTTTGACAAGGAAAGCTCCGAAGCTCTGGCCGGCCGAGCCCTTGAATTTCACATTGATGGTCTTGTCGGGCAAAGCCTCCTCGCCGTAGCGCTCGGCCACCATGCCGCTGAGCATGGTACCCACGGCACGGTCCGTGTTCTTGATGGCGAAATCGAGGTTCACCTCCTCGCCGCGCTCGATGGATTTCTGCGCACCGCGAATCAACTGCTGGTCAAGAATCCCCGACAGGTCGTGCGCCTGACTTACCGTGTGGTAGAGCGTGCAGGCCGAATCTTCGCGGTAAAGCATCCGACGGAAGTCGAGGAGGGCCGTCTTGGCCTGCAGGTCGGGCTGGGCAGCCTCGCGACGCTCCACCAGCTCGGTATGGCCGACAATCTCGTTGAGACTGCGGAATCCCATCTCGGCCAGATACTCACGCACTTCCTGTGCCAAGAAGGTGAAATAGTTGACCAAGAACTTGTAATGACCACGGAAATGGGCACGCAGCGCGGGATCTTGGGTGGCCACGCCCATCGGACAGGTATTGAGGTTGCACTTGCGCATCATCACGCAACCCAGCACGATGAGGGCCGCCGTGCCAAAACTGAACTCCTCGGCACCAAGCAGGGCCATCATGATGATATCCCTACCCGTCTTGAGCTGGCCGTCGACCTGCAGCCGCACCTGGGCACGCAAGCCGTTCTTGACGAGCGTCTGCTGTGCCTCAGAGAGTCCAATCTCGGGCGAGATGCCGGCAAATCGCATGCTGGAGGCCGGACTTGCGCCCGTACCGCCCTCTGCACCGGAGATGACGATCAGGTCTGCCTTGGCCTTGGCCACTCCGGCGGCAATGGTGCCCACGCCGCTCTCAGCCACGAGTTTCACGCTGATGGCAGCCTTGGGGTTCACGTTTTTCAGGTCGAAGATGAGCTGCGCCAAGTCCTCGATGGAGTAGATATCGTGATGGGGCGGCGGCGATATGAGCGAGATGCCGGGGATGGAATGGCGGGTCTTGGCAATGACCTCGTTGACCTTGAATCCGGGCAACTGGCCTCCCTCGCCGGGCTTGGCTCCCTGGGCCACCTTGATCTGTATTTCCTCAGCATTGACCAGATACTCGGTGGTGACACCGAAACGGCCGCTGGCAATCTGTTTGGTCTTCGAGCAGAGGCTGATGCCGTCTATCTCGGAGTGGAAACGCTCATTGTCCTCGCCGCCCTCGCCCGTATTGCTGCGGGTGCCGAGATAGTTCATGGCCAATGCCATTGCCTCGTGCGCCTCTTTGGACAAGGCACCAAACGACATGGCACCCGTGACAAAATGCTTGACAATCTGCGCTACCGGCTCCACCTCGTCGATGGAGATAGGATTGCGCTTGTAGCCGAAGAAGTCGCGGAGGAAGATGGGCTTCTCCTTGTCGTCGACCAGCCGGGCAAACTTCTTGTAGGTCTCGTAGTTGCCTGTGCGGGTGGCCAACTGCAACGTGGCGATGGTCTCGGGGTTCCACGCATGACTGATACCGTCTCGACGGTAATGGAACTGTCCCTGATTGGGCAGGAACTCCATCTTGTCGGCCTGCGCAAAGGCAGCATCGTGCAGACGGATGGCGTCGCGGGCGATGGTCTCGAGTCCGATACCGCCCACGGTGCTCACCTCGGTGCCGAAGTAGCGGCGAAGCAGACTCTCGGAGAGACCGATGCTCTCGAAGATCTTGGCACCGCGGTAGCTGCGGATGGTGGAGATACCCATCTTGGCCATGATCTTGTAGAGGCCTTTCTTCACGGCTTTGATATAGTTGGCCTCAGCGGTGGCATAGTCTTCCTGTATCTTGTGGCGTTTTACCAGATCGTCGAGTATGGCATACGTCAGGTAGGGGCAGAGCGCCGATGCGCCGTAGCCCAAGAGCAGTGCGGCGTGCATCACCTCGCGTATCTCGCCGCTCTCCACGATGAGGGCTGTCTGCACGCGCTTGCCTACGCCTATCAGGTAGTGGTGTACGGCACTCACGGCCAGCAACGAGGGGATGGCGGCGTGGCTCTCGTCCACATCGCGGTCGGAGAGGATGATATAGTTGTAGCCCTCGTCCACACTGCGGGCAGCCTCCTGACACAGACGGTCGAGGGCAGCGCGCAGTCCGGCCTCGCCCTGTGCGGTATCGAAGAGCATGGGCAGCTTGACTGTGTTGAATCCCTTGTAGCGGATGTTGCAGAGGATGTCGAGCTGCGTATTGGTAAGGATGGGATGCGGCAGGCGCACCATCTTACAGTTGGTCTCGTCGGGATTAAGGATGCCCGTGCCTACCCGTCCGATGTATTCGGCCAGACTCATCACCAGATTCTCGCGGATAGAGTCGATGGCAGGATTGGTCACCTGGGCAAACTGCTGGCGGAAGTAGTTGAAGAAAATCTGCGGACGGTCGCTCAACACGGCCAGCGGGGTGTCATTGCCCATCGAGGCGGTAGGTTCCTGCCCCAAGGTACACATCGGCACGATAGTGCCGTCCACATCCTCCTCGCCAAAGCCGAACTCTATCTCCTTGCGTATCAGGTCGGGCACGCTGTTGTCCACCTTCCTACCGCTGCGGAGCTTCTCCAACTGTATGCGGTGGGTGCTCAGCCACTGGCGGTAAGGATGCTCGCGGGCCAGCTGGTCCTTGATTTCTCCATCGTAGTAGATCTTGCCTTCCTGGGTGTCGATGAGCAGGATCTTGCCGGGCTGCAACCGTCCCTTCTCGGCAATCTCCGTGGGGTCAAAGTCCATCACGCCCACCTCGCTGGCCACCACCATCGTATCGTTCTTGGTGATGGTGTAGCGGGCAGGGCGCAGACCGTTGCGGTCGAGCATTCCTCCGGCAAAACGGCCGTCGCTGAAGAGCAGGGCGGCAGGACCGTCCCACGGTTCCATCAGGATGGAATGGTACTCGTAGAAGGCTTTCAGGTCTTCGCTGATGGGATTCTTGTCGTTGAAACTCTCGGGCACCATCACCGCCATCGCATGGGGAAGCGACAGGCCGCTCATGACGAAAAACTCGAAGACATTGTCCAACGAGGCCGAATCGCTCATGCCCGGCTGTATGATGGGTGAAATCTTGCGGATGTCTCCCAACGCCTCCGATGAGAGCACCGACTCGCGGGCCTGCATCCATCCCCTGTTGCCCCTGATGGTGTTGATCTCGCCATTGTGACACAACAGACGGAAGGGCTGCGCGAGGCTCCAGGTGGGGAAGGTGTTGGTGGAGAAACGGCTATGCACCAAGGCCAGGCCACTGGTGAAGTAGACATTGGTGAGGTCGGGGAAATACTGGCGCAACTGGAGGCTGGAGAGCATTCCCTTGTACACGATGTTGCGGCTCGACAGCGAGCAGATATAAAACTGCCCCCTCTGGTCTTCGGGCAGATAGCGTGCCTCCCATTCGGCCACCCGTCGCTCTATCTTCTTGCGTATAATATATAAGGTGCGCTCAAAGAACGGCTGCTTGTCGTCCGTCACGCCCGTCACGAAGAGCTGCTTGATGGCCGGTTCGGCTGCCAGTGCCATCTCGCCCAGACACTCCGGGCAGGTAGGCACCGTGCGCAGGTGCATCAGCGAGAGTCCTTCGCGCTCTATCTCCTCGATCATGATGCTGAGGATGGCCTGCTGTGCCTCTTCCGCCTTGGGGAGGAATACCAGTCCCGTGCCATACTTTCCCTTCTCGGGGACAGGGATGCCCTGCAGCAAGATAAACTCATGCGGAATTTGGAGCATGATACCAGCTCCGTCGCCCGTCTTGTTGTCAGCGCCCTCGGCTCCGCGGTGGCGCATATTCTCAAGCACCTTCAGGGCGTTGTCCACCAGTTCATGGCTCTTGTTGCCATGGATGTTGACAATCATACCCACGCCACAGGCGTCGTGCTCACAATCCGATTGATACAGTCCTTTATTCATTCTATGCTTTTAAAGGGTTCACAAAATTCTCTTTCTCCATTTCATATTGCTTGCAAAATTACAAAAATCCTTGCAATCTGATAAAGAAAACGCCATAATTACTGACAAGAATTTACTACAGATTGCCAATTTAAAACTACCCGTCACTCATGTCCGCGTTTTTCGTTATCATTCGCAAGAAATAAGGCCACAAAACTTACAATTCGTTGTTTTGTCAAGAAAAGTTGATAATAGCCTATGATAATGGGAGTGTATGTGCCTACCAACAACACACAATATCGGCACGTAGGGACACACCTTGGTGCGTCCGCAGGGCATTACATATCATCCGGCAAGTAGGGACACACCTTGGTGTGTCCGCAGGGGGAGGCGTTCACAAGAATATAATTAAGAGGAAAAGTCATAGGAAGCAAAAAGCCCGGAGGGCTGTACTACGAGTAACCGGTGGCACCGCCACCGGAAAATGACATCGCCCCAACCCATTGCCTGGAAGGCAATACATCCTCAACCACGAAGTACAGCCTTACAGGCTATTGTGGACAGGCTGCATAGTGTCCACGGGCGTTGCCCGCGGTTACTCTATGTATAGCCCTCCGGGCTGTCAAGCCCCAAGGGGGCGACATACCATAGCACAGGGTGTGAACCCTGTGAACCAAAGGGCGTATGCATCCTGCGAGTCCTGTAAGGACGACATAAAACCATGCGGCTCTTTTTTATGTCGTCCTTACAGGACTTATGGTGGGTTGGGGGCTACTAACATACACAGGGTTTGCACCCTGTGCTGTAATATGTCGCCCCCTTGGGGCTCGATGCTGCTGATGTGCCCTCACCCTATCCCGCTGATACATCCGCACTCCTGCTGGCGGACGCACCGAGGTGCGTCCCTACGGGGTGGATTGGCTGGTGCTGGCTATATCATTGGGCAGCGAGCCCCAAGGGGGCGACATACCATAGCACAGGGTGTGAACCCTGTGAACCAAAGG
>JBJEAU010000096.1:33711-41165 GCA_051869355.1 Prevotella sp. | reverse complement strand
TTTACACCTTTCTTTAATTGTTAAAACCGTGTAAAGTAAATCTGTATTAAGTCAATGGGTGGGTGGCGGTTGCGCATGGTGGATAAATAGGAAGTGATTTTTTGGCCGATTTGCTTTGATATTTGCTTGAAAATTCAGATATTTGCAGACCCATTATAGGATAATACAGAATGAACAAGAACCAACGAAAAGTGATAGGCATCGGCGAGACGGTGCTCGATATTATCTTCAAGGGCGGACAGCCCATCGGAGCCTTCCCCGGAGGCTCTGTCTTCAATGCCATTGTCTCTCTGGGACGTGCAGGGGTCAACGCCACTTTCATCTCAGAGACAGGAAACGACCGTATCGGTGACCAGGTGGTGAGTTTTCTTCGCGACAACGGGGTGAATGCCGACCTTGTCAACCGCTGTCCCAACGGTCAGTCGCCGGTCTCACTCGCTTTCCTCGACGAGCACAACAATGCCGAATACCTCTTCTACAAGGACCATCCCCATGACCATGTAGACTTTGTCTATCCCGACATCCAGCCCGACGATATTGTCATCGTAGGTTCGTTTTTTGCCGTCAACCCGGCTGTGCGGCCGCAGGTGATGGGGCTGCTCGACTATGCCCACAACCACGGAGCCATCATCTACTATGATGTGAACTATCGTCCGGCGCACAAGAACGATGTGATGAAGATCACGCCCAATCTGATAGAGAACCTGGAGTTTGCCGACATCGTGCGCGGCAGTCGTGAGGACTTTGAGACCCTGTACCGCAAGAGCGACCCTGACAAGGTGTACACGGCTGAGATTTCCTTCTACTGCAAGAAATTCATCTATACGCAGGGAGCAGACCCTGTGATTGTGCGGGCCGACGGCAACTTCAGACGCGAATATGCCGTGCCCGAGACAGAGACGGTGAGCACCATCGGTGCCGGTGACAATTTTAATGCCGGCCTCCTTTACGGTCTGATTCGCTATGGCATCACCAGGGACCAGTTGGACCGTGGCCTCGCTCCCGAGGAGTGGGACAAACTGGTGGCGTATGCCCAACTTTTCTCCAATGAGTGCTGCAAAGGTATCTACAATTATGTGTCCAAGGAGTTTGGGGAGAAACTTTTTTAAAGGTAAAAAGGTCTTGTAAAGGTAAAAAGGTAAAGAGATAAAAAGGTAAAACGGCAAGACGGCGTAGGGACGCACGTTCGTGCGTCCGCCTCACCACCATCTGAAAGGGTGTGAACGGTATATATATAATAAGGTAAAGACAGGCATGGCCGTGTGGGCTGCTGTCTGTGTAATGGTAATCAAGAAAAATAATAGTTGTTATGAAGGAGATTAAAGACAAGATTTACTATGTTGGGGTCAACGACCGCAACAAGGCGCTGTTTGAAGGATTGTGGCCTTTGCCTTATGGCGTTTCTTACAACGCCTATCTGATAGACGATGACAAGGTATGTCTCATTGATACGGTGGAGGTCGATTTCTTCACCCAGTTTATGGAGAATATCCGCGAGGTGATAGGCGACCGCCCCATCGACTATCTCGTCATCCACCACATGGAACCGGATCATAGTGGGTCGATAGCCCTGCTCAAGAAATATTATCCCGATGTGAAGATTATCGGCAACAAGAAGACTTTCGGCATGATGGAGGGCTTCTACGGTGTGAATGGCAACACCCAGGAGGTGAAAAACGGCGATTCCATCGACCTCGGACACCACCAGCTCACGTTCCATCTCACCCCGATGGTGCATTGGCCGGAGACCATGATGAGCTATGAGGCACAGACGCAGACGCTTTTCAGCGGCGATGCTTTCGGATGTTTCGGAGCCCTCAACGGTGGATTCCTCGACGAGGCCATCGATACCGACTGGTGCTGGCCGGAGATGACCCGCTATTACTCCAACATCGTGGGCAAGTATGGCACGCCCGTCCAGAACGCGCTGAAGAAGTTGGCCACGCTGCCCATCAGTTATATCTGTTCCACCCACGGTCCTGTGTGGCATCAGGATGTGGAGCGTGTGGTGGGGATGTACGACCGCATGAGCCGCTACGAGGCCGAGCCCGGACTGGTCATCTGTTACGGTACTATGTACGGCAACACCGAGCGTATGGCCGAAGTCATTGCCGAGGCTGCTTCGGAGTACGGTGTGAAAAATATCTGTGTCTACAACATTTCCAAGACCCACCACTCTTACATCCTGCGCGACATCTTCAGATACTCAGGACTTATCGTGGGTGCGCCCACCTATAACAATGGCCTCTACCACGAGATGGATGTTCTGCTGTCTGAGATTGCCAACCGCGACATGCGCCATCGCTATCTGGGCTGGTTTGGCAGTTACGCTTGGGCAAGCAAGGCTGTGCAGAAGATAGGCGAGTGGAACGAGAGCCGTCTGCACTTCGAGCCCGTGGGAACACCGGTCGAGATGAAGCAGTCGCTTACGCCCGAGACCCGTGCACAGTGTGCCGCGCTGGGCAAGGCCATGGCCGAGAAACTCTTGTAGCACCCCTAACCCCTCATCACATACCCCTTACGCTATGAAGAAGATCAAGATAGGACTGCTCCCCCGCATCCTCATTGCCATCGTGCTGGGCGTGGTGCTCGGCCAAGTGCTCACCCTGCCGTGGATTCAGGTGTTTGTCACCTTCAACGCCATCTTCGGCCAGTTCCTCGGCTTCATGATTCCGCTCATCATCGTCGGGCTGGTCACACCGGCCATTGGCGATATCGGCAGTGGTGCCGGACGGTTGCTGTTGGCCACCGTGGCCATCGCCTACATCGACACGGTGTGTGCCGGGGCGCTCTCTTACGGCGTAGGGACATGGCTTTTTCCCGGCATGGTGTCCAGTGCCGTGCCCGAGGGGGCGATGGCGCAGGCCACCGATGTGGCGCCTTACTTTACCATCACCATCCCGCCCATGTTTGATGTTATGAGCAGTCTGGTGCTGTCGTTTGTCATCGGGTTGAGCATAGCCTATGCGCGGCTCGACACCCTGAAGTGCGTTTTCGCCGACTTCAAGGAAGTGGTGGCCGCCACCATCCGCCGAGCCATCATCCCGCTGCTACCGCTCTATATCTTCGGCATCTTCCTCAACATGACTTACTCCGGGCAGGCCTATCACATCCTGCTCGTCTTCGCCCAGATCATCGTGGTGATCTTCGTGCTCCACATCTTCGTCTTGGTCTACCAGTTCTGCATTGCCGGAGCCATCGTGCGGCGCAACCCCTTCAGGTTGCTGGTGAAGATGTTGCCCGCCTATTTCACGGCTTTGGGCACCTCATCGTCGGCAGCCACCATTCCCGTGACGCTCAAGCAGACCATGAGCAACGGCGTGAGCGAGGGCATCGCCGGATTTGTGGTGCCACTCTGCGCCACCATCCACATGTCGGGCTCCGCCATGAAGATAGCAGCCTGCGCCCTGACAATATGTCTGATCGAGGGCTTGCCCCACGACCCGTTGCTCTTCCTCCACTTTCTCCTCATGCTGGGCATCATGATGGTGGCAGGTCCCGGTGTGCCGGGTGGCGCCATCATGGCCGCGCTCGCCCCACTGGGGAGCATCCTCGGTTTCGACGCGCAACAGCAAGCGCTCATGATAGCACTGTACATCGCGATGGACTCGTTTGGTACCGCATGCAATGTCACGGGCGACGGTGCCATTGCGCTGGTGGTCGACCACCTTTTCAGACGCAGAGCGTAGCCACCTCGTCCAGATTGCGGGCCACGGCGATGCCCTCGTGGTAGTCGCCGCGTATGAAACCGCGTGCCTGCAGGTCGTCGAGCGTCTCGATGAGCTTGGCCCAGAATCCGTTCATATCGTATAGCACCACGCGCTTGCGGTGATAGCCGATGGTGCGTGCCGCTGCGACGGTGAAGACCTCGTCGAGCGTCCCGATTCCACCGGGAAGCGCCACCAGGATGTCGCTTTGGGCGAGCAGCAGGTCCTTGCGGTCGCTCAGATTGTCGCACAGTATCTTCGTATCTACATAGTCCGACACATGTCCACCCCGCTCTATCAGGGTGGGCACAATGCCGATGGTGTAGCCGCCTCCCTCTTTGACGGCACGGGCCACACACTCCATCAGTCCCATATCACATCCCCCAAAGACCAGTGTGTGTCCTTGGGCGGCCATCCATGCCCCCAGTTGGCGTGTCAGTTCAAAATACTCGGCATCGATCTGCTGATTGGCCGAGCAGAATACTCCTATCTTCATGTTTTTTGGTTTGGTTTGTCGGTGCAAATGTAGCAATAACTTGCCACGCCACAAACTTTTTGGCCGGCAAAAAATCGTTCCCGTTTTCCCAGGGGATGATGTCTGTCGGGCGTAAACGTGGCGTTTAGGTCGGCTAAATGCCGCATTTAGCATGTCTAAACGCCACGTTTACGAAATCCAAAGATGGGGCCTTGTTTTTTAAACGACAACTAAGACAACTAAAACAACTAAGGATATGAGCCCTCAGAGCATGTTGTCTAAGTAGTCTAAGTAGTCGTTTAAAAAGTATTCGGTGCACTGTTATCGGACAAACCATATATTGTTAACGGAAGTTAAATATAAGGATTGGGGTAGGGTAGATGCCCATCAGATTGTTTCAAGAGTATAAACATCGGCAAAATAAAACCGAACAGAACCTATTCATCACGGACTAAACAACAATACACCGTATGAAACCTATTTAACAAGCGTACAAGCATAACTGCGAGGTGTTGCCCCATGACGGTGGCGAGGCATCCGGTGACTGCAATGACGAGATGGATCTATGCAAATAATAACAATCAACAGAGATATTCTCAATGTCTAACTATCTAAAAAAAAGTACAGCGTTATGAAAGAAAAGCAATGGCTAAGACTATGCTTTTCTGTAGCTTTGTGCTGTGGCGCGCTTACTGCCAATGCGGACGCATCTGCATCTGTGGTGGGCAGCAAAGCCGTGCAGCAAGCTAACGAAAAGCAAGTGGGTGGTCGTGTACTCGACGAGAACGGGGAGCCGGTAATCGGTGCCACCGTCACGGTCAAAGGTACATCTACGGCTACAGTGACCGACATCGACGGTAACTTCTCCCTGAAGGTGCCCAACGGGAGCACACTCGTGATCTCTTACTTGGGCTATGCGTCCAAGGAGATAGCTGCCACGGGCACGGGACTGACCGTCAATCTGTCTCAAGACACCGAAATGCTGAAAGAGGTTGTGGTCACAGCACTCGGTATCAAGAAAGAGGCAAAATCACTATCTTATAATGTGCAGCAACTGGGCGGTGATGCGGTGAACACCGTCAAGGATGCCAACTTTGTCAACTCATTGAGCGGTAAGGTGGCTGGTGTGCAGTTCTCTACCGGTGCATCGGGCGTGGGAGGTTCTACGCGCGTGGTGATGCGTGGTGCCAAGTCGCTCAACGGCAACAACAACGTGCTCTATGTCATCGACGGAATCCCCATGAACGACCTGCAGGGCGACCAGCCCGAGGGCATCTTTGCCGGTGCCGGTCAGACGGGAGATGCCGTTTCGACCATGAATCCCGACGATATCGAGAGCATCAGCGTGCTCACTGGTCCGTCGGCAGCAGCCCTCTACGGAGCCAATGCCGCCAATGGTGTGATCCTCGTGACCACCAAGAAGGGCAAGAAGGGACGTGCCGAGGTGGTCTACACCGGCAGCTTCCAGTTCTCGCAGCCTTTCCGCATGCACAAGTTCCAGAACCAGTACGGTCCGTCAGAAGCAGGCTCTTATTTCAGCTGGGGCTCCAAGCTGGCCACGCCCTCAGACTATGAGCCGAAGGACTATTTCCAGACAGGAACCAACTTCAGCAACAACGTGAGCCTCTCGGTGGGCAGCGACCACAACCAGACCTATCTCTCGATAGGCGCCACCAATGCCCAGGGCATCATCCACAGCAACGATATGGACCGTTACAATGTGGCATTCCGCAACACCACATCGTTCTTGGATGACCGCATGACCCTCGACGTGAGCTATATGCTCTCCACCGCCAAGGAGCAGAACATGATCTCGCAGGGACAGTACCACAACCCGCTCGTTGCCGTCTATCTTTTCCCCGCCGGCGACGACTTCAGCAAGCTCGGCTACTATGAGCGTTACGACTCTAACCGCAACTTCCCCGTACAGTACTGGCCTTATGCCAACGACATGAGTATGGAGAACCCCTACTGGATCACAGAGCGCGAGCGCTTCGTCAACCACAAGACCCGCAACCAGGTAACCGCCTCGCTCAATTACAAGATCAACGATTGGCTCGACGTGACGGGACGTGTAAAGTACGACAAGAGCAGTAACAAGTACGAATACAAGTTCCACGCCTCCACCAACCTGCTCTATGCCTCTAAGTATGGAGCCTACAAGCATGTGACCGAGGACTATACACAGATGTTTGCCGAGGCTTTCCTGAAGGCCAACAAGTATTTCGCCGACGAGACATGGAACGTGTCGGGCGTGCTCGGTACCAGCTACACGCAGAATGACTATGAGCCCTTCGGTTTCGAGGGTCACCTGCTCGGCACGGCCAACATCTTCACCTTTGAGAATGTGAAGACCAGCGATGCCAACTTCAAGAAATACCAGGACGATGGTTACCGCACCCGCTTGGAGAGCGTCTATGGCACCGCCCAGATAGGCTACCGCAGCATGGCCTATATCGACCTCACTGCCCGCAACGACTGGTCGTCGAAACTCGAAGACCACTTCTTCTACTGGAGCGGCGGTATCTCCGGCATCTGGACCGACATCTTCCCCGCCATCAAGAGCGACCGCTGGCTCAACTACTTCAAGACGCGCCTCTCTTACGCCGAAGTGGGTAACGAGCCCAACCAACCCTATCTGAAGCGTGGTGGTTACGCCATCAACTCTTCTACCGGCCGTCCTGAAACCTCCAAAGTCTTCTACGATGACCTCAATCCTGAGCGCACCAAGTCTTGGGAGCTTGGTATCGACTTCGTTCTCTTCCACAACAAGCTCAAGGTAAACGCCACCCTGTACCAGTCGCGCACCTACGACCAGTTCTTCAACGTGCCCATGTCGGCCTCTACCGGCTACACCAGTATCTGGACCAACGGAGGACGTGTGGACAACAAGGGTTTGGAGCTGTCGGCGCGTTTCAGTCAGCCACTCGGCCCCGTACAGTGGGAGACCTATATGACCTGGACACTTAACCGTAACAAGATTAAGTCTATGCTCCGCGACTGGAAGAACCCCATCGACGGTCAGACTTATAACCTCCTGGAGATGTATCCGGCCTCTACATCGGGCTACCAGACACGTCTGACGGAGGGAGGTTCTATGAGCGACATCTATGTACGCACGCTCAAGACCGACGAGCATGGCGCTATCTATGTCAATCCGGAAACTCAGAGCGTGGAAGCCAACCCGGATGGCAACGAGTATTACCGCTTTGCCGGTAAGGCCACGCCCAACTACAATCTCTCTTGGGGCAACTCATTCAGCTGGAAGGGGC
>JBJEAU010000096.1:26421-33611 GCA_051869355.1 Prevotella sp. | reverse complement strand
AAGGCCACGCCCAACTACAATCTCTCTTGGGGCAACTCATTCAGCTGGAAGGGGCTCAACCTCAGCTTCCTCTTCACTTACCGCAATGGTGGCGTAGTGGTTTCTGAGACACAGGCCATCCTCGACTATTACGGAGCATCTGAGGCTTCGCAGGAGGCACGCAACAACGGCGGCGCCGTGGTCAATGGCCGTCCCATCCCTGCACAGGGCTACTACCAAGTGGTGGGCAACCCCACCAAGACCATCGATGCCATGTACACTTACAGCGCCACCAACCTGCGTCTGCAGGAGCTGAGCGTGGGTTACGACGTGCCCATCACCCGCTGGGTACCTTGGGTCAAGGGATTGAACCTCTCGTTTGTCGCACACAACCTTTGGATGCTGTACTGCAAGGCTCCGTTCGACCCCGAACTGACGTCCAACACCGGCACCTACTACCAGGGCATCGACTATTTCATGCAGCCCAGCCTGCGTAACATGGGCTTTTCGGCTAAAATCAAATTCTAATAGGGAAATAACAGTAATATGAAATCGATTTTTAAATATACATTGATGGGCGCTTTCGCAATGAGCATGGCCACCGCATGTACCAGCTCGTTCGAGGACATCAACACCAATCCCAATGAAGCGCACGACGCCGATTTGGAGAAGGACAACCTGAAGACCGGTGCCTTCTTTACCCAGATGCAAAACTACGTTGTCATCTACAAGGACGGTACCGGCAACGAGTCGAGTGACTATCAGGTGGCCCAGGGTCTGTCTCACGACCTCTATTCGGGCTACATCGGCCCCACGGGTACATGGGCTTCCGGTTCCCACAACGGCACGTACAAGATGACTTGGTACGAGCAGATGTTCACCAAACCTTTCTCCGGCCTCATGCCGGCATGGCAGAGCTTGGTGGAGGCTGCCGAGGAGCAGGGCCAACCCGAAATCAAGGCGCTGGCCGACATCCTCAAGGTGGAGGGCATGCACCGTGTGACCGACACCTACGGCCCCATCCCTTACGTAAACTTCGGCAGTGGTTCGCTGGGCACCGCCTACGACAAGCAGGAAGACGTGTACAAGAAGTTTTTTGAGGAGCTGGACAATGCCATCGACGTGCTCACCCCGTTTGCCGAGGCCAACAGCACACTCATGCAAGACTATGACAATGTCTATGATGGCGATGTGAAGAAGTGGGTGAAGTTTGCCAATACGCTGCGTCTGCGTCTGGCCCTGCGTATCGTCTACGCCAACGAGTCGCTCGCCAAGACCGAGGCCGAGAAGTCTATCGCCAATCCGGTGGGCGTGATCGAGGCTGCCGACGAACGGGCCGAACTGCTCCACTCGAAGCTCAACTACTATCATCCCAACAATGATATCCAGGACTTCAACGCCGGCGAAATCCGCATGAGTGCTGCCATGGACTCGTACATGAACGGTTACAACGACCCCCGTCGCTCCGCTTACTTCGTGGCAGCCAAGGCCGACAGCAAGTATCATGGCGTGCGCTGCGGTACGGGCAACATCTCTGCCAAGACCTCGCAGTATGCAGGCGACGCAATCTCCAAGCTCAATGTCAACAAGACCACCACACCCATCGTGTGGATGACCGCTGCCGAGAGTTTCTTCCTCCGTGCCGAGGGTGCCTTGCGTGGTTGGGCGATGGGCGGCAGTGCCCAGAGCTTCTATGAGGCAGGTATCAAGATGTCGTTCCAAGAGAACAATGTGTCGGGAGCAGCTTCCTATATTGCCGACAATACCGCCACCCCGGCTGCCTATGCCGACAACACCGGCGACGGCAACGATGCTGCCGCACCCAGCACCATCACCATTGCCTGGGACGATGCTGCCGGCTTCGAGACCAATCTGGAGCGCATCATCACCCAGAAGTGGATTGCCATGTACCCCGACGGCCCCGAGGGATGGTCAGAGTTCCGCCGTACAGGTTACCCCAAGCTCTTCCCCGTGGTCAAGAATGAGAGTGGCGGCAAGGTCAGCTCTTCGGTGCAGATTCGCCGACTGCCTTACCCCAACTCCGAGTACACCACCAACAGCGCTGCCGTGGCAGCCGGTGTAGCCGTGCTCAATGCCGAGTCCAACAATGCTACCGGCGACAATGGCGGCACCACGCTCTGGTGGGACAAGAAAAGTCATTAATATCCAACGCTAACAAACAGAACGAATTATGAAAATCAGAATATTATCCTGCGTGGCCATACTGGCAGCCATGACCCTCGGCGCGCTCACGAGCTGTGACACCGACGAGGAGGCACTGGAAATCCAGGGACTGACCACCTATGATGAGCAGTATTTTGCCAATCTGCGCGCCTTCAAGGCCAGCGACCATGAGATCAGCTACGCCTACTATGCCGACTGGGCACCCATCGAGGGCGCAACAGGTTATAAGGATCCCGCATCGTGGGGCGAGCGCATCAAGGGACTGCCCGACAGTCTCGATATCGTCAACCTCTGGATGGGTATTCCTACCCCCGAGTCGCACCCGATAGCTTACGAGGACATGGTCTATGCCCAGCAGAAGCTCGGTACAAGGTTTGTCTTCCACGCAGATGCCTCCAACTACAACCACCAGTTCTGGTATCGCGACGAAAACTTCAACGTAGACCAGAGCCGTGTCATCGATTTGAGTTCAGACCGTAGCGAAGAGGCGCTCCGTGCCTATGCCCGCTGGGCGGTGGACACCGTGGTCAAGTGTGGCATCGACGGTGTGGACTTCGACTACGAGGGCTGGAGCGGCGACCCGATGTACATTGTCGCCGACGAGTGCAACAAATATTTCGGCCCGGATGGCCAATGGCCCGAGAAACTGTTCATTATCGACTACTTCGGCAGTTACCCGCCCAGCACTTGCGAGCCTTACTGTGACTATCTGGTCAGCCAGGCCTACAGTCAGCAGGTCGGCTTCCGCGTAGGGGCCCCCACAGGATGGCCACAGGAGAAGATGATCTACTGCGAGTCGTTCGGACAGAAGCCCGAGGGTGGCATCATCTGGGACTACGCCGCTTGGGAGCCCACTACTGGGCACAAGGGCGGCTGCGGAGCCTACTACCTGGAGCGCAACTACTACCATGCCACCAACGGTGTGCCCTATCAGGCCATGCGCGAAGCCATCCAGATCATGAATCCGGCACTGAAAAAGTAAACGTATAACCTCAATCCATAGAAACAATGAATATCAAACATAGCATCATAGCGGCCGCTCTGCTCATGACGGGTGCCGCCGCACTCACCGGATGCTCCGAAGGTGACGATTTTGACTATGACAAGAACGGTCTGCTGCTCACAGGAACAGAGAAAGTGAACGTTCAGAAGTTCGTAGTCGAGGACACCCCGGCCGCCTACAGCATCACGGTGCAGGCCACCAAGAAAGTGGCGCAAGACGTAAGGCTCACGGTCGCCATAGACCCGTCGCTGGTCGATGCCTACAACGAGACCAACGGAAGCTCTTACTATCCCATCCCCGAGACGTGTGTACAGTTGGAGAACTCCGAGCTCACCATCAATGCCGGTTCGGCCATCTCTTCCGCCACCAATGTGCGCGTGGTCAGCACCGAAGACTTTGTCGAGGGCCGCAGTTATCTTGTCCCCGTCACCATCAAGCAGGTTTCGGGCGGCGATGCCGAGGTGATCGAGTCGTCGCGCACGCTGTATCTGCGCATCTCGCGCGTCATCAACTTCCACCATCTTTCGTATGACAGTCAGGCATCGTCCAACTTCATCTTCTCAGACGACAAGATGGTCAACCTCGCAGCCTATACCATCCAGTTCAAGTTCTGGTCCAACGGCTTCGGCAGCGTCGGCAACATCAAGCGTTTCCTCTCCATCGAGGGTAAGAACGAGGAAGAGGCCAACATGTTCCGCTTCGGCGAGAATGGATCGGCCGGAGGCGACATCCTGCAGTGGGTATTGCCCGGCGGACGTGCCTTCTCCAGCACCCACTTTGCCGCCAACCGCTGGTACTTGGTAACCTGTACCTACGACGGTGCTGCTTTCAACATGTATGTAGACGACAATCCCACCCCCGATGCCACCGCTTCCGGTTCTGGCAAGGTCACCCCGTTCCAGCGCTTCGAGCTCGGTATGTCGTGGGGAGGCTATTACAGCAGCCAGTACTTCTCCGGCCGTCTGGCAGAGATCCGTCTGTGGAACCGTGCGCTGTCGCCGAGCGAGATAGCCACCGGCATGTGCGGCGTGGATGTGAAGTCTGAGGGTCTGGTGGCCTACTGGAAGATGAACCAGAGCGAGGGCACGACCATCAACGACGTTTCTGGCAACGGCTACGACATGGACTGGACCAAGACCATGCGTGATACACGCGAGAATGGCGTGCTCGTAGACACGCCCAATGCCGCCAACTATCTGCATTGGGGTATCGACGATAACAACAAGTGTTCTGAATAACCAAAGAAGTGGAGGTACAAAGATATGAAAACCTATATGAAAACTTTCGCCTTCAGCCTCTTGGCTGTGACAGGCATGGCGCTCACCTCATGCTCTTGCGACGAGCGTATCGACGTGGTGGGCAATCCCGACAACCTGGTGTACTTTAAGGCCAACACCGACAACCTCTTTTCCACCACCGTGGCACACACGCCGGTGGGCGACTTCGGCGAACTCACAGCTGCCTTCCCCGTCCGCATCCAGCGTCCGGTGTCCCAAACTACCAAGGTGACGGTTGTGGCCGACGTGTCGATGGTTGAGGCTTACAATGAAGCGCATGATACCGACTACGAGGTGTTGCCGGCCGATGCCCTCAACTTCTCCATCCTTACGGTCACCATCCCTCAGGGCGAGGCCAAGGCATCTGAAGACATCGAGGTGACACTGAACCAAGGCTCGTTGGCCCAGCTTACGGCCAAGGAGTACATGCTCGCCCTGCGTATCGTCGACGTACAGGGCGACGGCGTGGGCAGTGAAGACCGTGGTGTGGGCTATATCGTGGTCAACACCGTGGAGAAGAGCATCAAGGATATCTCCTCGGCCGATGAGGTGGTGGGCACGCTCCTGACCGATTACACCGGCTGGACCGCCCATTACGACTCGGGCACCGATATCGATGCCGCTTCCATCTTCGACGGCAGCCTTACCAACGGTCCGCAGTTGCGTGCCGACGGTGCCGACGGCAAGACCAAGGTGGTAATCGTGGACATGGGCAGCACCCAAAAGGTATCGGGCCTGCGCTTGGCACGTTACTACAAGTCGTGGTACGGTGGATGGTGGTATGAGCAGTACTACTTCTCATCTGTAAAGATAGAGTGCAGCAGCGATGGAGCCAGCTGGAAAGAGCTGGGCACGGCACTCGATGCCGACATGCCTCGTCTGGATGGCTATCAGCATATCAGTTTTTACGGCGGTACCGGCATGCGCTACCTGCGTCTGACCATTGAGAGTGGGTCGAGCAGCGTGTCGAGCCTTGCCGAACTGGGCGTGTACATCAGCGAGTAAACTTGCATAGGACTGTCCATAGTCCAACTATTCTTTGGGATGGGTGCCGACGGGAGTCGGTGCCCATCTTTCAAAAAATGGCATCTGTCACACTGCGAAGGCTAAACGTGGCGTTTAGACGAGCTAAATGCGGCATTTAGCCACCCTAAACGCCACGTTTAGCCTTCGCCATTGCGGCGTCGGGCAGAATGGTGGGCGGTGGGGAGATGAAAATAAATCTTATTTTTTACCTAACAATGGTATGTGTGTCAATAATTTTGTTTATATTTGTGGGCACATACAATAAAACATAACAGACAAAGGAATGGAGAAACAATATCTATTAGGCTTTGACGTAGGCAGCAGTTCGGTCAAGGCATCGTTGGTAGACATCGAGACGGGAACATGTGCTGCGACTGCATTCTATCCGGAGCACGAAGCTCCTATCAAAGCAGTAAAAAACGGGTGGGCTGAGCAAAATCCAGAGATGTGGTGGAACAATGCCAAGCTGGCTTTGGCCAAGATTATGGCCGAGGCTGGGGCGCATGGTGACGATATCCGAGCCATCGGTATCTCTTACCAGATGCACGGCCTGGTGTGTGTGGACCGCGACCTCAACGTGTTGCGCGATTCCATCATCTGGTGCGACTCACGTGCCGTGCCCTACGGCGAGCGGGCTTTCCGCGACTTGGGTTCCGAGCAGTGCCTGGGGCATCTGCTCAATTCGCCGGGCAACTTTACCGCGGCCAAGTTGGCTTGGGTCAAGGAGAATGAGCCCGAGGTGTTTGACAAGATCTATAAGGTGATGCTGCCGGGCGACTACCTCGCCATGAAGTTGAGTGGTGTAGCCAACACCACAGTGTCGGGACTTTCCGAAGGCATGTTCTGGGACTTCAAGGAGGGGCATGTGGCCGACTTCCTGATGCAGTATTACGGATTCAGCAACGACTTGGTGGCCGACATCGTGCCTACTTTCAGCATCCAGAGCACGGTTTGTCGTGCGGCAGCCGACGAACTGGGGCTCAAAGAGGGGACTCCCATCAGCTACCGTGCCGGAGACCAGCCCAACAACGCACTGAGCCTGAATGTTTTCAATCCCGGTGAGATAGCCTCCACGGCGGGTACATCGGGTGTGGTCTATGGTGTGCTTGGCGATGTGAACTACGACCCCAAGAGCAGGGTGAATACCTTTGCCCACGTGAGCCATACCGATGCGCAGACCCGCTTGGGTGTGCTGCTCTGTATCAACGGTACGGGCATCCTCAATGCGTGGGTGCGCCGCAACATCGCGCCCGAGGGTATCTCTTACGCCGAGATGAACGACCTGCTCGCTTCGGTGCCTGTGGGCAGCGAGGGCGTGCGCATCATCCCCTTCGGCAATGGTGCCGAGCGTGTGCTGGAGAACCAGGAGGTGGGTTGCTCCATCCACGGACTCGACTTCAACCACCACAACCGTGCCCATATCATGCGCGCTGCCCAAGAGGGCATCGTCTTCAGTTTCTGCTATGGCATGGAGGTGATGCAGCAGATGGGTATGGATATCCGCAAGATACATGCCGGCAGGGCCAACATGTTTTTGAGCCCTATCTTCAGAGAGGCTTTGGCCTGTACATCGGGTGCCACCATCGAGCTTTACGAGACCGATGGCAGTATCGGTGCCGCCAAGGGTGCCGGAATGGGCTGCGGCATCTACCGCGACCACAACGAGGCGTTTGCATCGCTGAAGCAGTTGGCTGTCATCGAGCCCGATGAGGCCAAGCGTG
>JBJEAU010000096.1:24686-26321 GCA_051869355.1 Prevotella sp. | reverse complement strand
CTTTCTTCACCATTCAAATAATTACGATAAATTAATTCAATAACAACATTAATACAGTACAAAAAATGGCAAAAGAGTATTTTCCGCAGATTGGCAAGATTCCTTTTGAAGGAACTGCCAGCAAGAACCCATTGGCGTTTCATTATTATGACGAGAACAAGGTGGTGGCCGGCAAACCGATGAAAGACTGGCTGCGTTTCGCGATGGCATGGTGGCACACACTGGGAGCTGCTTCTGGCGACCAGTTTGGTGGCGGTACCCGCACCTATGAGTGGGACCAGGCCGAGGATGCTGTACAGCGCGCTAAGGACAAGATGGATGCTGGTTTCGAGATCATGCAGAAGTTGGGTATCCACTACTACTGCTTCCACGACACCGACCTCGTAGACCCCGCCGACGACATCGAGGAGTACGAGGCACGTATGAAGGCCATCACCGACTATGCCCAGGAGAAGATGAAGGAGACCGGTATCGAACTGTTGTGGGGCACGGCCAACGTGTTCGGCCACAAGCGCTACATGAACGGTGCCGCTACCAATCCCAATTTTGACGTGGTGGCCCGTGCTGCCGTGCAGATCAAGAACGCTATCGATGCCACCATCAAGTTGGGTGGTCAGAACTATGTGTTCTGGGGCGGTCGTGAGGGCTACATGAGCCTGCTCAATACTCAGATGCAGCGTGAGAAGGACCATCTGGCCAAGATGCTTACCGCTGCCCGTGACTATGCCCGTGCACAGGGTTTCAAGGGTACCTTCCTGATTGAGCCCAAACCCATGGAGCCGACCAAGCATCAGTACGATGTAGACGTGGAGACTGTTATCGGATTCTTGCGCGCCAACGGTCTGGACAAGGACTTCAAGGTAAACATCGAGGTGAACCATGCTACGTTGGCCGGCCACACATTTGAGCACGAGCTGGCTGTGGCTGTAGACAACGGCATGCTGGGCAGCATCGATGCCAACCGCGGTGATGCACAAAACGGATGGGACACCGACCAGTTCCCCATTGACAACTTTGAGCTGACACAGGCCATGATGCAGATTATCCGCAACGGTGGTCTCGGCACAGGAGGCTCTAACTTCGATGCCAAGTTGCGCCGCAACTCGACCGATCCCGAGGATATCTTCATCGCCCACATCAGTGGTATGGATGCCATGGCACGCGCATTGGAGAATGCTGCCGAGATTCTGGAGAACAGTGAGCTTCCCAAGATGCTCAAGGAGCGCTACGCCAGCTTCGACAGCGGCAAGGGCAAGGAGTTTGAGGAAGGCAAACTGTCGCTCGAAGACTTGGTAGCCTATGCCAAGGAGAATGGCGAGCCCGCCCAGATTTCTGGCAAGCAGGAACTCTACGAGACCATCGTGGCACTCTACTGTAAGTAATATAGGTGTCGCCTTGGGCGAAAGACCAATAAGAACCGCCCCTCTCTGTACCCACGGAGAGGGGCGGTTTGCTGTCTGGGATGTACTGCACACGCATGGACCGATAGTCCCATCTCTTGCCGTTCGTCACATATTGCGTGCATCTGTCCCACTTATTTTGTCCGTGGGCAGAATCTTGATACCTTTGACCTCGGTAAAGGTAAAAAAGTAAAAAGGTAAAGAGGTAAAACGGTGTAGGGATGCACGTTCGTGC
>JBJEAU010000096.1:0-24586 GCA_051869355.1 Prevotella sp. | reverse complement strand
TCCGCCACATTTGAAAGGTAAAAATAAAGGCTATTCAATATTAATGACAATGAAAAAGATGCTGACCACACTGATTGCGCTGATGGGCTTCACCGCCCTCATGGCGCAGGACTTGAGCAAGATAAAGGTGCTCAACGATTCCATTTTCCAAACCAACAAGACCTACCAGCAAGGCAACAAGTACCAGCGCGATGCCATGCTCTTTGTAGACATGCTGGCCGACACCCATCCCTATTACATCCAGAAGGAGCGTCGGGAAGCATTGTTGGCCGGACAGCAACGTCTGCTCGACGATTGTGCGCGCTGCGAGAGCGATTCGGTCTTCGTGCAACTGTTCACCAGGACGCTCGGTCCGCTGCACGACAAGCATACCGACGTGGTGGAGCCTGGCAAGCTCGCCGCCCAAAAGCGTGACAAGCAGCGCAAAGCCCAAGCACCAGCGGCATCGGCAGACGAAGGCATCATGGCCTACAAGGGCGACTTGTTCCATTATACCCTGGTGCCGGAGCATGCACTCTGCTACCTGCAGTTCAACCAGTGTATGGATGCACGCACCGCCCGCAACGAGGCGCTGCCCCGATGGGACAAACTGCTCACCGAGATGTTTGCCAGAATCAAGGACGAGGGCATCAAGACACTGGTGGTCGATGCACAGTACAACAACGGCGGGAGCAGCAGGCTCTGTGACGAACTGATGGCGTATTTCTATCCGCTCGACAAGCTGCAGAATCTCACTACCTACCTGCGTTTCTCGCGCCTCATGGCAGACTACAATCCCCGTGTGGGCGTGGCCAAGCAGGCGTGGGAGGCTAAGGGGCATGCCGACGAGCTGTATCGCATGCCTGCAGGCAAGTTGCCTCCCGGTTTTGTACAGCCCGAAGTATTTGACGGCAAGGTCATTTTCGTGCAGGGGAAGCGCACTTACAGCAGTGCCGGCATCCTCATGACCCTTGCGCGCGACAACCATATCGGCATCATCGTGGGCACCCCATCCACCTTTTCGCCCTCCCATTATGGCGAGGTCATGCCCTATCGCCTGCCCAACACGCAGATTCTGGGCACTGTATGTTCCAAGTACTTCGTCCGTCCCGACCGCGCCCATGCCGAAGACCAGACGCTGGACCCCGATGTGCCCGTCGACCTCACAGACAAGCAGGCCGAGTGGGAGCAAATCCTGCGTATCGCGAAGCAATAGGACTTTTTTTATAATTCACAATTAAGAATTCACAATTCACAATTCATAATTTATAATTGGCTTCGCCGAACTTTGTTTCTCAATTATGAATTATGAATTGTGAATTCTTAATTGTGTTCGTGCGTCCGCTTTGGATGAAAAACGCAAAAAAAAATCTATTTTGGGGTAGGGTAGTCGGGGGGTATGTTTGTTATATATATGTACAACAAAGAAAAAAAGATGACAAAGGAAGCATTCAAGCAACTGGCCGAGGCCTATTTTTCGGGAAAAATAGCCCGTGAGGACGAGCAGCGCCTCTTCGACTTCGTCAATCAGAGCGAAGCCAATGAGCAATGTTTCCGTGCGTGGGAGAAGGAATGGTCTCAGCAAGACCATTTCGATATCCTCACCGAGCGAGCATGGCGCCAGCTGGCTCTCCGCCTGTTTGGTGAGCCGGCTCGCCAGCATGCTTCCCGTCCGTGGTGGCACTATGCCGCTGCCGCCGTGGCCGTGTTGGTGCTCATGGTGGGCACTTCGGTAGGCACATGGCTGCTGTCTACCGGCGGCCCCGAACATTTCTATGCCCTCACGGCACCCTTGGGCAGCAAGACCCGGTTGCAGTTGCCCGACGGATCGCAAGTGTGGCTCAACGCCGGTTCCACACTGCGCTATTCTACCAAGTTTGACAGCCGTCACCGCAATGTCGAACTGGAAGGCGAGGGCTACTTCGAGGTGGCCAAATGCAACGGCAAGGAGTTTACGGTGCGTACACCCGGCTACGATGTGGTGGTAAAGGGAACCCGCTTCAATGTTTCAGCATACAAAGACGATAAGTACATTACTACAACCCTAATGCAAGGCTCGGTCCTCATCGACAGAGACGAGGACCATCTATTGATGAAATCCGGTGAAATGGTGCGCCTGGATGTGAATTCGGGCGTACTCACCAAATCCCAATTCGACTACGATGCGCACGCCTGGACCCTCAACATGGCCGATTATGACGACATCTCTCTCAGTCAGTTCGCCAAGGTACTGTCAAGGCAGTATGCGGTCCAGGTGCACATCTCCTCTGAGCGTCTGCGCAACATGAGATTCTCTATCTCTCTGCGCAACAAGGAGACCATAGACGATGTGCTCAATGCACTCCAGCGCATCACGGCCATGAATGTGTGCCGGTCAGGCAAAGACATCTACATCTCCGAGTAGGAGAGTAGATGCCGCCTGAGAAACAACAAGAACGAGACAACCAAACAATAACCTAACTTAAACAAAAAACAGTAACAATGATGAACAAGAAGCAAAGCAACTTGTTAAGGTTTTGCCTGCTCTTGGCACTCCTTTTCGGGGCGTTGGGACTTAGTGCCCAGACCGTTACCAAGTCGTTTCGTAACGAAAGCCTGAAGAATGTGCTGAAAGAGGTGGAACGACAGATCAAACTGTCTGTCATCTACAAGGTGGACGAGATTGACGGAAACCGCAAGGTGTCCGCTACATTCCACAACACGCCCGTCCGCGAGGTTCTGAACAAGGTATTAGGCGACCAACTCAGCTACGAGATCGACAACCGCCTCATTACCATCCACAAGCGCGGCAGCAAGCCCGATGCCGCCAAGCAGGCTGACAAGCCGATGAAGACCGTGCAGGGACAAGTGCTCGATGAGCAGGGAGAGCCCATCATCGGCGCCACGGTAAGGGTAAAGGGCACCACCGAGGCTACGGTGACCGACGTGGACGGCAACTTCACCATCTCAGCACCTGCGGGCAGCCGCATCGAGGTGTCCTATCTGGGTTATACCTCCCAGGAGGTGTCTGCTGACCGCAACAATGTCAAGCTAAACATGTCGCCGGATGAGAAAGTGCTGAAAGAAGTGGTGGTAACCGCACTCGGTATCAAGAAAGAAGCCAAGGCCCTCACCTACAATGTGCAGCAACTGAACAGTTCGGAGATAACCGGCGTGAAAGATGCCAACTTCATGAATGCGCTCGCAGGCAAGGTAGCCGGCGTGGAAATCAATGCCAGTTCGGCCGGTATCGGCGGAGGCGTGAAGGTAGTGATGCGTGGAAACAAGTCGATCAACGGTAACAACAACGCACTCTACGTCATCGACGGCATCCCCATGCCCTCGCTGCAGGCCAACCAGCCCACCGACGCTTACCACGGCGATGGCCAGACGGGTGATGCAGCCTCGATGGTCAATCCCGACGATGTGGAGAGCATCTCAATCCTGAGCGGTGCTGCCGCCTCTGCCCTCTATGGTAGCGACGCAGCCAACGGCGTGGTGATGATTACCACCAAGAAGGGTAAGGTGGGCAAGGTGCATCTGAGCTATTCGAACAATACCTCTTTCTTCTCGCCATTTGTAACGCCCGAATTCCAAAATACATACGGCCAAACCAGCACGGGCTCGTTCTCCAGTTGGGGCAGCAAGCTCGCCACTCCTTCTTCCTACGATCCGCTCGACTTCTACCAGACGGGCTATAACGTAGGCAACTCGCTCACCTTCTCCGTCGGCTCGGAGCACAGTCAGACCTTTGCATCCATCGCCACGACCAATGCCGAGGGCATCGTGCAGAACAATACGCTGGCACGCTACAACTTCACCATCCGCAACACCACTGACTTCTGTCAGAATAAGCTGCACATGGACCTGAGCGCCATGTACATGAAGGTGAAGGAGCAGAACATGATTTCGCAGGGTCTCTACTTCAACCCCATCGTGCCCATCTATCTCTTCCCCGCGGGCGACGACATCCGCAAGTACATGCCTTATGAGCAGTATGACCAGGAGCGCAACTTCAAGGTACAGTATTGGCCCTTTGGCAACCAAGGATTGTCGATGATGAACCCCTACTGGGAAATCAACCGCGACAACGTCATCAACCACAAAGACCGTTTCATCCTCAGCGGCGGCCTCACTTGGGACATAGCCGACGGCGTCCGCCTCTCCGGTCGTGCCAAGATAGACAAGACTTCGGGTCTCTATGAGAAGAAGTACCATGCCTCTACCGACCCCCTCTTTGCCGGTGAGTACGGTGCTTACTTCCGTACCAACGATGACACACGCCAGCTCTACGGCGATGCCATCCTCAACATCGACAAGTATTTCGGCGACTTCTCCCTTACAGCCAACCTGGGTACAAGTATCAAGGATGTAGAAGCTGGAAACTCGTATGTGGGAGGCTTCTTGAACGCTGTGGCCAACTGCTTCACGCTCAACAATGTCAACCGTAGCACCGCCCACATGGACCAAGACCCCGCGCTCAACTACCATCATCAGGTGCAGAGCGTGTTCGGCACCGCACAGGTAGGCTATAAGAGCATGGTGTATCTGGATCTGACGGCCCGCAACGACTGGGATTCGTTCCTTGGCAACACCGAGTACAAGAACAAGGGATTCTTCTACCCCTCTGTGGGACTGAGCGCCATCCTCACCGAGATGGTGCCGGGACTGAAAAACAGCGTGCTGTCGTTCCTCAAGCTTCGAGGCAGCTACAGCGAGGTGGGCAACGTGCCAGAAAAATTCTATGCGCTGCTCCGCTACTCGTTTACCAACGCTTCGCCCTCTACCACCTCTTACTATCCCAACACCAATCTGAAGCCCGAGCGCACCAAGGCATGGGAACTGGGTCTGCAGGCCAATCTCTGGCAAGATAAGATTGCCCTCAATGTGAGCCTGTACAGCACACGCACGTTCGACCAATTCTTCCTTCCTGAACTCTCTTCGGCATCAGGCTACTCGGCATTGCCCATCAATGGCGGCCGTATCGACAACCGTGGTATCGAGGCTTCGCTCACGCTCAACCAGCCGTTGGGACCTGTACAGTGGTCATCCACATTCACTTACACCCTCAACCGCAACAAGATCAAGCAGCTTCTGGCACCTACACAGCTCACACTCACCAACGGCAACACCATTACAGTGGCCCAACAGGAGATGGATATGATGAATTTCGGTCCCGTAAAGGTGCGCCTCACCGAGGGCGGATCGATGGGTGACCTGTATGTCACTGTCCCCAAGATGGACGAACACGGATTCTTGGTGGTGGATTATACGTCGAAGAACATCGCCGGACTGGACGAAGGCAAGTATGTCTATGCCGGTAACGTGAATCCGAAGTACACGATGGGCTGGCGCAACAGTTTCTCATGGAAGGGATTGAGCCTCGGCTTCCTCATCAATGCCCGTGTAGGCGGTCGCGTAAGCAGCATCACACAGGGATATATGGACTACTTCGGTGCCTCCAAGACCACTGCCGACGCCCGCGATGCCGGTGGTGCACTGGTCAACGGTTACCGTATCCCGGCCCAGGACTACTATGCCAAGGTAGGACCCAGCATCGGCGCTTACTATATATACAGTGCCACCAACGTGCGTCTGGCAGAACTCACCCTCGGATACGACCTTCCCATCCACCAGTGGGTGCCTTGGATTCAGGGAATGCACCTCGCCTTTACAGGACGCAACCTGCTGATGTTCTATTGCAAGGCTCCTTTCGATCCAGAACTGACCGCCAGCACCGGAACCTACTTTACCGGTATCGACAACTTCATGATGCCGAGCCTCAGAAACCTTGGATTCTCTGTTAAAGTCGACTTCTAATGATACAGTTAAATATGAAACTCAACAAATATATTACCGGCGGTATCGCCATGATGGCAGCCGCTATGCTCATCACCTCCTGCACGGGCGAGTTTGATAAGTGGAACACCGACCATAACTCGGCCACAGAAGAGGATATGACGCATGACAACCTGAATACCGGCGCATTCTTTGCCCAGATGGAGCACAATGTCTTCATCGTAGGGTTAGACAAGGGAGGCGCATTCCAGATAGAAGACATGCTTACGGGCGGTCTCTTCTCCGGCTATTTCTCCAATATCAAGGCATCCTACGATGTGGGCGCGCTCCACAATGCGCACTACCTGATGCCCGACAAGTGGGTCAACCAGCCTTTTGGCGACACCTATACCAACCTGATGCAGCCTTGGCTGTCGCTCAAGACCAACGCCGAGAAAGCGGAGACTCCCTCAGTCACCGCATTGGCCAACGTGATCAAAGTCTTCGGCATGAGCCGCATCACCGATATGTATGGCCCCATTCCCTATACACGTTTCGGAACCGGCATCAACATCGCCTACGATGCACAGGAAGAGGTCTACAAGACATTCTTTGCCGAACTCGACGATGCCATCAGCGTGCTGACCGAGTATTACACAGCCTCTCCGTCGTCCAAATTGCTGGCCAATTTCGACTACGTGTTTGGCGGCGACGTGGAGAGTTGGATTCAGTTTGCCAACACGTTGCGCCTGCGTCTGGCTTTGCGCGTGGTCTACGCCGATGCAGCGCTGGCCCGTACCGAGGCACAGAAATCGTTCGACAGCACCATCGGTTTCTTGGAGAAAGCCGCCATCCATGTCAACGGTTCCAAATATTCCTACCTGAATCCCTTCTGGGAGGTGACCCACAGCTGGGGCGACATGCGCATGGGCGCTACCATCGACAGTTACCTCAATGGTTACAGCGACCCGCGTGCCAAAGCCTACTTTGCCGAGGCTGCCAACGGCGGAGGCATACACGGCGTGTACCCCGGACTGCGCATCAACAACCAGAGTGCGTACACCAACAGCACTTCTGCCATGAACGTAGAGAGCAACAGTCCCATGCAGTGGATGTCGGGGGCCGAGAGCTTCTTCCTCCGTGCCGAGGCCAAGTTGCGCTGGGACATGGGCGAAGGCACCGTCCAGAGTCTCTACGAGAGTGGCATCAAGGCTTCGTTTGCCGAAGAGGGCGTGTCGGGAGCCGACAGTTATATCGCCGACAGCCAGAGTGCGCCGGCCGAATTCAAGGACAACAGCGGCAATCGGCGCGATGCAGCAGCCGTGAGCACCATCACGGTGGCTTGGGATGAGGCTGCGGCGTTTGAGGAGAAGCTGGAGCGTATCATCACTCAGAAGTATCTGGCCATCTTCCCCGACGGACAGGAGGCCTGGAGCGAGTATCGGCGCACCGGATATCCCAAGCAGTTTGCCATAGACTACAACGCCAGCAGCGGTGCGGTAAGTTCCACCCCCGGCATCCGTCGCCTGCGCTTCCCTGCCAACGAGTATTCCAACAATGCCGACAATGTGCGTGCGGCTGTAACCCTGCTGGGCGGGGCCGACAACGGCGACACCAAGCTCTGGTGGGACAAGAATCCAAGACACTAACCCCGTAAATCGATCAAAAGTATGAAACTTTTCAGATATATATTGACACTCTTCGTGGTCGGAAACCTGTTTGTTGCGTGCGACACCGACATCGAAAACGAGACCATTGTAGACCCTTACACCTACAGTCCGCAGTATTACCAGAACCTGCGCGACTATAAGAAGAGCGACCACAGCATCGCGTGGGGATGGTTCTCGGACTATACACAGCAGTATTCGCCTGCTACCCGCTTCCTCGGCTTGCCCGACTCGCTCGATATCTGCTCACTCTGGGGCGGTATTCCCTCCGACGACTCCACCCATGTAGACACCCACTATCTGCCCGAGGTGTATAAGGAGATGAAGTTTGTGCAAGAGGTGAAAGGCACCAAGTTTGTCGTGCCCACCATCATCCGCATCCGCACCCGCCCCGAGTTCTATCAGGACATCTGGGTAGACCAGAACGACCCCGAGGGAGCCATGATGGCATACGCCAAAGACCTGCTGCGCCCCATCTTTGAGAATGGGTTGGACGGCATCGACATGGACTATGAGCCGGAGGGCGACCCCCTCTCGGGCAGCAACCTCGACTTCTTCGTGGCCTATGTCGGACAGTTTGTCGGTCCGATGGCCAGCAGCGAGAACGAACTGGTCTACGATGACGGATTCACCATCAAGGGCGACCCCACCAAACTGCTCTGCATCGACTACTATGGCTCCACTCCCGGTTCCGAGACCAATCCTTACACCAACTGGTACGTGAACCAGACCTACGGTGGGTCACCCGGACGTGTGCCCTTCAGCGGCTGTCCTACGGAGAAAGTGGTCTATACCGAGAATGTGGGCGACAACTGGAAGGCTGCCGAGTGTGGCCAGCTGCTCACCTACGCCCGCTACCAGCCGGCGACAGGCCGTAAGGGTGGATTCGGGGCATTCTTCATGCACCGCGACTATATCAACACCGGCTACGGATGCAACAACTATGCCAACATGCGTCATGGCATACAGATACAGAATCCGGCCATCTTCGAATAAACAGGAGAGTGAGAACCAACATTAACTAAAGACAACCAACCATTATGAACAAGATAAAATATTTGCTGATGGCTGCAGTGGCCCTGCTGGCAGTGGCTTGCGAGGAGAGCAATGCCGACTACCGCGATGTGGTCTATATCACCGGCACTCAGCAGAAGAATACCATCCGTAAGGGATTTGAGGGCAATGACTGCGTGGAGCTGTCGCTCACCTGCACTGCCAAGGTGACAGAGGAAATCAAGGGAACCTTTGAGGCGGCTCCCGAACTGCTCACGGCCTACAACGAGGCCAACAATGCCGACTATGTGCTGCCTCCCACCAATGCGTACAGCATAGAGGATGCCCAGGTGGCCATCCGTCCCGGCCACTTTGTGTCGACCGTGGCCAAACTGATGATTGCCGACCCCACCCAGTTTGAGGAGGGCAAGAACTACTGTCTCCCTGTGCGTGTCAAGAGCGACGGCAATCTGCTCGAGGCTTGCTCTACGGCCTATATCGTCTTTGTGCCCATCATCACGACCGAGGTGGCCGACATCAACGGCAAGGCTTTCCTGGTGCCCGGATTCCGCAACAATGAGGACCTTGGCCACTTCGCCCAGCTCACGATGGAGTGCAAGGTGTATGTGAACGAATTCCAGAGCCGCAATCCCTACATCTCGACCCTCATGGGATGCGAGGAAAACTTCCTGCTCCGCTTTGGCGACGTGAGCTGCGACAAGGACCAGCTCCAGTTGGCCGGCGGCAAGACGGGCGCACCCTCATGGGACCAGCCCGACAAGGGTACGGCGCACCCCACCACGTTCCCCACGCACTTCCCCACCAAGAAGTGGTGCCACTTTGCCTGCGTCTACGACGGTAAGGAGATCAACATGTACCTCGATGGCGAGCCGATGGGCGATCCCGTCAAGGCCACAGGCGAGATTTCGCTGGTGTGGAGCTACGACTATGGTACCTCCTATGGCGACAACAACGGTCCCTTTGCCATCGGCTATTCGGCCGGCGGCCGCTATCTCAACGGTTATGTGAGCGAGTTCCGTGTATGGCGTGTTGCCCGTACTCCTGCCCAGTTGCTCAACAACATCTGCTATGTGGATCCGAAGACTGAGGGACTGGTGGCATACTGGAGATTCTGCGGCACAGACCAGCAGGAAGATGGCTCTATCCTCGACCAGACCGGTCATGGCTACAATGCGGTGGCACGAAGCGGCGCCCCTGCGTGGATTGCTAACCACAAGTGCCCGTACTAATCACAATACTACAACCTAACAACAATGAAAAGAATGGAAATCAAACGTATATTCAAGTCGTGTGGGATGCTGCTCTTCGGGGCAGCCATCCTCACCGGCTGTAGCGATGAAGAGACTTATGACATTGATGGCAGCGCCACCAATGTGGTGTATCTCCGTCCCACGCTCAATGCCGACTCGCGTTGCCAGGTGCTCCGCACACCGGCCGGCGTGTTCGGGCGTGTGGCAGCCGACCTTACTGTCAGCATGCAGTACAATGCTACTGATAGCGTGCGCCTCTCTGCGGCTGTGCTGGCAGACCATGCCGAGGTGGCCAAGTATAACGAAGCCAACGGCACCGACTATGCCATGCCTTCGGCTGATGTGCTGGCAGCCATGACCACCACCCCATCGGGCATCGGTGTGGGCAAGAGTATGACAGAGAAGCCTGTCACCATCTCGCTGTCTGCCGATAAGTTGGCCTCTCTCACCGAGCCTACCTATATCATCCCTGTACAGTTGGTGCTCGAGGGTGTGGATGGCAGCACAGGCACCCGTCCTGTAACAGCCAGCACCGAGATGGACAAGGCGTTTATCATCGTCAATACCTCCGATGCCGACAACTTCACCTCTGTCACGGGCTCTACGGAGATCAGCTGCAACGTGGTTCACACGCCGGTGGGAACCTTTGGCGGCATCAGCGCCACTGTGCCGTTTGCCAACCTGTGCGCCGTATCGGGCGACATGCAGGGTACGCTGGTGGTCGACAACAGTCTGATAGCTGCCTATAACGAGAGCCACGGCACCAGTTATGATCCGCTGCCCGCAGCGGTACAGAGCCAGCTCACCATCACCCCGGGTACCGTTAAGGAAGGTGATACACAGACCACTGAGGGCATACGCATCAGCGTACCCGATGCCGTGGCCCAGACCATCGAGGGCAGCTACCTCATCCCCCTGCGGTTGCAGACCTCGTTTGCCAATGGGGTGGTTTACGAAGAGGATGATATCGTCTATATCAAGGTAGATACCAAAAACTCTATCATCAATGCCTCGCCAAGCGCTATCAATGGTACCATCCAGAGCAATGGCGATGACGTGTGGAGCTGTGTGAGTGCCGTAAATTTTGACCCGGCTGCGATGGCCACCTCCAGATGGAGCCCCACAGCCACCCGAATCGAATCGGCCGAGGTGGTAATCGACTTGGGTGCCGCACACAAGGTGTCTTCCTTCATGCTCGACTGCTATGTGATGACCAATGCCCATCTCTATTTCAGCACAGACAACAGCCAGTGGACCGACATAGGCGAGACTACCGGCAATGGTACGGTAAGGGACAATGATTGGCACAGCTGGTATGTGCTCTATGGGGGTGTGCCGGCGCGCTATGTGAAGATTGAATTTACATTCAATAAGAGCCATTGGGCATGGAATTATCCGCAATGGGGCTATTGTGACTTATCATTCAACTTCGCTTTTGCAGACTGAAAACTCGTTAGACAATCAAGAATATTAGTGGAAAGGAGGGGCATGTGGCCGTTCCCACACGACCTGTGTTCCCTCCTTTTGAAATCTCTCTCGAAACCAGCGTATGATACGATACCTCTTGGGATGGCTCTTGGCGCTTGTCCCCGCTGTCTCGGGCATGGCGCAGACAGGCCAGCCCGCATTTTTGGAAACCTTCAAGCCGGTGGAGCGTGTCCACGACTTCGGCACCATCTACGAGCGCGACGGCAAGGTGAGCCACATTTTCACGCTCCGCAATACGGGCAAGAAGCCGGTGGCCATCTCGGCAGTCAACACGTGGTGCGGCTGTATGGTGGCCGACTACACCCGGCGCGCGGTGAGACCTGGCGAGACGGCCAAGGTCACTGTCTCCTTCGACCCAGACCACAAGCAGGGCAACTTTGCCAAGCAGGTGGTGCTCTTGCTCAACGATGGCAAGCAGTATGTGCGACTGTGGATCAAGGCCAACATCACCCCCTGCCTGCATCCTGTGGAGGAGGACCATCCTTTCTGCTTCGGACACGGATTGTGGATGAGCCAGCAGATACTGCCTTTCCCCTGCCTGCGCGTAGGGCAGCAGCATACCTACGAACTGAAGATGGCCAACGATACCGACAAGCCCATGACGGTGAAGTTTAAGCGCATGCCCAACAACACCGTGCTGAAGATGCCCGAGGTGGTGAGGCTCAAGCCGCGGGAACGCACGACTATCCGTGTGAGCTATACCTATCTCCGCCGCTACACGGTAGACCGCTATATCCACGTGGTACCCATCGTGAACGGCAGGGAGGCCAAGCCCCTCACCGTGCGATGGAACGCCGGCAAGCGGTTTCGGTTGCTTTGACCGATTGTGTAGGTCATTCCGATTCCTGACAAAGGATACTTTTTCTCTTTCACATAGGTTCTTTAAGTTTAGTCAGCCACCCATCCCCATTGTCCTTGGATGGGTGGTTTTGTTTTTCTGGGATACAGACCGCAGGGCTAAACATGGCGTTTACGGGTGCTAAAGGCCATGATTAGCGTCGTAAAGGTGGCATTTAGGTTTGGGGAGTGCCCTCACGCTTTGATGGAATGGTGCCCTCACCCTCCGCAAGAAACACATTGTCCGCACTGTCCGGCCTGTAGGGACACACCTCGGTGTGTCCGCAGGGTGGGAGTGTCTCTCATGCAAAGGTGCTGACTGCTGGCGGACACACCGAGGTGTGTCCCTACAGGCTGGACGGTGCAGCCTTCTCCCCTTTTCCTATCCTTTTATATTCAAGGATTGTCCCCACTGCGGGTGGCGATGAGATACACGGGACCCAACAGTCCTGAGGGGTCGAGCTTGCGCGTGGCCTTCTTGCTCCACGGGAACGAGGTGAAGGCATAGTGGGGGGCATCGGTGGGGGCGAAATGGTCGCCGACGAGGCGGTTGCGCCACGTGTTGGCCACCTGTATCTCTATCTCGTTGTCGCCGGGATGCACCAGTCCGGTGACCTCAGCCTCATAGGGAGCCGTCCAGCAGATGCCGGCATCGTGGCCGTTTACCCTTACCTGTGCCACGTGGTACACCGTGCCCAGGTGGAGCACCTGCCGGGTGCCCATATAGGTGGCGGGCAGATGCAGGGTGGTGCGGTAGGTGGCGGTGCCCGAGAAGTGGCGTACGGCGTGGAGCGAGGCCGAGTCGAGCGCATGCTTGGGATAGCGGCTCAGGGCATGCAGCGTGTCGGTCACCAGCAGCTCGGGCGTGCCCCATCCCTTGGGCAGACAGATGGTCCACGGCGTGGAGGCGGGGTGGATGCCTACGGTGTCGGTACGGGCAGCACGGTGCCGGAGCCCGGTATGGGGACGGCCGCGGAAGACGACAAAGAGCGCCTCGGCAGGCTGCAGGGAGAGGCTGACATGGGTGGCGTGTGTGCCCACGGCATAGGTGGCGGGCTGCGCCTGTGCGGTAATGGGATGCCAGATCTCGGCCTGTTTGCCCGTGACACGGAAACTGAAGGTGCGACTGACGGGCTGCCGGCTGCGGTTGTTGAGCCAATACACCTCGGTGTCTCCGATGGTGCGGTGCACGAAGCGGATGTGGCTCATGTCGTCGGCCACGACATCGGGTTGCAGTTGCAATCGGTGGAGCGCCACGGCCACCGAATCGGTTTCTACCACATGGTGGTGGCCACGGTGCCAGATGTCGTCCACCAGCCGTCTGAACTCGGTGGTGTCGGTCGCGGTGCCGATGCAGGCCACGGGCGGTTGCCCGCAGAGGCGTATGCCTTGGTCTACCAACTGGTGGAGGCGGCGCAGCATGGGCAGCGAGAGGCGGCGGGCATTGTCGTCGAGGGCCAGCAGACGGTAGCGCATGCCCGATGGGGTGACCAGCATGCTGTCTTGCACGGTGGTGAGCGCTGTCAGCGCATGGGGATTGATGAAATCGTAGGCCACCGTAGTCGGCACGTTGGGCAGCGACTGCTCGTAGAGTGCCGCGGCGTTGGCCTCTTCGCCGTAGAAGTAGGCTACATCCACCACTGGCTGCCCTGCCTGCAGCAGATAACTGCTCCGCGCCAGATAGTCCATCCACGGGCGCGCCATCTCAGCCCATGTCTCGTGCCGGCTGAACCATTGGCCGTACACGCCGAGTCCCACGCCCGGGCGGTGGGTGTCGGTGGGCTGGTGAGGCGACTCGTGCAGCACGATGCGGTTGATGCCCGAGGCAAACTCCATGTCGGCCACGGGCTTGAGGGCGGCGGGGGCAAAATTGTGCGCCAGACTGTCTTTGCGCTCGGGGCCGTAGGCCGTGAGCGATTCGGCCGCCACCAACCGCCGTCCATACACATGCGCCACCGAAGCCGACTCGCGCATGTCGGCCTGCTTCTCCCGAAACTCGTCGTCCTTCATGTTGAGCATGGCCAAGCGTGCCCACTGGGCGGCCATGGGAATGTCGCCGCAGCTCTTCACGGCCATGCCGTCGGCGATAAACGCCCGCCGGTCTTCCATTCCTTCAAAATAGGTGGTGAGGCCGTGCCGGTGGGCAATCTCCTGCACCTGGGTATAGAGGTTTTGGGTGATGAGTTCGGCCAGTGTGGTGCGCCAGTCGTAGAGGAAGGCATCGGTCTTGTCGGCACTTTCCACTATCGTTCCCGTGAGGGCAGGCAGCCACGGCAGCAGGTCGTAGCCCCTGCGCCGGGCAAACTCCTCGCGCATACGGGGAGTCCATGTGGCACATCCTGCCTCGTAACTGTCTATCAGCAGTCCGCTGATGCCCCTCTGTCCGATCATGCTGTCGCCCACGGCTTGGCGGTAGGTGTCGATGTACTGCTCCATGTAGCGGCGCACAGCCGCCGAGTCGTACTTGTCTACCTCCAATC
Source organism: Prevotella sp. (assembly GCA_051869355.1). Taxonomy (GTDB): domain Bacteria; phylum Bacteroidota; class Bacteroidia; order Bacteroidales; family Bacteroidaceae; genus Prevotella. Next base: position 10,114 of record JBJEAU010000096.1, on the reverse strand, counting down.
CTGTGGCCTCGGGCGACGCGGGATGGTTTTCCTTGCCCGTCAGCGAGTAGCCGAAACGGTAGATGCGCCAGCGGCCGGGGGGCACATCCCATACCACAGTGCTGTCGGAGGTTCTGTAAGCCGTGAGGTCTCTCACATCGGCCAGCGGAGTGGCGTCGGGGGTGGAGGGAGTGGCAAAATCGTTGACGCGGATGATGCTTGCGAAGCCACCTTTCTCCTCGGCATGGTTCACCCGATCGGTCGTATGCAACACCAGTTCGGCGATGCCGATGGCCTCGGCGCTGCTCTGGCACACGATGCGGAAAAAGCGGGCTTCGGTGTCGGGAATGTCTACCGTTTGCAAGGGAGCCGCCCCGTTGGGGATGTTGCACACCTTTTTGTAATGGATGCCGTCTTGGCTGCACTCCAAGTACTTGAGGGGAGCGTAGGGCGATATCTGCCAGCCGCCCAGCCGGTGCGAGGTGGCGATGCTGAGAGACTTGATACGGTAGGGCTTGTGCAGTTCGAAGGCGATCCACGACCGCTTGCGCTTCTTGTCGGCCTTGAGCGTGTCCATGTGGTTGAGGTCGCCGTCGCACAGGCGGTCTAATGAGAATCGCCCGGTGGGCGAACTGACGCGCGCCACCATCTCGTGCATGGACACTTCGCCGTCGGGCACCCGTGTGGCCAGCACGTAGAGGTCGCGGTAGTAAGGCACCTGTCGGGAACGGATGTAGGTGGGCACGTCCTGATAAGTGCCGCTCACCGTGTAGGGAGCTGGCAACTGTATCTGCTGGCGCTGCCCTCCGCACACCACGGTATCGCGCCATGTGAGCCGCTTCATGGCATCGTCGAGAGGCACCCACGGCCCGCCCGTGTTGCTCCAGCCCGGAGCCGAGGCGATGGTGACCTCCATGCCGAGCGAGTCGGCCAGATGGAGGGCGTAGCGGAGACAGTCCTGCCAAGCTGGTGTCATGTATTCGATGCGTTTGGGTACAATCTGGGGCGTATCGAGGCCGGCATCAAACAGGTGCACGCCGCCGATGCCCATGCGGTGCATCCACAGCAGGTCTTTGCGGATGCCCTCTTTGGAGATGTTGCCATTCATCCAGTGCCACCAAACCTGTGGCCGGGCGGCATGGGGAGGAGAGACAAACTGGGACAGCGATACGGTGTCTTGCGCATGGAGCCCCATGACGCAAGCCAGAAGGAGGGTAATCAGTGCAGATTTCATGGTTGTTTAAGTGTATGATTATTAATGAGTTGTGACAAAGGGGACTGTTACGAAGAGGACCTGAGCCGTTGGCGGCAGGTTTCGAGGATGCCGGTGAGCTCGTCCACGGTCTCGGCGCGGAGCATGGCGATGCGCGTCTGCCTGAAGTCGGGGATGCCTTTGAATATAGGACTTGCCGCCAGATGGCGTCGGGTGTGCAGGATGCCGCGATACTCGTCGATGCGCGCCACATTGATGCGCAACTGCTCCTCCAAGATGTCTATCTTGTCGTCGATGGTCAGCGAGTCTACGCCCTCGCGCATCTCCTTGAACACCCAGGGGCGGCCAAAGGTGGCGCGACCCACCATCACCGCGTCTACGCCGTAACGTTCGAAAGCCTCGCGGGCGGCCTCGGGGGTGGTGATGTCGCCGTTGCCGATGATGGGGATGTGGATGTGGGGATTGCGCTTCACCTCTCCGATGAGCGTCCAGTCTGCCTGTCCCGTGTACATCTGGCTTCGGGTGCGTCCGTGTATGGTGAGGGCGGCGATACCGCAGTCTTGCAGTTGTTCGGCCAATGTGGTAATGACCAGGTTGTTGCAGTCCCAGCCCAGTCGGGTCTTCACGGTAACAGGCACATGCACAGCCTTCACCACCTCGCGGGTGATGTCGAGCAGCAGCGGGATGTTTCGGAGCATGCCAGCTCCGGCTCCCTTGCCCGCCACTTTCTTGACCGGACAGCCAAAGTTGATATCGATTACATCAGGATGCGCCTGCTCCACCACCTTGGCGGCCTCGACCATCGAGTCTACGTCGCGTCCGTAGATCTGGATGCCTACGGGGCGCTCCTCGTCGTTGATGACCATCTTGTCGAGGGTGGATTTGATGGAGCGTATCACGGCCTCGGCCGACACAAATTCGGTGTAGACCATCGCCGCGCCGTAGCGCTTGCAGAGCATACGGAAACCGATGTCGGTCACATCTTCCATCGGAGCGAGAAACAGAGGGCGTTCGCCAAAATCAATCGTGCCTATTTTCATGTGTTGCAAATGCAGTTTGTCAGTTGATAAGATGATAGATACCGCCGGCCAAAGACCTCACTACCCCCTTCATCTCCAGCGTGAACAGCGTGGCCGTAAGCGTGGGCACGGGGAGGGCGGTCTTGACGGTGAGGATATTGATCTGCAGGTCGTTGTTGGTGCGCAGTGCGTCGACCACCCGCTGCTCCTCTGCCGACAGTTGCGGAAACAGTTGCCGCTCGATGCCCGATTGCCGGGCAGACAGGCGCTGGCGGTCGTTGTCCCAGCCCATGGCATGTATCAGGTCGGCTGCATCTGAGACGAGGGCAGCCCCGTTGTCGCGGATCAGGTTGTTGCATCCGCGGCTGCTCTCGGCTCCCACGGGGCCAGGAAAGGCAAACACGTCGCGTCCATAGCCCTGTGCTATCTCGCAGGTAATCAGTCCACCTCCCTTGGGCGCACTCTCCACCAGCAGGGTGGCATCGCATAGTCCTGCCACGATACGGTTGCGCCGCACAAAATTCATCTTGTCGGCATTGGTGGTGGTCATAAACTCGGTGAGCAGTCCTCCCTGCCGTATCATCTCTTCTGCCGTGGCGCGGTGGCGTGGCGGGTACAGGTCGTCCAAGCCGTGTGCCAGCACGCCCACCGTCTCGTATCCGTTGGCCAAGGCTTGCCGATGGGCACAGATGTCGATGCCATAAGCCAGTCCGCTCACCACCAGCACCTGTGGGCAATACGGCTTGAGGTCGGCGAGGAAGCGCCGCACGATGTCTTGTCCGTAGGCCGTACAGCGGCGGGTGCCGACCATATTGATGACCTTGGCCTGATTGAGGTCTGCCGAGCCCTTGTAGTAAAGTACGAGAGGCGCATCCGGGCAATGGCGCAGCCGCTCGGGGTAGCGCGGGTCGGCCAGACACAGGGGCGTAACATGGTTGGCTATGTCCCACTCGTACTCTATCTGCGCCCGGCGCAGGGGCTCGCTGATGTCGCGGAAAGCCTCTACCAACCGTGGAGAAGCCTCGGGCAGCACATCGCGTATATGGGTATGATGGCTCAGTACCTCCGAGGCAGACCCTAACCGCCTGTAAAGCTCCAGCATGCCCGTCAGATTGTAGAAACTGATGCGGGTGAGCGCGATGGAATCGATGATTTCTTGCGTTTCTGTCATTCTTCGCTTGGGGTGAGGTAGGGCGCAAACGCCTGGTCGTAGGCTTCGCTGTAACCTAAACGACCGTGGATGAGTACAACGAGTTCTACCACGCTGCGGAAACAGAGTTTGTCGTCAGCAGCGCGGAAGATATCTTGGTGAAACACGTATCTGAGTCCTTCCTTGGCGATGGCCAATCGCGAGATGAAAGCGTCGTCGCAGCGCAAGGGCACCTTGTACTGCAGGTTCATCCTTGCCACCACCGCATCGATGCCCTGTTCGTGCAACTGGGCAAAACTTAGTCCTGTTTGTTGCAGGAACAGGTGTCGGGTATGCTCGATATAATGCAGATAGTTGGCATTGTTGACAATACCCTGGATATCGCACTCGTAGTCTCTCACGTCCATGCGTGTCTCAAAAACGTAGTTGCTCTTCATTTATATCTATTTCCTTTCCGTTTAACCGTTTTGTTATGTATCAGAGGCAGACGCGCGAATGGTTCCTAAGACGGACGCACGAACGTGCGTCCCTACACATTCACCGTTTTACCCTTTTACCTTTTTACCGTTTTACCTTTAAAAGCCTGTTTTACCTTTTTACAGTTTTACTTTTTTACCTTTAATAAACTCGTACCCGAACCGGCATCTCAGGCAGTCCTTTCGGTCACAGTATTGGGTTTTGAGTTGTATCAGCGCCTGCGAGTCACCGGCATGTGCCACCTTCAACCCACACTCGCGCCACATCCTGACGATATGGTTCTCCTCGGCGTGCAGTTCTTCGAGCAGGCTGTATGCCCTGTCGCAGAGCGCCTCCGCCCCCTTGTGCCGGCCATAGGCAAAGAGCATGGGGATGGCGGTATTGATCATCAGCAGATTGAGCGACGCTGCCGACAGCGTCTTGTCGCTCGGCTCACAGGGAGCACCGAATGTATAGTGATTCTGCCAATAGGGAGTGACTGAAATGCGCAATGTGTCGGCCAACTCTTTCGCCGACTGGCATGCAAGCACCTGACTCAGTCCCGCCCGCCGCTCATAGTAGAGCCGTGCCAACTGCGAAAGCCGTATGTGCGGAAAATTCTGGGGACGCAACCGTAAGAAGCGCCACAGATGGCAGTCGATCGGCTTGAGACCGAACTTGTGGGCCAGATATTGGTATTCGCGCTGCAACCGTGCGAAGTAACCATCGGCCAGTGCGGCCTCTCTGTGGCGCTCGGGGATGGCTTCAGGCTGCAGCAGGCCAGCCTGCCCCATGAAGATGGCTTCTATCTGGAAGAGGTCGTCGCGGTGGTGGTCCACCGCATGCAGGGGAATGGTCGCTGCCCAAGCCTCGAAGGCATCGCCGTTGACCCCGAATCCGTAGTTACGGGCCAGCGTGGTGAAGTAGGCGGCCTCCCACGAACCTTCGCAACGGGCCAACCGTTCGCCGATAGACCGTGTCTTGTGCTCCAGCCGCTCTATCAGCAGCGCACTCAGCCACCCATGTACGGTGAGCGGACTGAGATGGGGCAGTACCTGATGGCAAGGCACCCGATGGTCTGTGGCCACCAGTTCCTGATAATGGTCAGTGACCGACTGTGGGACGGGCAGTTCCACCTGTGGGATAGCGTGTCCATCGGCCGTCTTCACCTCGGTGTCCACCACTTTGGCCACATGCAGCACCACGTTGTCATATTTCGGGTCGTGGTCGTGGCCATGCCGGTACCAGTCCGATGCCTGCCCGTGTATCTCCACATTGCCCACCCACAGGGTTTCCCCGATACGTACCTTGGCATTGAAGAAGTCGGGGCCGGCGTGCCGGTTAGGCAGACCCGTGTCGATCACCTCGACCGGCAGGCCGTCGGTGGTCTTCATCTCGCCCAGCGGAAACAGTTTGTGCTTCCAAACATAGTGTAACAATTCTTCCATGATGCCTTGGAAAACCTATATAGACTGCAAATCTACTAAATTTTTCGGAATGTTTGAAAGAAAAAGAAAAATAAATCGGGCATTCTGCCTCATTCTCGCTTTTTATGCGTACCTTTGCCCATTGTCAGACCCTTGTGTTTCAAGAGCTCTGGCCGCAGAGATGCCTTTTGTTTGCACTGCGTGGGGGTGATACGCACACCGTCTCGCAGGTGGAGGCGTGTCTGCCGATGACGGTACTGTATAAACTATCAAGACAAAATATGAAATTAGCACTAATCGGTTACGGCAAAATGGGCCACATGATTGAGGAAATTGCCAAGCAGCGTGGCCACGAGATCGTGAGTATCATAGACATAGACAACCAAGACGACTTCGATTCGCCTGCATTCGCGTCTGCCGACGTGGCCATCGAGTTTACCAGTCCCACAGCAGCCTATGGCAACTATCTGCGTGCCTTCAAGCATGGCGTGAAGGTGGTGAGCGGCAGCACGGGATGGATGAATGAGCACAAGGAAGATGTGATGGCGCTGACCAAGGACGGTGCGCACACGCTGTTTTGGGCTTCCAACTTCAGCATCGGCGTGGCCATCTTCTCAGCAGTCAACAAGTATCTCGCCAAGATCATGAATGGTTTCTCCCAGTACGATGTCCGCATGGAGGAGACCCACCATATCCACAAGTTGGACGCTCCCTCCGGCACCGCCATCACGCTGGCCGAGGAGTTGATCGACAACTTGGACCGTAAGAACAAGTGGGAGAAGGGTCTGCAGATAGCCCCCGACGGCACAGCGAGCGGCTCCAACGAGGTAGGGGCAGACACCTTGGCCATCGAGAGCATCCGCCGCGACGAGGTGCCCGGCATACACAGCATCATCTACGATTCGGAGGCCGACCAGATTACCATTACCCACGACGCACACTCGCGCAGGGGCTTCGCGCTCGGTGCAGTGTTGGCCGCAGAATACACTTACAACCACGAGGGACTGCTCACCACGTCTGATCTCTTTAAATTCTAAGACCGCCATGATAGACAAGGAAAAAGCCAAACTCAACATGAAGATGCAGTGGATGAAGTTCCTGGGTGTGCTCGTGCTATACCTGCTCTTCCTCGTTTGGGTCAAGAGCTGGCTGGGACTCATCGTTGTCCCCTTTATATATGATGTGTATATCACCAAGAAGATACGCTGGCAGTGGTGGAAGGATGCCGAAGGCCCCGTGCGCTTCGTCATGTCGTGGGTAGACGCGCTGGTCTTTGCCCTGGTGGCCGTCTACTTCATCAACCTCTATTTCTTCCAAAACTATGTGATACCTTCCAGTTCGTTGGAGAAGTCGCTCCTCACAGGCGATTACCTGTTTGTGAGCAAGGTGAGCTATGGCCCCCGCATCCCGGAGACACCGCTTACCATGCCCCTCACGCAGCACACGCTCCCCGTCTTCAACACCAAGAGTTATATAGAGTGGCCCCATTGGGACTATCGCAGGGTGAAGGGACTGGGCGATGTGCAGCTCAATGACATTGTGGTCTTCAACTATCCTGCCGGCGACACCATCGTTACCGACATGAGATGGCAGGCTTCCGACTATTATCTGATGGCCTACTCGTTCGGACAGCAGATCTATGAGCAAAACAATGGCGCGCCGGTGGATGTGGCCAACCTCAATCCGCAGGAGCAGCGCGACTATTTTGCCCGTATCTATACCCTCGGACGCAACTATATCGCCAACAATCCGAGCGAATACGGCGACATAGACAGCCGTCCTACCGACCGCCGCGAGAATTATGTCAAGCGCTGTGTGGGACTTCCCGGACAGACGCTCCAGATCAAGGACCGCATTGTCTATCTTGACGGGAAACCCAACAAGGAGCCCGAAAACGTGCAGTACACCTATAACCTGAAGCTGAAAAAGGAAATGCCCGATGAGCTGATGAAGCAGCTCGGCATCTCGATGGAAGACCTTGCCAGTCTCAACCAGAATGGGTACCTGCCGCTGACCAAGGCTGCCGTCAAGGCATTGCAGCAGCGCCGCGACCTGGTGGAGCACCTGTCGCTCAACCGCGAGGCCTATACGGGCGACCTCTATCCGCTCAACGCTGTGACAGGATGGACCCGCGACAACTATGGACCAGTATGGATTCCCAAGAAAGGGGCTACCATACAGCTCAACGAGAAGAATATTGCCATCTATGAGCGTCCCATCCGTGTGTACGAGGGCAACCAGCTCGACGTGAAGCACGGTCAGATCTATATCAATGGCAAACTGGCTCACAGTTATACCTTTAAGATGGATTATTACTGGATGATGGGCGACAACCGGCACAATTCGGCCGATTCACGCTATTGGGGATTTGTGCCCGAAGACCATATCGTGGGCAAACCGCTGTTTGTATGGTGGAGTTCCGACCCGGATCGCCACGGATTTGGTGGCATACGCTGGAACCGGATCTTCAAGTGGGTGGACAATATCAAATAAAACCACATCATTCATGAGGGATGCCGTTAACACCGTAGTGGCATTGGCCTGCGCAGCAGTGGTCATCCTGCTGGTGCGGGCCTTGGCGGTCACGGTCTACGCCATCCCCGACAATATCCTTGCCCCCCATCTCGTAGCAGGAGACAGGGTGCTCGTCAACCGCTGGAGCTACGGGCTCCGTACGGGGGGCGATTCTATCTTCAGTTATACCCGTTGGATGAAATCACCCGTCAAAAAGGGCGATTTCATCGCGTTCAACAGTCCTGCAGACTCCACGCACAGGATTTCCGCACGCCCTGTGCTCATGGGGCGGGTGGTCGCTGTGCCCGGCGACACCATCACCGCTTACGGCAAGCGTTTTGTCATCCCCGACCGTTACCAGATATGTACATGCAGACCTGCCGGCCACTATCTTGTGGGTACCGACAGCGCGTCGCACCGACTCCTCGTGCATGAGCAGCACATCATCGGGCGGGCATTCTTGATCCTGTACAACTTCCAAAATATGCGATTCCATCGGCAACGATGGCTCAAAACCCTCCCATGACCACCGCCATTCTCTCCTCTGCCTATTTCGGTCCCGTGCAGTGGTATCAGAAACTGAACTGCTACGACCGTTGCCTGATAGAGTGCTACGACCACTATATCAAGCAGACCTATCGCAACCGTTGTACCATCGCCACCACGCAGGGGGTGCAGACCCTCTCGGTGCCCATCGAGCGCTACGATGGGCTCAAGTGCGCCATGCGCGACATCAGGGTGAGCGACCACGGCAACTGGCGGCATCTGCACTGGAACGCCTTGATGTCGGCCTATGGCGAGAGTCCTTTCTTCGAATATTATGCGGACGATATCCGTCCGTTTTTTGAGAGACGGTGGGAGTTTCTGTTCGACTTCAATATGGAGATAACCCTCAAAATGTGCGAACTCATCGATATCCGTCCCACCATCTCCACGACCGATGCCTATGTGGCCGACACCGCTGGTATGCACGATTTTCGCGATGCCATCCGCCCCAAGCATCCGCTGCCAGACGAGCAGTTTCTCCCTGTGCCTTATTACCAGGTCTACCGGCAGAAACATGGTTTCCTGCCCAATCTGAGTGTCCTCGACCTGCTCTTCAACGAGGGCAATGAGGCTATCTTCTATCTCTGATCCGCTATTTGGGAGTAGCTTTGTGACATGTCAACAAAGCGAAAAGTTGTGTTAAAATAGGGAAACGCACGGAGTTTACAGAATATAATTCGTAAATTTACCCTGTATTAGCAAATCACTAAAATGACATGATTATGAAAAAGCATTTAAGACTCTCTACATTCCTCCTCGCAGGCATGTTGCTTTGTAGCTCCTGCCTCGGCTCTTTCGGTCTTTTCAACAGGGTGTTGGACTGGAACAAAGACGTGACAGACAATAAGTTCCTCAACGAACTGATTTTTATCATCATCTCTCCTGCATACGCTGTCTGTGGTGTGGGCGACCTCTTCATTTTCAACACCGTTGAGTTCTGGAGCGGCAGCAATCCGCTGGCCAAGAATGTGGGCAAGACCCAGCAGGTGATGGGGCAGGACGGCAAATACTATGCCGTGAAGACGCTCCAAGACGGTTATGAAATCACCAAGCCCGATGGCGAGATGCTCAAGTTCCTCTATGATAAGGAGACTGACAGCTGGTCGCAGGTGGAAAACGGACAGACCAAGGAGATCTTCCGCTTCAATGCCGATGGCACCGTCAAGGCTACGCTGCCCACAGGCGAGCAGATGGACGTGACGCTCAACGAGGCCGGCCTCTACAAGGTTCGTACCGCCATGGGCGACGGCAATTATTGGGCCTGCCGATAGGCTGTCAACCCCCGTATCGATGCGGTAAGTGAATATCAACCCCACACAGACTTTGCAAGTATGTCCCTACATAGTTGCAAAGTCTGTTTCTTGTATATGTCTATGGGGGTGAGGGCACTTTTCAAAGGAATGACTAATCCAAGAGCTAAAGGCCATGATTAGCGTCGTAAAGGTGGCATTTACGGGTCGTAAACGCCACCTTTACGATTTACATCTGATATTTATCCACAAGAGGATGTTATGCCAACAGTCCCAAATCGGTAATCTGTGCCACGAAGTCGTTGACCCCGGCCAGCGCCTCGGCTTCACTGATATCGTAATGCTGCACCAGTTGGGCTGCCACGGCTTCTATCTGCGTCTCAGTTTGCAGACATTGCAGGATGAAACCGCCCGTGGCATTGAATCGGTAAAGCTTGGGCGACCCGCCGTCGTGTTTGCAGACAGCGATGACGGTGTCGCCCATGTCGTGCAGTTCTATAGAAGGTTTAAGTTTCATGTCGTTTGATTCTCCTTTTCCTTGTTTTTGTATTTCCAGTAGG
>JBJEAU010000095.1:0-41194 GCA_051869355.1 Prevotella sp. | reverse complement strand
CTCGTTAGGGACTTACACCCGTTAGATGATACACATGCTGGTCAAACAAAAAGGTAGACACGCCCTATCATCATCAGGGAAGTGCCTACCTTTATCTTTTCACCCAACCGCTTATAGGTCGTGATTCATAAAACGGTGCTCGGCCAACTGCTCATAGCGCGTACCGGGTTGCCCATAGTTGGCATAGGGATAGATGCTGATACCGCCGCGGGGTGTGAAGATGCCCGTCACCTCGATATATTTGGGCGACATGAGGCGTATCAGGTCCTTCATGATAACATTGACACAGTCTTCGTGGAAATCGCCGTGGTTACGAAAACTGAAGAGGTAGAGTTTCAAGCTCTTGCTCTCCACCATCCGCTCGCCGGGAATGTAAGAGATGCGTATCTCGGCAAAGTCTGGCTGGCCGGTGATGGGGCATAGCGATGTAAACTCGGGACAGTTGAACCGCACCCAGTAATCGTTGTCAGGATGCTTGTTGACAAACGTCTCCAAAACCTCAGGAGCATAGTCGTCTGCATACTTGGTGGCCAAGCCAAGCAGTTTGAGGCCTTCGTCTTTTCTTTCCATACACTTGTTATGAACTTGCCGTGGAGCCACCAAAGGGCTCCCGGCGACTTATTTTATATATTAAAAATCTTCATCACACCATAGTCCACGTCCTCGTCATAGGCATCCTCGCCCTCATAGCGCTTCACACTCCGCACCACCCTGATGGTGAGGGGCAAGGCCACTATCTCATAGAGCGTCTTGAGCACCACCTGCCACAGCATGAGCACGGGCAACTCGTCTGTGGGAACCACGCCCCACAGCGCCAAGGGGAAAAACAGGAGCGAGTCAATGCCCTCGCCCGCTACCGTGCTGACAATGGCGCGTAGCGAGAAATGCTTGCCCCGAGAGTGGAGCTTCATGCGGCTCATCACGTAGGCGTTGACAAACGAGCCGGCCAAGAAAGCCACAAACGAAGCTGCCGCGATGCGGGGTGCCAAGCCGAAGACGGCATGGAATCCGGCATCGTTGTCCCAATAGGGGGCACCGGGAATCCAGTCGCACAGCGCACCGAGCAACACAAAAAAGAAGTTCATCGCAAATCCCATCCATATCAGCAACCGTGCCTTGGCATATCCCCACACCTCGCACACGCAGTCGTTGATGATATAACTGACGGGGAAAACTATCAGGCCACCCGTCAGACTGACAGGACCCACACTGATCTGCTTCGTCTCCAACACGTTTGCCGCAATCAGGCAAACACAGAAGAGCGTACTGAGAAGCATAAGCAGCACACTCACCTTGGGCTTGTTACTGTTCATTGTCTTGTTTTGTTAAAGGGGGTTGAGCAAGTACCCCTATCCATGTCTTCGGGTGCAAAGTTACGCTTTTTATCCGACATAACGGCTTATCTTAATAAAAAACACGGAGCATCTGCCGAAAAATGCGCACAATCAAGGTTATCTCATCCTTTATCACTAACTTTGTAACGATGGCTATCAAGCCTGCTAAAAAAGCAATGGGATGCCAACAATAATAAACAATAATATACAATGACGTACATGACCAAACGAATTTTCATGTGGGCACTGGCGGCGATGATGAGTGCTGCCGGGCATGCCCAAGGCGTGCAGTTTGCCGAGGGCAAAAGTTTTCAGCAACTATTGGACAGCGCCAAGAGTGTGGGCAAACAACTGTTTATAGACTGCTACACCTCCTGGTGCGGTCCCTGCAAGATGATGGCACGCGATGTGCTTCCGCAAAAGGTGTGTGGGGATTACTTCAACCCAAGGTTTGTGTCGGCCAAGTTTGACATGGAAAAGGGTGAAGCAATGGATCTCAAGGACTTCGGCATAAAGGCTTTCCCGACTTTCCTGTTTGTCGACCCCTCCAACGGCAAAGAGGTGGCCAGAGTGGTGGGTGGCAACACGAAAGCAGAAGCCTTTATTGCCACGGTAGAGAAGACGCTGAAGGGCGAGCCGCTGTCAGAACTCACCGCCCAGTTTAAGGCCGGCAAGCGCGACAGCCTGTTTTTGCAAACCTATATGGACAAACTGGCCAGTGCCTATATGCGAGACCAGTTGGGAGAAGTGGTGGAGGTGTATCTGAAAGGGCACGAGGAAAGAATGCTTTCAGACCGAAAAATCTTTGAGTATGTGTTATACATCAAAGACCCGACCACAAGTTCCGCCTTCCGGTACGCTTGGAAGCACCGCGACCAGCTCAATCCGCTCTACGGACAGTATGCTTCCCAACGGTTGGCGTACACGTGGGATTCGTTTGCCCATAACCGGTTTATCCGTAAGGATGCCCCTACCCCACTCGATGCCGAAGGACTGGCTGCGTATGTGGAACTGATGAAGCAGCAGGGGGTAGAGAACGCAGAACGTATAGGCTTGGATGTGCAGATAAGGGCAGCCCTCATGGCCAAAGACTGGCAGACCCTGTGGAAGAACATCATGGCCTACGACAAGCGTTATCAGGCAGCCAATGCGCAAGCATGCAACTGGCTGAAAGCCATAGAGGCTGGATGCAGCGACAAGAGTATCAGGAAGCAGGCAGCCAAGTGGGCTTCGGCACGCGCCAAGCTGTCTAAAAGCAACGAGACAAAAGAAGCAGCCAAGGCTGAAGCGGCTCGCAAAGCGTTACCTGCCGGAGCTGTTCCCGCAACCAAGATTGGCGCAAGCAACGTGGTATTCTCCGAAGAGTTCCAGAAGTTTGCCGACAAGCTGAATGCTAAGAAATAGTAATCCTGTAACATTTTTTCAGTTTTGCAACAACGGCAACCGCTGATTGTAAACGTGGCATTTACGGGAGCTAAATGCGGCATTTAGCCTCCGTAAATGCCACGTTTAGGTTTGCCAAACATGATGGTGGAAATCATCCTATCCATTCTCCCCCCGATGAGCGAAAGGATTATTGCAACATTCTTTCCCACATAATCCTATAATAGGAGCCATGGCAGGAGTCCCCTCGCCCATCGGGAGAGGGATAGGGTGAGGGCACCCCCTATAACCGGTCAGTAAAGAAAAAAAGAGGGAAGTATCTTGTGACCATCGTCATCAGGATACTTCCCTATTGTTATCATGACAGGCATCCCACGGTGGGAGCCAGCGGTTTACTCACCATAGATTTTCTTGAGCTCGGCACCCAACTCCTCGCCCATCAGTTCACAAGCCACAATCTTGCCTTGCGGATCCACGAGCACGTTGCAAGGAATGGAGTTGACACCATACACCTCATTGGCGGCACACTGCCATCCCTTGAGGTCAGACATTTGCGGCCAGTTCATGCCCAGTTCTGCTACTGCCTTCTTCCAGTCGTCAGCCTTCTGGTCGAACGACACACCCACAATCTCGAAGCCTTTAGAGGCGTGATAGCGGTTGTAGGCAGCCACTACGTTGGGCATCTCACGACGGCAGGGACCACACCAAGAAGCCCAGAAGTCTACGAGCACATACTTGCCTTTGCCCACCCACTGGCTGAGCTTGACGGTCTTGCCGTCCATATCCTGCATGGTGAGTTCATGGAAAGGCTGGCCGGGCTGGCGCTTGCCCTTAGACTCGAACATGCTGACGATGCGCTTCATCGCGGGATGGCTGTAATAGGTGGCAGAAGCATCGCAAACCTGCTTCAGCTGCTCATAACTGAGACCATAGACATTATCCATCAGCGGGACGATGGGCAGCACGGTGGTACGGTTTTCTTTGACGAATCGCATCACCTCTTCCATCTCGGCCTTATTGGCAGCCTCCAGTTTCTCCATCAACGCTTTCTTGGCAGCCTCGTCCATGTTGGGCTGGCTTTGCATTTGTCCATAAATCTGGTTTTGCTGCTGCTGTATCACTGCCAACTTGCTGTAGAAGTTGTCCAGTGTCTTGTTCTGCTCAGAAGCGTCCAGTTTGCCATTCTTGAAGTCGATATTCACGGGGGTGCCATCGTTCAGTAGTTGGATTCTTCCCATCTGTTTCCTGGTGCGATAGAACACCATCATGGCCGTATTGGCCGGTTTGCTGCCTGTAAACTCAAACGTACCGTCGGCATTCACTTCCTTGCGATCTGCATTGCGCGCATCCCCGTTGAAGACCAGAGTCACTTGTTTTACACTGTCGGGTACCAAGCCCTTGATTTTGTATTCCACATCCTGTGCGAATACCGAAGCCTGTGACAGGAGTGCCACGAGCATCATCAATCCTGTTTTTTTCATATCCAGTTATGTTTAGGTTTTATTTTTATTGGTTCTCGCGATCATCCACATTGTCACCCTCTGTGGGTGCCAAAATGGCCTCAAAGTCTGTATAACCGTTGGTTACCAGTATATTGTACCACTGCAACAGTTTCTTGATGTCGCTATCGTGTACACGATCCTGGTCAAAGTTGGGAAGTACAGATGAGAAATAGGCTCTCAAATCTTTAGAAGAGGCTTTCTTATAATCAAACTGACAAGGACCATTCTGCTCCTTCTCTCCTACGTTTTTGAGTACTTGCCACAGTGGAATGTCATCGGCATCGGTGTACATGGCAATGTCTGCCAGACTGGTCACACGGTCTGTAGCAAATGCCGGCATCCGCCTGTGATTATCATCGAGTGTCTCAACGATCAGATTCATCTTACCACGAGACACCAGCTTGTAAAGGCCGGGCTTACCGGCAATCGAAAGGATTGTTTCCATTTTGTTTGTTTCGCTTATTGATTTTAAAATTTGATTGATTTGCTTGTCTATGTCTTGCCTACCATCGTTTACGATTACGTATTGGCTCCGGGCCGCTACCTGCTCCTGTGGCATCTGCCGCTCTATCCACTCCATCGCCTGAGAGCGGCCGATACCGTCGCGCTGCACAATGCGGTTAATCCGTGTCTCAAGCGGAGCTGTGACGCAGATGACCACATCGAAATGCACCCGCTGATGAAAGCCACTCTCGAAGAGGATGGCGCTCTCCAACCAAGTATAGCCCGATGCCATAAAATCGGATGCCACTGCCGGATGCACGATGGCATTTACCGCCTGCTTATTGGCCTCGCTTTCCACGATATAGCGTGCCAGCACACGCTTGCAGAGTGTATCGCCCTGATACACTTCGGCACCGACCAACTGGCAAAGCTGCTCACGCAGTACCGGCGAGGTACGCATCAGCCGTTTGGCCGCTGCATCACAGTCGTACACTTGGATGCCTTGCTGCTCCATTCTTCGGCACACATACGATTTGCCGACACCAATTCCCCCTGTGATAGCGACTTTCATTGTTGCTCGATGAGGTAATCTACTAAAGGAGTGACGATGTGACACTTGGTAACCGTATGGGGATACGCTCTGAGATACAAGTTGCACTTGTCTGCCGGATGCGCTATCAGCTCCTGATAGTCTGCCACAACTCTGAACTGGTCCGGACGCACATGTCTGAACATGGTTGCTCCTACGGTAAACCTTACCATCACCCGCGAGGGGAACGTGCGGAGCACCTTACCTTCTGGCATATTGACGGCTGTCACAGGCACTTCCACCGTCTCTTCGGTAAGGATATCGGGGTAAAGGGCTATCTTCACCTGGGCAGGAACTGTCTTAACACCTTTGAGTTTTTGCAACTCAACCGTCTGGATGACCGTGTCCTCAAAATTGACGATATTGAGGTCGCGGGTCAAGATGTAGGATATGCTGTCGAGGAGATTCTTATGGGCGTAGACCACGATGCTGTCGGGTGTCACCCTGGTGCCTGCAAGGTAATAAGCCTTGCCCGGAACAATCTTGCCGGCCAACTTGACGGGCACGCGCTTGGACTGTCCGTAGTTGAAATAATACTCCAACCGGTCAGGCTTGATGCCACTGATACGCGAAGAGCCATAGAGCTGGAGATAAGTCATCTTGGTAAGTTCTGCAACGCTTACCGTACCCTTGCCCGTAATCTTGTTGGCATACGTCTCGAAATTGATATTCAAAGGCAGACGCTTGTTGGACATATATGCCAACAGCGTAAAGCCCTTGTCCTTGACCGTTACAGAGAGCGTATCGGTGTTTTCTGACGTAATAACCACATTCTTGGGTACATTCACCAGGCGTATAGGAATCCTTAGTTCTTTCTCATAGCTTTCGTTAAGCGTAGCGAGCAGCCAAAAGATACCGCTCAGTGCGAGAAAGAACAAAAAAATCAAGAACTCCTTGTTGACGAAAAGGAACAAGAAGTTCTTAAATCGTATCGTTTTGCGTAGGTCTCTGGTCATTATGCCTGCGGCATACGTGCGTTTGCATCAGCAAAAACATAACCCTTATCTACCTCGATTACCACGCCACGGGCAATCTCCACTTCCACCTTATTGGTGGCCATGTCGATTCTTTTTACCGTACCGTAGATGCCTCCGCCAGTGACCACCTTGTCACCCTCACGGAGCGAATTCTGGAAATTACGGATTTCTTTCTGCTTTTTCTGCTGCGGACGTATCATGAAGAACCACATGATAACAAACAGGAGGACCAACATGATGATCATGCTCATTCCGCCTGATCCTTGCTGTGCCTGAGCTGCTAAAACTAATGCTGTCATAATCTCTTTCTTGTTTTTTGATTATTCTAATATGATGATTTCCTATTCTTATTGTTGGTTTTCGCCTTTCTCACCATGACGTGGACGCTGGGGAGCAATGGGCTTGAGCAGTTTGCCAGTCCTTACCAGATGGCGGGCGATGGCATCGAGCATACCGTTGATATAGCCACCGCTGCGAGCTGTACTGTACAGCTTGGCCAGCTCCACATATTCATTAATGGTGACGCTGATGGGGATATTGGGGAAAGTGAGCATCTCGGCAATGGCAATCTGCATAATCACCACATCCATATAAGCCAGGCGTGAGAAATCCCAATTGCGACTTGCCTCGCTCATATAGCGCTGGTAAGTATCAGCATTGAGAATGGTGGCACGGAAGAGCTTGCGGGCCAACTCACGGTCCTCCTCGTCCTTGTACTCCGGCAACAGCGGCTGGTTCCCCCTGTTGGCAGGATCAAACCTCTTGATGGTCTTCAGCACAAAGGTATCCACTATCTCCTTGTCATCATTCCAGTACAGGCTCTTCTCTTCCAGAATGGCATCCAATTCCTCATTATCCTGAATCAGTTGCTTATAAAGCTTGCGCCACACCTCGCGGTCAGCCTCGTACGAGTCTTCCTCCGAAGCCATATACTCGCGATAAGTCTCGCTCTGCTCTATCTGGTTGCACTTGCTGCGTATAAACTCCTTATCGTTTTCCCAAGTAATCTTCTTATCCTCTATGAAAGCGTTGAGCATCTTGTTCTCTTCCAACTGCACGGCAAAGCGGTTGAAGGCAAACTTGGACGACGGTTTCTCTGTACCTTCCCGCTCGGCCCGAGCCGTGAGCACATCCAAGCGATGACGCTCCTCACGCGAAATCTCAACGATTAGCTGCAACAGGTAATTGTATAGGTCGTATGCCTTTGAAAGACTGAACAACAATTCTTTCTCGGCATTATCCATATTTCTATTGCCGTTCTGATAGTATGCGTAGGTTAACTGGACTACCTTAATTCTAATCAATTCTCTATTTATCATTCTCCAATAATAATTTTGTGTTCCGTGAATTACGATGCAAAATTACTCAAAAAACCATTCGCTTGCAAGAAAAAGGCTTGGATTTAAGTCTTTTTTTATAGAAACTTTGCATATTTCAAAGAAAATCAGTACCTTTGCGCCGCTTTTCGCATCTCGTGTGATGGCGAATTAAACAATAAACAATTAATTTAGAGTAACACATTATGAAAGAGATTAATGTAGCAGGTCAGAAGCGCACAGTCCTTGGTAAGAAAGCTTCTAAACAACTCCGTAAAGAGGGACTCGTTCCCTGTAACCTCTATGGCGAGGCCACACAAGATGGCAAGCCTGTAGCCTTGGCATTTGCCATTCCTATGGCCAACCTCCGCAAGGTTATCTACACTCCGCACGTGTACGTAATCGCATTGGACATCGACGGCGAGCGCCACACTGCCATCCTCAAGGAACTGCAGTTTGATCCCGTGACCGACGCTGTGATTCACGTAGACTTCCTGGAAGTAAACGACACCAAACCCATCACCATCGGCATCCCCGTTAAGCTCGTAGGTCTGGCACAGGGTGTACGCGACGGTGGACGTATGAATCTTTCTATCCGCAAGATCAACGTTACCGCTCCTTACCAGCAGATTCCTGAGCACCTCGATGTAGACGTTACCGCACTCAAGATCGGTAAGAGCATCAAGGTAGGTGAGCTCAGCTACGAGGGCTTGGAGATTGCCACCAGCAAGGAAGTTATCGTTTGCTCAATCAAGATGACACGTCAGGCTGCCGCAGCTGCTGCAGCTGCTGCTGAGTAATCATCACACTCATTACGATTCACAATCCATAATTCTTTGTTATGGGTTGTGAATTTTTTATTTTATCGAATCAGCAAAAAGTGGATAAATATCTGATATGCGGCCTTGGCAATCCCGGCGACGAGTATCAAGGCACCAGACACAATACTGGATTCATGGTATTGGACGCTTTCGCCAAAGCGTCCAATATTGTTTTTGGCGACAAGCGTTACGGATTCGTGGCCGAAACTTCCCTGAAAGGGCG
Organism: Prevotella sp.; assembly: GCA_051869355.1. GTDB lineage: Bacteria > Bacteroidota > Bacteroidia > Bacteroidales > Bacteroidaceae > Prevotella. The sequence continues at coordinate 32,605 of JBJEAU010000095.1, read as the reverse complement.
CAAGGTTTTCCTGCTCAAGCCCACCACCTTTATGAACCTGAGCGGCAACGCCGTCAGATACTGGCTCAACAAGGAAAACATTGACCAACAACGCCTGCTTGTCATCTCCGACGATGTGGCGCTGCCGTTGGGAGGATTCCGGTTAAAAGGAAGCGGAAGCAATGGAGGACACAACGGACTGGGACACATCCAGCAGCTCATCGGCCAAAATTACGCCCGACTGCGTATGGGCATTGGCGGCGACTATCCCCGAGGCGCACAGATAGACTGGGTGCTGGGACGATTCTCGCCCGAGGAGCAACAGACCCTGCAGCCTGCCATCGAAACGGCGGTGGAGGTCATCAAGAGTTTTGTGCTTGCCGGCATCGACATCACCATGAACCAATACAACAAGTTAGGAAAGAAATGAACACCGAAGCCCGTATCGACAAATGGCTTTGGGCGGCACGCATCTACAAGACCCGCTCCATCGCTGCAGATGCCATCAAGAATGGCCGTGTGACCATAGGAGGAACCAATGTGAAACCCTCGCGTATGGTCAAGGCCGGCGACGTGGTGAATGTGAAGAAGCCGCCTGTCACTTACGCTTTCAAGATACTCAAACCCATTGAGCAGCGGGTGGGTGCCAAGTTGATTCCCGAGATTTACGAGAATGTGACCGACCCCAAGCAGTACGAACTCTTGGAGATGAGCCGCATCAGCGGATTTGTAGACAGGGCACGCGGCACCGGACGCCCCACCAAGAAAGACCGCCGGGCGATGGATGCCTTTGTGGATCCGGTCATGTTTGGATTTGATGACGAAGAATGGGAGGAAGACGATGAAGATTAGGATAGCCATATTCGTGTCGGGAAACGGCACCAACTGCGAGAATCTTATCCGCCACTTTGCAGGTCATCCCTCCATAGAGACCGCCTTGGTGGTCTGCAACCGGGCCGATGCTCCCGTGCTCCGGCGCATTGCCCCGTATCATGTGCCGGCATTGGTCACCGACCGCACCCAACTGGCACAACCTGAGTTTGTCACCATGCTCCGAGAGCAGTATCACATCCATTTTATCGTGCTGGCCGGCTTCCTGCTGCGCGTCCCCGACACGCTCGTCCAAGCCTACCACCACCGCATGGTCAACCTCCATCCTGCCCTGCTCCCCAAATTTGGCGGCAAGGGTATGTATGGGCACCATGTACACGAGGCCGTAAAAGCTGCCGGGGAGACAGAGACCGGCATGACCCTGCACTGGGTCAGCAATGAGATTGACGGAGGCGACATCATCGTGCAGCATCGCACCGCCATCGCGCCGGAAGATACACCCGAAGATATTGCCCACAAGGAACACGAACTGGAAATGCGCTACTTGCCCGCAGACATTGAGCAAGTGATTGTCTCATGCCAATGGGCATGAGGCTTACATACCTTATATTTATATACGCGCACACGTAGGATTAGCGTTGCAGGTCGGGCAGCGAGCGAAGTGCAGACTCCTCTCCTACGACCCACACCACATCACCCGGACTGAATGGTCGTGAGGGGGCGATGGCAGCCAGACTGCCCTCGGCCATTTCTATACCCACGGCCATACAGCCATAATGCTCTCTGATACCGCTCTGGCTCAGCGTCTTCCCGGCAAGGGGACTGTCTGCCGCAATCACCATGCTGCGCAGCTTCATCTCGCGCTGCTCTATATGTTCATCGCCAGCATCCACCTCTTGGCGAAGACTGTTGCCGAACTCCCTGAGTTGCTCATCCGTGCCTATCACCTGCAACCGGTCGCCGGGAAATACCGGCATGTCGCCGCCGGGGATATTGATGCGCCGATGACCACGCAGGATGCTGCTCACATGGATGCCCCACCGCGCCGGCAACCGCAACTCGCGCAACGTCTGTCCGGCCAAGAGCGACCCTGCCGGGATGTCATAGTCGGCTATGTGGAGGTTATGGTCCAGCAACCTGCCCTCGTAGAGCGGGCGCCGACGGCCATGCACCTGTGCCTCGATGTCGCGCGACCGCAGATTTTGCACGAAAAGCCGCTCCAAACGGATGCTTCGCCGCTTGAGACTACGCGACACCACCATGAGCATGACCACCGCCAAGGCAATGGTGATGACAATGGCATTGGCAAACCGTGCCAGATAGTTGCAGATATAAAACAGGAAAGCAGTAGCCACGGCGATGCGTGCGAGCAGGGTGAAGAGCAGCGGCAACCGGTTGACCCGATTCTCCGTCCACAACGCCTTGAACTCTTCACTGTGGTTGTGCTTCATGATGATGGAGCGCAGGAAGGGCGAGATGAGCACCACCGTAAGGATGCCACACACGCCATTGGCCCACCAGTGAGGCAATATCTGGCGCACAAAGGGCAAGAAAAATGAGAACATCAGCGTCACCACGGCCACCGACAACACCGAGTAGATCAGGGTGGCGGTGAGCATCTTGCGGATGAGCCGATGCCACTGCCCGCTATCGTGCGACGTATCGCGCGAAGGACTGCCAAGATGGTTGAGACGACGTATCCAGCGCCGGGGCAGCCTTCGCTCGATACGGGTATAGCAGGGGTCTGCCCACGAAATCATGTAGGGGGTGAGGAAGGTGGTGATGACACTCACCGCCACCACGACGGGGTACAAGAACTGGCCTATCACGCCGAGCGACAGGCCGAGCGAGGCGATGATAAAGGCGAACTCACCTATCTGTGCCATCGAGAATCCGCAGCGCATGGAGGTTTTGAGCGTCTGTCCGCTGAGCATGAATCCGGCCGAGCCAATGATGCCCTGCCCCAACAGGATGGTGAGCACGATGACTACGATGGGCAAGGCATAGTCTACCAATATCTGTGGATCCACCAACATGCCCACCGACACGAAGAAGATAGCGCCGAAGAGATTCTTGACAGGTTCCACCACCCGCATGATCTTGTCTGCCTCCACCGTCTCGGCGAGGATGCTTCCCATGACAAAGGCACCAAACGCGCTACTGAACCCTACCAAAGTAGAGAGACAGGCCATGGCACAGCAAAGTCCCAACGAGACCACGGTGAGTGTCTCGTCATTCATCAACCGGCGTGTATGGCGCAAGAAAGCGGGAACGGCAAAGATGCCCACCACAAACCACAGTGTGAGGAAGAAAGCTATCTTGAGCACCGAGGCCACCATCTGGCCGCCATCTGGATCGGCCCCACCGGCCAGTGCGGAGAGCATGACCATCATGACGATAGCCAGCACATCTTCGAGGATAAGGACGCTCATCACCAGGCCGGCAAACTTCTGCTGGCGCAGTCCCATATCATCGAAAGCCTTATAGATAATGGTAGTAGACGACATGGCCAGCATACCTCCAAGGAAGATGCAGTCCATGCGAGACCACCCGAAAGTATGACCCACCACGGCACCGAGCGCCGTCATGGAGAAGATGATGGTCAGGGCGGCGATGACCGGTGCCATGCCCATCTTGAGAATCTTCTTAAAAGAGAAATCGAGTCCGAGCGAGAAGAGGAGGAAGATGACACCGATATCTGCCCACGTCTGCACATCGGCCTTGTCCATCACCGACATGGTGTAAGGCATGTGGGGAGACACGACAAATCCTGCCACAATATACCCCAACACCAATGGCTGACGCAACTTCTTAAACAGCAGCGTCACCATGCCGGCGACCACCAATATCAGTGCCAGATCTTTGACCAGTGCAGGAAGCTCGCTCATCAATTATTCAATTCATAATTCACAATTCACTTATTTAATTCATAATTCTTAATTCATAATTCATAGTTTTTCCCACTATTTGTCTCCACTCACAGCAAACATGTCCTCGCATAATGGGATGCAAATTATGAATTGTGAATTAAGAATTATGAATTAAATAAGTGAATTAAATATCAGTCATTGTACCCGGCAGTGAGCTCACAGATCTTGGTGATTACCTGCACAGCCTTTTCCATCACTTGGATAGAAACAAACTCATACGGACCGTGGAAGTTGACTCCTCCGGCAAAGATATTGGGGCATGGCAATCCTCTAAAACTGAGTTGTGCGCCATCGGTACCGCCACGTATCGGCTCCACCTTGGGGGTAACACCCGTCTCCTGCATGGCTTTGAGCACGATGTCTATCACATGCATGTTGGGGTCTATCTTCTCCTTCATATTATAGTACTGGTCCTTCAGTTCCACTTTTACCGCACCCTCACCATATTTCTCGTTCATACGACGGGCGATGTCCTCGATAAACACCTTGCGGTCCTCAAACTTCTCGCGGTCGTGGTCTCTGATGAGATAGCTCAGCTTAGCCTCCTCGGTATGCGTGTCCATACCCAACAGGTGGAAGAAGCCCTGATAGCCCTCGGTGGTCTCCGGGATATCGGTATCGGGGATGAACGCATTAAACTCGCAGGCCAACCGACTGGCGTTTACCATCTTTCCCTTGGCATAACCGGTGTGTACGCTCATACCCTTGATGGTGACCTTGGCCGCAGCGGCGTTGAAGTTCTCGTATTCCAGATTGCCCAAGTCGCTTCCATCCATCGTATAGGCCCACTCACAGCCAAAACGCTCCACGTCGAAATGGTGTGCGCCCATACCTATCTCCTCATCAGGATTGAAGCCCACCCGTATGTCACCATGCTTGATCTCGTCGTGGTCGCGCAGGTAGCACATGGCCTGCACGATCTCGGCAATACCAGCCTTGTCATCGGCACCGAGCAGCGTGGTGCCATCGGTCACTATCAGGTCCTCTCCCTTGTGGTCGAGCAGTTCGGGGAATTTGGCCGGCGAAGACACGATTCCCTCCGAGAGTAGGATATCGCCACCGTCATAGTCTTTCACGATGCGCGGCTTGATGTTGGCCCCGCTACAGTCCATACTTGTATCGTAATGGGCTATGAAGCCGATGGTGGGCACCTCTTTCTTGGTGTTGGCCTTGAGCGTGGCATAGATATAGCCATTGTCGTCCATCTCCACATCATCCAGTCCCTCACGCTCCAGCTCCTCTTTCAGATAGCGGGCAAATATAAGTTGTTTCGATGTACTGGGCACGGTTGTCGAATCTTCTGCCGACTGCGTGTCAAACTGTGTATAGTTCAAAAAACGTTCTACTAAGTTCATATCTGTCTGTTTTTTATGTTACCTTAATGAATATATAGCCTATCTTATGCAAAGATAGCGCAAGGTGAACGCAATAGAGTTTACTCTGATTGCTGAACCGATGCCTATCTTATGCAAAGATAGCGCAAACCAAAGACAATAAAAAGGAAAAACCGAAGTTTTTTCGTTTTTTTTTATAAATAGTGAGCATACTGAAGCCTATTTCCCGTTGAGCGGCTGCGAATGTGTCTTGGACGATAAAATGCATCTTGAGGGTTCGACTTGCACTATCTTTACAGAAAATAGGCGGCGCCTCAACAATAAAAAATGAAAAAACTTCGTCTTTTCCTTTTTATTGTCTTCGACTTGCACTATCTTTGCAAACAAAAAGGGAACAATGAAGACTAAGATATCACTGGCCTTGATGGCTTTGATACTCGCCATAGCCGCTGCCTGCGGAGGAAAAAGCGAGACCAACTTTAATCTTGATGCTAAAAACGGACCGTCTACAGACGAACTGAAACTGAAAGACGACAAGACGGTCTATGGATTGGCCTGCGACGGCTGCAACGACAGCGTGGTGGTGCTGCTCCCCAACGACGGAAGCGACCCCGTGCGCTACAATGTCATCGAAGCTACACGCCGTGGCAAGATTATGGGACAGCTCAAGATAGGCGACTGGATAGGGGTGGTGCTCAATCCGGCAGACTCGACCGTGGCCGACTTGGTGATAGACCTCGACCAACTGAAAGGCATCTGGTGCTACATCGTCATGCCGAAACTCAAGGATTACGACACCATGAGCGAACGCCTCCAGAAACGGATCATGCGCGACATGCCCGACTCTGTCAAGGAGACTTACCTCATTCCTCGCGAATACGGATTCTGGATGAAGCGCCAGTGGGCCTGCCAGAGCGTGGGCTACGTGCGCCAGCAAAGTTCGCTCGAGGCCGAAAGTCCTGTGGTCTATCCTCCCTTGGGCTACTTTACGGCATGGCATATATGGAATGGCAAACTGGTTATCACCCGGGGCACCCCCAAGTTTACCAAAGACAACAAGATAGAGGTGACCGACCTGGTAAACGATACGTGCGACATCGATTACCTGAAAGGCGACTCGCTCGTGCTGAGCAGCGACGGCGCATCGCGCAGCTACTACCGCAAGTCAAGCCTCGACGACGTGAACAAACGGGCCAATGCCATCGCCGAAATGCAGGCTAAGAAAGCACTACAAGAAACCACAGCCACCAACTGATAATATGAGTTACGGCGCTAAACATGGCATTTAGCACTCGTAAATGCCATGTTTAGCGCCGTAAAGGTGGCATATAGCCCCAGAGAAACACTATACCCCTCCCTCGCGAACAAAGTCAAGGGCCTCACGGGCATCGTCGTCTGTGAGTATCTGATCGATGTGTATGTCGCCGATGCCGCCAAGCAGGGTGACATTGATTCCGCTGCCGATAGTCTTCTTGTCATGGTGCATCAGGCGGATGAGTTCGGGATAGTCATCGCATGTGATGGCGGGCGTACCATAATACTCCTTGATGTAAGACACCGTCTGCCGCATCTTGTCGGCAGGCATTCCCGTGCGGGTGGCCGAGAGATACAGTTCGGGTATGAGACCGTGGGCCACGGCATAGCCATGCAGCACGGGGCTACGGTGCAGGGCCTGACTCTCGAAGGCGTGGCCGAAAGTGTGGCCGAGGTTCAGTGCCTTGCGTATGCCCTGCTCGTGGGGATCGGCTGTCACCACACGCTCCTTGACCTGTACCGACTCGGCGATCATATCGGCAAGCTGGGCCAGGTCGGGAGCGCCAAGGTCGAAGCACATGAGCCGGCTCCACATGGCCTCATCGGCTATAAGCCCATGCTTGAGCATCTCGGCATAGCCGGAGCGCAGGTTTTCGGTGTCCAGCGTCTGCAAGAAATCGGTGCAGAGTATGACATAGCGTGCCTCGGAAAACACTCCTATCTCGTTTTTGAGTCCCCCGAAGTTGATACCGGTCTTTCCGCCCACAGAGGCGTCGACCATAGCGAGCAAGGTGGTGGGGATGTTGATAAAATCGATGCCCCTCTTGAAGGTGGAAGCTGCAAAGCCACCCAAATCGGTCACCATGCCTCCGCCCAGATTGATGAGCAGTGAGTGGCGGGTGGCTCCTCCCTGCTGCAAAGCCTGCCATACGTGGGCGAGAGCGTCCAGATTCTTGTGGCTGTCGGTGGCCGGGATAGAGATAGAGGTGGCTCCCCGTAGGCACAGATAGTCTTGCACCACGGGCAGACACTGCTGCCGGGTGGTATCGTCGGTAAGGATAAAAATACGGTCGTGCTCGCACTCGGAGATGGCGATGGCCAAGTCTTGGCTCAAATGGCGTGTAAGGATAATTCTCTGCTCCATAATGATTCTCTCTTTTTCATAATTGGCTGTACCGGAAACGGCTATAGCCTGTCTTCGGCATGGTATTGCTGTAACAAATATAGCAAAAAGTTAGCCAAGTAGGGGGATTAGAGACACTTAATTAAGAGTTTTTAAGTCAAATCTTTACGCGATTGCGCACTGGCAGACATTTTTGTGCAAAAATTTTGCTGCGTTTTAAACTTTTTGCAACCACCCGCGTCTTAAACAATGTAAACATAAACACAGAAACAAAACTCTAAGTACAACACAACAATGAAGAATCTGAAAGCCGCCCTCCTCTTATGGGCGATGGTTATGGCGCTCCCAATGATGGCGCAAGACCGTAAGATATCAGGTATCCTGATAGACAGCGACTCGAAAGAACCTGTCATCCAGGCATCGGTGCAGTTGCTTGCCACCGACAGCTCGTATGTGGCCGGAGCCATCAGCAACGACGAGGGCATCTTCGTCGTCAAGGCACCCAAAGACCAGCGCTATATGCTCCGCATATCGAGCGTGGGCTACCAAACCATCCTCAAGCATGTGAAAATCGAGGACAAGAAAGACCTGGAGATAGGCAAAATCGTGATGAAAGCCGATGCCATCATGCTGAAAGAGGCCAAGGTGGTGGGACAGGCCGTGAAGATGACGGTCAAGGAAGACACCTTTATATATAATAGCGCGGCGTTCCGCACGCCCGAGGGCTCGACCATCGAGGAGCTGGTCAAGCGCCTGCCCGGCGTGACGGTAGACGAAAACGGCAAGATTACCCACAACGGCAAGGAGGTGAAGAAGATTCTGGTGGACGGCAAGGAGTTTATGACCGGCGACACCAAGATAGCCATGAAGAATCTCCCCACGTCTATCGTGGAAAAGGTGAAGGCCTACGAGGAGAAGAGTGACTTGGCACGCATCACCGGTATCGACGACGGGGAGGAGAATACGGTGCTCGACTTCGGCCTCAAGAAGGGTATGAACAAGGGTATCTTCTCCAACATCGACCTCTCCATAGGTACTCACGGCCGATACGGCGAGAAACTGATGGGTGCCTACTTCAACAGCAACAACCGCTTCATGCTCTTCGGCAATGCCAACAATGTAAACGACAACGGATTCCCCGGCGCAGGCGGAAGGGGAGGCCGAGGAGGCAGCAACAACGGACTGAACGCTGCCAAGATGCTCGGTATGAACTACAACTACGAGATCAAGGACAAGATCAAGATAGACCTGAGCGGTTTCTGGAACCACCGCGACGGCGATGCCCTTTCGCGCAACTCTTCCGAGAACTTTGTGAGCACCGTAGGGTCGTTCTCCAACAGCATCAACCAGAGCTATAGCCGCAGCGACAGCTGGAATGCACAAGGACGGTTGGAGTGGCAGCCCAATTCGCTCACCAATATCTTGTTCCGACCCACTTTCTCATGGTCGAAAAACGACGGATTGGGCAAGACGGCATCGGCATCCTACAACCAGGATCCTTACCTCTTCACCTCCAGTCCGCTGGATGAGGACGCGCTTGAAGAGATGGGCAAAGACAGCATCGTGGTCAACTCGCAGAGCGGCAACTCGACTACGTATAGCAGCAACAAGAATCTGAATGGCAATCTGCAGATCAACCGCAAGCTCGGTACGAGCGGCCGCAACGTGACGATCGCCTTCAACGGCGGTTACAGCAAGAGCGACAGCGAGAGCCTCTCTGCCAACGCCACACACCTGTGGCTCATGCAGACGGCTGCCGGACTCGACTCTACCTATCAGACCAACCGCTACAACCTCACCCCCACCAACAACCACAACTACCGGGTGATGGCTACCTATAGCGAACCGCTCTTCAAGGGGGCTTTCCTGCAGTTCCGCTACAGCTTCAGTTACAGTTACAGCGAGAGCGACCGCTCCACCTTCGACTTCAGCAACGTAGGTGCAGGTTTCTTCGACAGCGTGCATCCTGTCTACAGAGGATGGGACAACTACCTGTCGCTGCTACCTAATCCCATCGAGTATTATCTCGACGACGCACTGAGCCGCTACTCAGAATACAAGACTTATACGCACGAGGCCAACGTGAGTTTCCGACTCACTCGCAGCAAGTATCGCCTCAACGTGGGCTTCATGGTGCAGCCGCAGCGCTCCAAGTTTATCCAAGACTATCAGGGCGTGTACGTAGACACCGTGCGCACGGTGACCAACTTCTCGCCTACGCTCGATTTCCGCTACAAGTTCAGCAACCAGCACCAGCTGCGCATCCGCTATCGCGGTACCACTACACAGCCCAGCATGACCCAGCTGCTCGATATTACCGACGACAGCAATCCGCTCGACATCTCGAAGGGTAATCCGGGACTGAAACCGGCCTTTACCAACAACTTCAACTTGTTCTACAACAACTTCATACAAAACCATGCAAGGGCTATCGGTGCCAACCTGTCGTTCCAGACCACACGCAACTCAATCAGCAACATGGTGACTTACGATGAGGTGACCGGCGGACGCACTACCCGACCCGAAAACATCAACGGCAACTGGAATATCAACGGCGGCGTGTTCTTCAACACATCCATCGACTCGCTCGGCACATGGTACGCCAACACCGACACACGTTCCAGCTTTGCCAACAGCGTGAGCTACCTGACGCTCGACCGCGCCACCGGTGTACAGAAAAACCGTACCCGCACGCTGATGCTCGACGAGAAACTCGGATTCGGCTACCGCAATGAGTGGTTGGAGGCAGAAGTCAACGGTTCGGTGACCTATACGCACGGCCGCAACATGCTCCAGAGCCAGAGCGACCTCGATACATGGCAGTTCTCGTATGGTGGAAACCTCACCATCAACGCTCCGTGGGGCACAGCACTCTCTACCAACATCAGCCAACAGAGCCGCCGCGGTTATAATGATGCCTCGATGAATACCAACGAGCTCATCTGGAACGCCCAGCTGTCACAGTCGTTCCTCAAAGGCAAACCGCTCACCGTGAGCATCCAGTTCTATGACCTGCTCCACCAGCAGAGCAACTTCAGCCGTACCCTCAGCTCCATCCAGCGCAGTGATACATGGTACAACAACATCAACAGCTATGCCATGCTGCATGTCATCTACAAGTTTAATCTCTTCGGTGGCAAGGAGGCAAGGCAGCAGATGCGCGGTCCCGGTGGCGACCGTCCCGGATTTGGAGGCCCCGGCGGTCAGCGTCCCGGCAGCATGGGCGGCCAGCGTCCACCCCGTGGCGGATTCGGAGGTCCGGGCTTTTAAAGGTAAAAAGGCCTTTGTAAAGGTAAAACGGTAAAAAAGTAAAACAGTAAAACGGTAAAACGGTATTTTGTAAAGGTAAAACGGTAAAAAAGTAAAGAGGTAAAAAGGTAAAACGCTTTCCATTGGTTGCGCTAACACCTTTTTACCTCTTTACTTTTTTACCTTTTTACCTTTACAAAAGCCTCTTTACTTTTTTACCTTTAAAATCACATCGTATGTTCTATCAACACCCTTACGCCGATGGCTATCAATATCAGGCCACCAAAGAGTTCTGGTTTCAACCTGCGGGCGATAGCCCTACCGAAACGGATGCCCAGCAGATGGCCTACCACGCTGAAGACCAGCGATACCAGCCCTATGAGCAACAGGGGAAGTGCCAGCGAAGCTAACGTGCGGTAACCTGTGCAGGCGAAAGAGATGCCGACAGCCAGCGCGTCGATACTCGTTGCCACGGCCAGCATCAGCTGTGTCTTGAGGCAAGTGGGATCAAAATGATGCTGCTCCTCGGGAAGCATGGACTCGCGCACCATCCTTACTCCCAAGAATAGCAACAATCCGAAAGCAATCCAATGGTCGTAAGCCTCGATATAGTCCGCAAACCAGCGCGTACCCAACCATCCCGCCAAGGGCATGGCAGCCTGAAACACACCGAAAAAGATACTGGTGCGCACGATGACTGCCCACATACGGCGACGCAACAGCACGCCACTTACTATCGATACCGTGAAGCAATCCATCGCCAAGGCCACGGCAAGCAAAAACAATTCAAAAAATCCTACCATCTCGTCAATTAGCTGTAGGGTTCGCCACAAGAACCCATTAAGAACAGTGGCAAAGGTACGAAAAATCAGCCTAAATAGGGGTGACGGGTAGTTAATATGGGTTAATGAAAGCCAACAACCCCCTCATGGGAACCCAACTTATACAAAAAACGTTAAGCCCGTTTGTATTTTTCTTCATCACTCTCCTCATATTCATAGAGAACGCTTATTTTTGCAAACAAAAGAACGACAATAAGCAGACGACACCATGAAAAGCCAATCTGACTATCATAATACCCCTCACCTATCCCCTACCCGATACGCAAGCCTCGTCATTGCGTGCCTACTCTATCCGCTTTTCTGCCACGGGCAAGCCAAAACCGCACAGCCAGACCATATCACCCTATACGCCACGGTCTACGACAAGTTTCTGGGCACCCCTGTCAAAGCCACCGCCCACCTGATGCGGACAGACTCGACCCTTATCGCCAAGAAGGCATGCAAGACCGTGATGCGCAGCCAGAGATACAAGGAGGAATACTATGAGTACCTCACGTTCGACGTGAAGAAAGAGCCCCAGATCTATCTCATCAAGGTGACCGCCGACAACTATTACGACTGCTACCAGCGCATCACCGTGAAGCCGCGCAAGCACACGGAGCGGATAGACATGGCCCCGTTTCTGATGAGGCGCAAGCAGAGCATGCAGACGGGCATCACGCTCGACGAGGTGGAGGTAAAGGCCACCCGCATCCAAGTGGCCTACCGCGGCGACACGCTGGTCTACGATGCCGCCGCATTCTCCCTGCCCGACGGTTCTATGCTCGACGCACTGGTCAGACAGCTACCGGGGGCTGTACTCAAAGACGACAACAGCATCTACGTCAACGGCAGGAGGATAGACTATCTCATGCTCAACGGCAGAAACTTCTTCAAGGGGAAAAACAAGGTGCTGCTCGAAAACCTGCCCTACTTTACCGTGAAGGAGGTGAAGGTGTACGACCGCGAACGCACCCAACTGGATATCGCCGAAGAGGGTTCAGCCTCCAAGAAGGACTATGTGATGGACGTGAGTCTGAAAAAGGAGTTTGCCCATGCCACCATCTTCAACGCCGAGGCCGGCGCAGGCTCCCACGGCAGGTGGATGACACGCGCCGCCACTATCGGCATTGGCAAGCAGACCAACGTGATGGCCTACGTCACGGCCAACAACCTGGAGGAGGACCGCAAACCGGGGCGCAACGGCGAATGGCAGGCGTGGAAGACCACCCAATACTATCCGCAGACCACCAAGGAGACGGGCGTGGACATAGAGAGCGAGAACCGCAAGCACACCCAGCGGGCCTCGGTAGAGAGCTCGCTGCAGTGGGTAAGTTCGGATGCCCAGTCGCACACTGTCAACGAGCGCTTCATCGCAGACGGCAACACGCTGACAGAAGACCAGAGCAACAGCAAGAGCAAGCCCTTCCAATTCAAGTTCAACAGCTCTTACGTGCTCTCGGGCAAGCTCTCCACCAGCATCCGCACTTCGCTGAAATACAACCACAACACCCGCCGCGAACAATCTGTCACCAGCACCTCGCGAGACAGCCTCATGAACCGCACGTGGCGGGACAACGATGCTGAGTTTGACCATTTCGACGGCAACCTTGACTTCAACACCTCCCTGAATATCCCCCGTGCCGGCAAGATAGGTCTCCGTGCTTCCGGCAGCTACAATCATACGAAAGATTATGACGACCAGCTCTACCGCACTTGGTTTGCCGACGGCACCCAGCCAGACAACCGGCACACCTACATGGCATCGCCCAGCCACTCTTACTCCTACTCGGCAGGGCTCAATTACGAGTACAACATCACCAAACAGGTGTCTACAGAACTGAGCACCTCGTATTTGCAGATTTACAACAACGACAAGAGGCAGACCTACCGACTCGACTGGCTGGACGACGACCAGTACGACGAGTTAGGCATGCTGCCCTCTACCCTCGAAGCCCTGCTGCAAGCCACCGACAAGGCCAACAGCTTCGCCTTCACTTCCATGAGCAAAAGCTGGGATGCCTCGCTCCGCACATCGGTCAGACTGGGAAAACTGGATGCCAGCGTGTATCTTCCCATTGACTTCGACCAAGAGACACTGCCCTACCGTGGCTCGCTGATTGACACCATCGCCAAGCGAAACTATGTTTCGTTCCGTCCCTATCTGAGGCTGTCGACAGGTCAGCTCAACCGCGTGGCGGCCAACTATAGCCACAGCACCTCCAGACCCAGCCTGCTCAACCTGCTCCCTGTGACCGACAACACCAATCCCCTGCACATCTACCACAACAATCCTGCCCTGCGTGATGAAATCTCCGACAGGGTGGACCTGAGTTTCTTCCACCGCCCCCGCAAGATAGGGGTCTCGTGGTGGCTCAAGGCCGCTCTCCGCACCACACGCCATGCCACCGGCACACGCACCACCGTCGATTCGGGTACGGGTGTCACCACCTACATGACAGACAATGTGGAGAAGACCAACTGGCGCGGCCGCGTGCAAGCCGGACTCACCACCTCGCTCGGCAAACGCAGAAGATGGCGGTTGGAGACAGAGGCCGCAACCACCTATCAGCACAATGTCGATTTCGCCATCGCCTACGACAAGGAGAGCACTGCACTCAGCGAGGTCAACACGGTACTACCCGAAGCATCGGTCAAACTCGGCTACTCGCACAAGACGCTGACCCTGAACATCAACGGCAAGCTGACGGGACGGCTGACCAGCAGCAACAGGGCCGAATTTGTATCGCTCAACGCTTTCGACTACCAGTATGGCACCAACATCCAGTACACCCTGCCCGCTATCAACGTCTCGCTGTCCACCGACCTGACCATGTACAGCCGACGGGGATACAACCTGAGCAGCATGAACGACGACGAACTGCTCTGGAATGCGATGGTGAGCTATCCACTGATCAAAGGCAAGGTGGTGATGAAGCTGCAAGCCTTTGATATCCTGCACCAGATATCCAAGGTCAACTACCATATCAACGCGCAGGGGCGCACCGAGAGCTGGCAAAACACCATCCCACGCTACGTCATGCTGAGTTTCGCCTACAATCTGACCAAGGGCAAGAAGCACAAGAAGCTCAAAGAACCCACCCACATAGAGTTCAACAACATCTTATAGTCCCGAATGGAGACACCGCCGGCACACCCCTCGCACGGCCCAGGCGGCATCCCCAAAATGTAAATGCCACGTTTACGAGGGCTAAATGCCACCTTTACGACGCTAATCATGGCATTTAGCTCCGTAAAGGTGGCATTTGGTATGGCCGTGATTTAAAAAAGATAAAATGTAAGGCTCTTTCATTTTTTTTTCATACATTTGCAAATTAGAAAGAAAACGCATCGATAAGAATTATATGAACGTATTAGAATTAAGTGAACAGGAGATAGTCCGCCGGCAGTGCCTCGAAGAGTTGCGGCAGATGGGGATAGACCCCTACCCAGCGGCAGAGTTCCCCACCAATGCATTCTCTACCGACATCCGTGACAACTTCAAGGATGGCGAGGAGCGCGAAGTAGTCATCGCAGGCCGACTGATGAGCCGCCGCGTGATGGGCAAGGCCAGCTTCGCAGAGCTCCAGGACTCGAAAGGAAGAATCCAAGTCTACATCACCCGTGACGACCTCTGTCCGGGAGAAGACAAAGATTTATATAATAAGGTATTCAAGAAACTGATGGACATCGGCGACTTTGTCGGTGTGAAGGGTTTCGTGTTCCGCACCCAGACCGGCGAGATCAGCGTGCATGCCCGTGAGCTCACCATGCTCGGCAAGAGCCTGAAGCCACTGCCCATCGTGAAGTACAAGGACGGCGTGGCCTACGACAAGTTTGATGACCCCGAGCTGCGTTACCGCCAGCGCTATGTGGACCTGGTGGTCAACGAGGGTGTGAAAGACACCTTCCTGAAGCGTGCCACCGTGCTGCGCACCATGCGCCGCTTCTTCGACGAGGCCGGTTACACCGAGGTGGAGACCCCGACGCTGCAGAGCATCGCGGGTGGAGCCAGCGCGCGCCCGTTTATCACCCACTTCAATGCGCTCAACATCGACATGTACATGCGCATCGCCACCGAGCTGTACCTGAAGCGGCTCATCGTGGGCGGTTTCGAGGGTGTGTACGAGATTGGCAAGAACTTCCGCAACGAGGGTATGGACCGCTTCCACAACCCCGAGTTCACCTGCATGGAACTGTATGTGCAGTATAAGGACTACAACTGGATGATGTCGTTTACCGAAAGGCTGCTCGAGACCATCTGTACCGAGGTTAACGGCAAGCCTGAGGTGACGGTGGGCGACAAGGTAATCAGCTTCAAGGCTCCCTTCCGCCGACTCCCCATCCTGGAAGCCATCAAGGAGAAGACCGGTTTCGACCTCTACGGCAAGAGCGAGGAAGAGATACGCCACATTGCCATCGACGAACTGAAACTGGAGACCGTGGACGAGAGTTTCGGCAAAGGCAAGCTGATCGACGAGATATTCGGCGAGTTCTGCGAAGGCACCTTCGTGCAGCCCACGTTCATCATCGACTACCCCGTAGAGATGAGTCCGCTCACCAAGATGCACCGGAGCAAGCCCGGACTGACCGAGCGCTTCGAGCTGATGGTGAACGGCAAGGAGCTGGCCAACGCCTACTCTGAGCTCAACGACCCGATCGACCAGGAGGAGCGGTTCAAGGAGCAGATGCGTCTGGCCGACAAGGGCGACGACGAGGCTATGGTGATTGACCAAGACTTCCTGCGCGCACTCCAGTACGGCATGCCGCCCACCAGCGGTATCGGTATCGGTATCGACCGGTTGGTGATGCTCATGACAGGCAAGGAGTATATACAGGAGGTGATGCTCTTCCCGCAGATGAAGCCTGAGGCCAAGATGCCCCAGAGCACCATCAAGGAATGGGCAGCCATCGGTGTACCTGAAAACGAGGTGTATGTACTCCGCAAGGCAGGCTTTAACCTCATTACCGACATCCGCGACGAGAAGGCGCAGGGCCTGCAGCAGAAGTTGGGCGACATACACAAGAAGTATAAGCTGGACTTCGAGAAGCCGGGCGTGGCCGAGATTCAGGAATGGATAGACCGGGCCAACGCCTAAGGCGCTGCCCGCCCGCAGAGGCACACACGCCACTCACTCTAACTAACACCACTTGGGTTCGGGATGTATAACGTAGGAAAGATAGCCATCATCGGCGGCGGCTCGTGGGCCACAGCCATCGCCAAGATAGTGATAGACCACACGCACCACATAGGCTGGTACATGCGCAGGGACGACCGTATCGAAGATTTCAGGCGCACCGGGCACAATCCGGCCTATCTCACAAGCGTGC
This sequence comes from Prevotella sp., assembly GCA_051869355.1. Classification (GTDB taxonomy): domain Bacteria; phylum Bacteroidota; class Bacteroidia; order Bacteroidales; family Bacteroidaceae; genus Prevotella. The sequence continues at coordinate 15,753 of JBJEAU010000095.1, read as the reverse complement.
GGTTCAACGTAGACGAGATAGGATTCTCATCGGATATCAACAAGATCGTGGATGCTTACGACACGCTGGTCTTCGTCACGCCGTCTCCTTATCTCAAGAATCATCTCAAAAAACTCAAGACGCGCATCAAGGACAAGCTCATTGTGACGGCCATCAAGGGCATTGTGCCCGATGAGAACCTCGTATGCTCGGAGTATTTCCATCAGGTGTACGACGTGCCTTACGACAATCTGGCCGTGATTGGCGGCCCCTCGCATGCTGAGGAGGTGGCCCTGCAACGGTTGTCGTATCTCACCGTGGGCTGTTCGGATCAGGAAAAGGCGCAAGCCTTTACCGAGGTGCTGGCATCGGAGTTTATCAAGACCAAGGTGGCATCAGACGTGATTGGCATCGAATACTCGTCGGTGCTCAAAAACGTGTATGCCATCGCGGCAGGCATCTGCTCGGGTCTGAAATATGGCGACAACTTCCAGGCGGTGCTGCTTTCCAACGCCGTACAGGAGATGAACCGTTTCCTCACCGCCGTGCATCCCATCGAGCGCAATGTCTATGACAGCGTGTACCTGGGCGACCTGTTAGTGACAGGCTACTCCAATTTTTCACGAAACCGAACCTTCGGCACCATGATCGGCAAAGGCTACAGCGTGAAGAGCGCGCAGATAGAGATGGAAATGATAGCCGAGGGCTATTTCGGCACCAAGTGTATGAAGGAAATCAACCGCCACATGCACGTCAATATGCCTATCCTCGATGCGGTGTACAACATCCTCTACGAGCGCATCAGCCCACAGATAGAAATCAAATTATTAACCGACAGTTTCAGATAAATCTTACAGAGATGAAAAGTATTTCTTTAGACATCACCAAGGCCACCCAGTTTCTCGCAGCAGGGGCTGTAGAGGCCTATGAGCCACAGGTAAAGGCCGCCCAAGAGAGCCTGGAAAAAGGCACTTGCCCCGGTAACGACTTTTTGGGATGGCTCCATCTGCCATCCAGCATCACACCCGAGTTTATCGACAGCATCCAGGCCGTAGCCGACACACTCCGCGCCAAGTGCGAGGTGGTGGTGGTAGCCGGTATCGGCGGCAGCTATCTCGGTGCCCGTGCCGTCATCGAGGCGCTGAGCAACTCGTTTGCATGGCTCGTCAAGGACGGTAAGAATCCCACCATCCTCTTTGCCGGCAACAACATCGGCGAGGATTATCTTGCAGAGCTGACAGACTATCTGAAAGACAAGAAATTTGGTGTAATCAATATCTCCAAGTCGGGTACCACCACTGAGACGGCGCTTACGTTCCGCCTCCTCAAGAAGCAATGCGAAGCCCAGATGGGCAAAGAGACAGCCAAAGACGTGATTGTGGCCGTGACCGATGCCAAACGCGGTGCTGCCCGCACCTGTGCCGACAAGGAAGGCTACAAGAGCTTCATCATCCCCGACAATGTAGGTGGCCGATTCTCTGTGCTTACGCCGGTAGGACTGCTGCCCATCGCCTGTGCCGGACTGGATGTCAAGGCACTGGTACAGGGTGCTGCCGACATGGAGCGCACCACGGCCATCGATGTACCTTTCGCAGACAACATGGCTGCCCAGTATGCCGCTGTGCGCAACGCACTCTATGCCAACACGGGCAAGAAGATTGAGATCATGGTGAACTACCAGCCCAAACTGCACTTCTTCTCTGAGTGGTGGAAACAGCTTTACGGCGAAAGCGAGGGCAAGGACGGCAAAGGTATCTTCCCTGCTTCCTGCGACTTTACCACAGACCTCCACTCGATGGGCCAGTGGATTCAGGAAGGCGAGCGGACTATCTTCGAGACCGTCATCTCGGTAGAGACTCCGAACCGCCAACTCGACTTCCCCGCAGACGAAGAGAATCTGGACGGCCTCAACTTCCTTGCCGGCAAGCGCGTGGATGAGGTCAACAAGATGGCTGAGCTCGGCACCCGTCTGGCCCATGTGGACGGTGGTGTACCCAACCTGTGCCTCCATGTGCCTGCACTCAACGAGTATTACATCGGACAGCTCATCTACTTCTTTGAGATTGCCTGTGGTATCAGCGGCAACCTCCTCGGCGTGAATCCGTTTAACCAGCCGGGTGTGGAAGCTTATAAGAAGAACATGTTCGCACTGCTCAACAAGCCCGGTTACGAGGCTGAGAGCAAGGCCATCCAGGAGCGTCTGGCCAATGAGGGATAACGCATCCCAAGACAAGGACAACAGATATTGTTCACATATCAACTCATCAATGGGGGAACAGGCTTCCCCCATTCTTTTTATCTACTATGTTTAGAGAAGCAATCAACAACTACATCGACCGTCTGTGTCTGCGACAGCAGTTGCCAACGCCATGCCAGTGGGACGGATTCAAGTGCGTGCTGTTCGACATGGACGGCGTACTCTACAACTCGATGCCCCGTCATGCCGTGGCATGGCAAGAGGCCATGAAGAAATATGGCATCCACTTCACGGCGGAAGACTCGTATGCCACCGAGGGCATGCGCGGTATCGACACCATCCGCATTTTTGCCAAGCGCCAGTTGGGACAAAAAATCTCCGAAGCCGAGGCTCAGAGCATGTACGACGAGAAGACCCGACTCTTCCACCAGATGTCCGAGGCTGAAATCTTTGAAGGTGTGCCCCACCTGATGCGGCAGATCAAGCAGGCAGGCATGGATATCTGCGTGGTGACAGGCAGCGGACAGCGCCCGCTAATCCAGCGTTTGGTAGAAGACTTTGGCGAGTTTATAGACGAGCAACACATTGTATCGGCCTACAATATATCACGGGGCAAACCGGCACCCGACCCCTATCTGAAGGGGCTTGAGATGGCTGGAGGCTACCAACCGTGGCAGGCTATTGTAGTGGAGAATGCGCCCCTCGGTGTCAAGTCGGGCGTGGCAGCCGGATGCTTCACCATTGCCGTCAACAGCGGCCCGCTGCCCGACAGCGCACTGTCCGATGAGGGCGCACACATCGTACTGCCCAGCATCATGGAACTGGACAGGCACTGGCAGGATATCATTTCCTGTCGGCCATAGCCGCCGACAGATTTGTGCCAAATTCTTTAAAATAAGCCGTTTGGGGGTTAAATCATCTTAACAGACAAGCCAACAAAGCCCCAAACGGCTTATCTTTGTATCGACATTATTTTTATTAATTATCATTACATCTTCAAAGTTTATGAAAAAGTTTTTTATCTTGGCATTTGCTGCTACAATGGTAGCATTTGCCAGTTGTGGCAACAAGACCACCACTTCAGCTGACAATGTAGAAGCTACAGAGGCGGGTGCAGAGGTTGACGCCATCGCCGCAGAGGCAGACTCGATAGCCAAGGCGCTCGATACACAGCTACAGGGTAAAGATGCAAAGGGATTGGAAACCACGATCCAGAATGTGCAGAAGACCTACGCCGACCTGGTGGCCAGTGGCAAGGTGGAGGAGGCCAAGGCCTACGCATCTAAGGTCAAGGAGTTTTTGGAGGAAAAGTCTGAGGCCATCTCTACCCTCACCTCGGGCAACGCCACCATCACCTCGATCATCAACACGGTGAAGAGCCTGCCCACAACGGCTGAGACCACTGCCGAGGAAGCTGCTGCTGCCGTGAAGAGCGACGTAAACAACGCCGTGGAAAGCACCAAGGCTGCCGCAGCCGAGAAAGTGGAGGCTGCCAAGCAGGAAGCCGCCGAGAAAGCTGCCGAAAAGAAAGAGGAATTCAACAAAAACGTAGAGGAGAAGAAGCAGGAAATCAACCAGAAAGCCACAGAGGCTGTGAACAATGCCACACAGAAGGCACTGAAAGGTCTCGGCCTCTAATCCAGCAGATTCCCCAAAACAGAATATTCAATCCTAACCCGTCGCCCGAAGAGCCTGCCCATAGCGGCAGGACTCTTCCGGTGGCTGACCATAGACTCCATACGATATGCCCAAATACCTACTGCTACTGATTTGCCTGCTGCATTGGCACACCGCCAATGCCCAAAAGCGAATTGTCGTCTACGACCTCGAGACACGCACGCCCATACAGAAAGCCAGGATAAGGGTAGATCGCATGCGCACATTCTCCACCGACCTGCGGGGCACCTTTGTCACGCCGGTCAAGTTTGACACGCTGGAGATTTCAAGCGCCAAGTACCTCACGTGCAAGGTTGCGTTCAAGGCTGTGGGCGATTCGATCGGACTCATCCCCAATGCCCACAATCTCAGCGAGGTGGTCATTTATGGCGAGGATTTGGCCAAGAAGCTCAACAACAATATCGACAGGTGGACCACACAGGACCTACAGGAGATTGTAATGCAAAACAGCAACGGCGGGGTGGGCATCGACTTGGCCAGTCTGTTGGATTTCAAAGGCCGGGCACGTGCCAAGCGCACACGCAAGGTGAAGTCGGCGCTCAACAAACTGGAAGTTGACAGCGACGACCCCATCGAACAGGCCTACATCAATGCCATGAAGCAGAAACAAAAGCAAGCAGAGGAAGCTAAAGAGTAATCTCTCCTGAACCGAAACACCGATGATGTGACTCGTCGTAGACCACACAAAACTGTCCGGGAGCCACACCGTGTATCCGTTCATCGGCATGCACCACATAGCAGCCCTCACCTACAGGCTCGATGGTGGCAGTATGATATTCGGGGGTATGCCTAATCTTGAACGTGACACGCTCCTGCTCCAAGGGAAGCGTCAATACGTGGAAATCGTGTATCTTGAACGTTTGCTTGTACGCCGTTTCCGGATCGTAACCATGACTGACATAGAGGATATTGGCCGCTACATCCTTTTTCACTACAAACCACGGGCCGCCGCCCAAACCCAATCCCTTGCGCTGTCCTATCGTGTGGAACCAGTGGCCACGGTGCATACCTATCTTCTTGCCCGTCTCCAGTTCTATCACCTCGCCAGGCAACTCGCCCAAATATCTCCTCACATACTCGTTATAGTCTATCTGACCCAAGAAGCAGATGCCTTGGCTGTCGCGCCGGCGGGCATTGACCAGATGCTCGCGCTCGGCTATCGCCCTTACCTCTCCTTTCTGGTAGTGCCCGATGGGGAAAAGCGCCTTGCGAAGCTGCCAATCGTAGATCTGGGCGAGGAAATCGGTCTGGTCTTTCACGGGATCTGGACTGGTGCAGAGCCACTTGTGGCCGTCTATCCATTCGGTCTGCGCATAGTGTCCGGTAGCGATCAGGTCGTAGTCGTGCCCCATCTTCTGGTCGAAGGCACCAAACTTGATGAGGCGGTTGCACATCACATCGGGATTGGGTGTAAATCCGGCCTTCACCTTATCCATCGTGTAGCGCGTCACCTCGTTCCAGTATTCCTTGTGGCAGTCCACCACTTGCAACCGACAGCCATAGCGTGCCGCCACAGCCGTAGCCATCTCCAAGTCTTCCTCCGACGTGCAGTCCCAATCCTCTTGCTCCTCGGGACCAATCTGGATATAAAAACAATCGGGATGCAAACCGAGGCGCGCAAACTCATAGACCACCACCGAACTGTCCACACCGCCCGAAAGCAGCACGGCTATCCGCTTATCCTGTATCTCCTCTATTTTCATCTTCATACCGGGTTATCGCATCGGGTCAATCGCGCCCGCCATTCGCTCTGTCAGCCTCCAACACCTGCGCCAGCGGTTCCCACCAATCCTCGTTGCCCTTGACATGCAGACCACGGATGCCCACAGCTTCGGCAGCCTGGATGTTTTTCAGACTGTCATCCAGAAACAGACACTCATCTGCCCGCATGCCATCGGTGGCCAACGCCTGCAAGAAGATATCGGGATGGGGCTTATAGGCACGCATCTCATAACTGCAGAATAGGGTATGGAAGTAGTCGGTGATAGGACGGCCATCGGCACTGAAATCACGGCTGCGCATATAGGCCATGATAAAGGGATTGGTGTTGCTGAGCAGACACACATGATAATCTTCTTTGAGCGCAAGGAGCCTATGCAGCCTGTCGGTGGGCACATCGAGCACAAATCCTAACCAGCACTGCTGGGCCTCTTGCCAACTCACGGTCTCGCGTCCAGCCGCTTCGGCCATACGACGGCAAAACTCGGCATCGTCGATGGCGCCGGTCTCCACGTCGAGGAAGAAACCACGCTGTCCATACTCACCCATATACTGCATAGGATCCACGCCTGCCTCGCGGAAACGCCTGAACGCCTCCTCCGTGCGCTGGCGGAAAACCACACCGCCCATATCGAAAAGCAAATTCTTAATCATTTCTGTCGTGCGCCAAAGGGGCTTGTCCCTTGACAGCACAAAGATACACTTTTTTCGTGACAACACCCTTGCCCAGCATAGTTTTTTTGCGCCGCAGACAGCGGTTACGCCCATCAGCGCCACCGCGTCCCCCCACCGGTGTACTAAGTGTATTACCGGCAGCAGCCCATTGGCATCCAACGGTTTATCCTCCACCCACCCGATGACTGGTGTACTAAATGTACAGCAGATTCTTGTTGTTTATCATTTTTATTTCATACATTTGCACCCAACAAAACAACCTTTACGAACCATAAACACCAAACAAAGATGAACAGAGGAAAATCTATTTGCAACAGCCTGAAGGCCATCCGGCAGCGTATTGCCGACGCCAACGGCATCAGTTATGCACCTCGCCCCTGTCACCACGAGGGCGAATGTAAGGGAACCTGCCCTGCATGCGAGGCTGAAGTAAGATACTTGGAAGACCAGTTAGCCATGCGCACTCGTTACGGCATGGCAGCACAAGTGGTGGGCGTGGCGATGGGACTGGGCATGCTGGGCGCACCGGCAGAGGCTTCGGCCCAAGTCTGCAAGCCCAAAGGCTACGACCCGGCGCTGTCACCCATATCGGCCTCGCCGCTGCTCCAGAAGCGCGACTCGATAGAGAAGGCGGGCTCGGTCATCGTCAAGGGACGGGTAAAGACGGCCGACGGCCACCCGTTTGCCAGGGCAATGGTAGGAACCGACGACAATCCCAATCTCACGCTCACCAATGCGGAGGGCGAGTTTATCACCTGCATACCGCGCAAGGCCAATCTGGTGGTACGCGGACTGGGAATGGCCGCCAAGCAGGTGGTTTTCAAGAATCTGAAACTGGACGATTTCAACACCGTCACGCTCTACGAGAGTGGCGAGGTGCTCGGCGGCATCAAGGTGATGGCCATCCCGCAGGGCGAAAAGGACAGGAAGCGGTCGCAGCGCGGTGCCTACCATCCCGCCACATCGCCCATCACCGAGTCGCCGGTGTATCTGAAACGCGACTCGTTAGAGAGAGCGGGGAGAATCGTCATCTACGGACGGGTAACCGACGGCAAGACTCCCATAACCGGTGTCTGCATCACCACCACGACCTCAAGGAACCGTACCGAGACCAACACCAAGGGCGAGTTTATCATCTGCATGGCAGCCGGTGCCTCATTGGTCTTCGCCTACCCCGGCATGGAGCGCACGAAGATACCCTCCGACCAACTGAAGACCAATGAGTGGAACCAGATTGCACTCAAAGAGGACACCAGCATCATGGGCGAATGTCCCGTCATGCCCACGACCAAGGCCAAGAAACAGCCGAAGAAATGACCGAAGCACCGCTCATAGGCATAGACCGCCACCGCCTGTCTACCGACGGCGAGGGCGTGACCACCCTGGTGGCCTTCCACGGCTGTCCCCTGCAGTGCCGCTACTGTCTCAATCCACAATGCGCAGACAGCGAGGGGATATACCGGGTGCTGACACCGCAGGAACTGGTCGAAGAACTGTCGATAGACCACCTGTACTTTGCTGCCACCGGAGGCGGAGTGACCTTCGGTGGCGGCGAACCGCTGTTGCGCAGCGCATTTATCGCAGAGGTGGCCAAGATAGCGCCACCCGAATGGCACTTCTACCTCGAATCGTCGCTCCACGTGCCCCTTGCCCATCTCGCTACGGTGGCTCCTTACATACATCATTATTATATAGATGTCAAGGACATGAATCCCGGCATCTACCAAGCCTACACCGGACAACCTATGGGGCACCTACGCTCCAATCTGGAATGGCTCATCGCCCACACGCCGGCCGAGAACATCACCCTACGGTTGCCTCTCATTCCCAATTTCAATACCGAAGAAGACCGGCAAAGAAGCCGACAGCAACTGCAAGCAATGGGATTCACCCTGTTCGACGAGTTCCCTTATATCGTCAAGCATCCCACTGCCACTGCTCCATAGGGCAGCAAATCGAGGGAGGATTGTAATGCCCTCAAAAAGAAAGCCCCCTATCTATTTTCAACAACAAATTTCAAGTGCTGGAATCAGGACAAAAACCGTAAAGGTGGCATTTAGGCCTCGTAAACGCCACCTTTACGACGCTAATCATGGCATTTAGGATACGCAAACGAGTTTGGTAAAAACGACAACCCAGACAACCGGTACAACACGGACCGCAAACCTGTGTTGTCCCGGTTGTCTGGGTTGTCGTTTCTATCACCATCCACCAAACAGTCACTGCAACAAACCCATGTGTTAACTATCTATAAAAAGCGTAGGAAACATTTGGAAGTTTGCAAACATAACACTATCTTTGTGCTATCAAAATGATATTACTTTTTAAACATAAACAAAACAAGAACTATGGAGAATCAAGAATTCAGTTTTAAGGGTTTTACGATGAATGGCTTTGTCATGTTGTTCATCAATCTGGTAATCACTGCGCTGGCAGGCGTCATCCTCTATTTTGGCGTAGATGCAGAAGATGGCTGGCTGATCGCGCTTGCATGTGTATTGTTGCTCGCGACCATCATCAACTGGTGCGGCTTTGTGATGGTGGAGCCCAACGAGGCACGGGTGATGATGTTTTTCGGTAAATATCGCGGCACCTACAAGACCGTGGGGTATCACTGGATCAACCCGTTTGTCAACACCAAGAAACTGTCGCTGCGCGCACGCAACTTGGATGCCCAGCCCATCAAGGTCAATGACAAGCAGGGCAATCCCGTGATGATAGGCATGGTGCTGGTATGGCGACTGAAAGACACTTACAAGGCCATGTTTGAAATCGATTCGCAGACCATGGCGAGCAACGCCGCCACCGTGGGTGCCAATGTGGGCAGCATCATGCGCGCCTTTGAGAACTTTGTGCAGATCCAGAGCGATGCCGCCCTGCGACAAGTGGCCGGCCTGTATGCCTATGACAACACGACAACCAACGACGAACTGACCCTGCGCAGCGGCGGGGATGAGATTAACGAGCAGTTGAAGGAACAGTTGGAAGAGCGGTTGGTGATGGCCGGCATCGAGATCGTGGAAGCCCGCATCAATTATCTGGCATACGCCCCCGAGATAGCCGCCGTGATGCTGCGCCGTCAGCAGGCAGATGCCATCATTGCTGCCCGTGAAAAGATTGTGGAAGGTGCCGTGACGATGGTGAAACTGGCGCTCGACAAACTGTCGGCCGACGAGGTGGTGGAACTGGACGATGACAAGAAAGCCGCTATGGTGAGCAACCTGATGGTGGTGCTCTGTGGCGACGATGCCGCACAGCCGGTAGTGAACACGGGGACACTGAACATGTAAACAAGATACGTAACGGACAATTAACCAAGATGTTGCAACAAGAGGAGGGATGCCGCCAGGCCCCCCTGGCGGGCTTCCCCTCCTTACGAAACTAAGTTATGGCAAAGGAAAAGACCAAATCGTTTGTGCTAAGGCTCGACGCCGACACCATGTCGGCTGTGGAGAAATGGGCCGTCGACGAATTTCGCAGCACCAATGGACAGCTGCAATGGATTATCGCCGAAGCCTTGCGCAAGGCCAAGCGCATGCCGAAGCGGCGAAGCGTAACTGCTGAGACGCAGGACGAGGCGGAACCGGAAAACAGCGAATGACTATAAGCATCATCATCTTACTCCCATCAACACCATGAACCCTATGAGACTATTTTTCAAGTCATCAAAACCTGAGAATCCAGCCCTGCAACCGCTGACGGTGTATCGCACCAAAGAGGCAACGCTATGGGAAGCGGCCACCGCCATCATCCTCGTGGCGCTGTGGGTCATCGCAGCCATCACCGTGAAGCGTGTCCTGCAGATGGCACCGCCTTATGACCATCCCGTCGGGGGTCAGCCCGACTGGAACGATGTCTTTGCCCCAATCGTTTTGGCAGCCATCGGGACGGGCGTGGCCGTCTACAGCCTTTACAATGCGTACCGCCCCCACAGCATGCGCGACTCTATGGGGGTAGCGGTACGCAACATGGCCCAGTTGGCAGCCATTCCCCGACTGTGCCGCATCCACGCTGTAAGCCTCTCCCTGCTGATGGTGGGGCTGAATGTGTCGATGCTCCTACTGGCAGACATTCCTCCCATAGCATTTGTCCTCTCCATCATACCGATGGTTGCATCGGCCATCTATGCGGTCATCAGACTGCAATCCTTAAAAAACGAATGATGGTAACATTGGGGCTACAGATGCTTGGCCAAACGGAGAAAAAATTGTAAATTAGCACCATCAAGCTAAAACGAAAGACTATGGAAGTACTAAAAAACCAATTTCTTACGGTGACCATCTCTAACCGTGGTGCCGAACTGCAAAGTATCAAGGATGCCGCAGGGCACGAATATCTGTGGCAGGGAGACCCCGCCTATTGGGGAAAACGCTCTCCGCTGCTGTTTCCTATCGTCTGCGGCCTGTGGGAAGAGACATTCCGCGTAGACGGCAAGGCCTACCACATGAAGCGGCACGGATTTGCCAGCCGCAGCGAGTTCCAACTCCTCTCCAAGAGCGACGATACAGTGTGCTACGTGCTCACTTCCAACGAGGAGACGCTGGCGGCATATCCCTATCACTTTGCCTTGTTCGTGAGCTATGTACTCAAAGACAATGTGCTGAGCGTGATATGGAATGTAGAAAACCCCAATAAGCACGACCTTTATTTCCAGATAGGAGGACACCCGGCCTTCAATATCCCCACCATGCGCGAGGGAGAGCCGCTTCACGGCTACCTACGGTTGGACAATCCTAAGGCCGCCCGCCTCTATGGCAACACGCTCGGCTGTATCAGCAAGGGACACCATCCGCTACGCATGGATGGCAACGTCTGGGAGTTCAGAAGCGAGGACTTTGACGACGATGCGCTCATCTTCGACGAATCACAGCTCCGCGAAGTGCAGTTGCTCGATGCCAATAAGCAACCGGTGGTGAGCCTCAACTTCAGGTCGCCGGCCTTAGGTATCTGGAGTCCGACGGGAAAGAACGCCCCCTTCATCTGTATCGAACCGTGGTACGGCATCCACGATTGGGTGGGCTTCGACGGGGAGTTCAAGGACAAGTACCTGATGAACAAACTGCTCCCCGGTGCAGCCTTCATGAGTAGATATGAGATTACGATACACCAATAGTTTGGAAAGGTAAAAAAGTAAAACGGTAAAAAGGTAAAAAGGATTTTTAAAGGTAAAACGGTAAAAAAGTAAAGAGGTAAAAAAGTATAAGCGCAATAATTGGAATGCGTTTTACCTTTTTACCTCTTTACCTTTTTACCTTTCAAAATGCCTTTTTACTCTTTTACCTTTGCAAAACCTTTTTACCGTTTTACTTTTTTACCTTTTTACCTTTAAAGATGCCTTTTTACCTTTAAAAGGCTACCCGATACTTCTGGTCGTCCTTGTCTTCAAGCATAGAGAGGTACGACTGGTAGCGCGAGGCGGCAATGTAATGATTTTCCACCGCCTCTATCACCGCACAACCCGGCTCATGGGTGTGTGTACAGTTAGAAAAACGGCAATGTTGCGAGGTCTGGAATATCTCTTTAAAATAACTGCTTATCTCCTCCGGCTCCATATCAAATGTGCCAAAACCCTTAATGCCCGGCGTATCGATGAGATAGCCCCCGGCAGGGAGCTCTATCATCTCGCTGAAGGTAGTCGTGTGCATGCCGGCATCGTGTGCATCGGAGATTTCTGCCGTACGCAGGTTCACCCCCGGCACCAAGGCATTGATAAGCGTAGACTTGCCCACTCCACTGTTGCCGCTCAGCACCGTCACCCGGTCCGACAGCAATGCGCGCAGCGCGTCTATGCCATCGCCCTGCACCGCCGACACCTCGCGACAGACATAGCCCACAGTCTCGTAGAGCGTGACCATCATCTGCTGGTAATGACGCTCCTCAGGAGTGAGCAAATCGGTCTTGTTGAAGACCAGCACCACAGGCACACTGTAGGCTTCGGCCGAGGCCAAGAACCGATCTATGAATGTGGTGGAGGTCTGCGGATGGCTGACCGTGACCATGAGAAAGGCCTGGTCCACATTGGCCGCGATGATGTGGCTCTGCTTGGAGAGATTCTGCGACTTACGCACGATATAGTTGCGCCGGTCCTCTATCTGGGTGATAAAGGCGGTACCCTCGGCATTGCGCACTATCTCCACACGGTCACCCACAGCCACGGGATTGGTACTGCGGATGCCGCGTAGACGAAAGTTGCCCTTGATCTTGCTCTCCACCACACTGCCATCATCGGCCTTGACGGTGTACCAGCTGCCCGTATTCTTGATAACGAGGCCCTTCACGCTATACGGTCATGATTTCCTTCTGCTTGGCATCAAGCAGCGTGTCGATCTTCTTGATATACTTGTCGTGTACCTTCTGCAGATCGTTCTCGGCATCTTTCTCCAAATCCTCCGAAAGTCCGTCTTTGATGGCCTTCTTCAGTTTGTCCTTGATTTCGCCGCGTACGTTGCGCACCTCCACCTTGGCCTTCTCGCCTATCTTGTTGCACTGCTTCACCAGTTCCTGACGGCGCTCCCCGGTGGGTTGGGGCAAGTTGAGGCGGATCATCTCACCATTATTCTCCGGCGTGATACCCACATCGCTGTCCATGATACCCTTCTCGATGTCGCGAATCGCCTTCTTGTCCCACGGACGGATGGTGATGGTACGGGCATCGGGCACTGCTACCGTAGCCACTTGGTTGAGAGGCACCATAGAACCATACGAATTGACACGCACACCGTCGAGGATGGCGACATTGGCCCTGCCTGCGCGGACACGTGCCAGCTGCTCCTCCAAAAACATTGCGGCCATTTCCATGCGCTCTTCGGCCTCACTCAAAGTCTGTTTTACGTCTATCATAATTAAGAATGTTTAGTTTCTATCCGACAAATTTATAGATTTCCCTGCAATTATGCAATAAATCGCTCAAAAAAATATCTCCCACCCGTCACCATTGCCAGCAGACAGCATAGGCCGAGGCAACCAAAGGGCAGACAGCACCCACCCCCTGCCACGGATGCACAACCAAAACTGTTAATAAAATCTAAAGCAAGAGAATTATCTATACGCTTCAAAAAACATCTCGTGCTTTTTGACTAATTTTGGATGCCAAACCTGAAATCAAGGTTGGCAAGACCACTACGCTGCGGTCTTTCCGATACCCTCGGAAGACAATGGGTAAAGTGGATACATGATACAAAGAAAAGCGTTTATTGGCGCAAGGCTCTGACTCTTTGAAACTTCGAACACTTCCAAGATTTGTCACGAACCATGCAACGATAGATGCCTATGGGTATGGCGTAAGCTATCACGAAGCCTTTCACGACTATTGTGGAAGGCAAGTGGAGTTATATGCATACGGCGTGGGGTCTTCGTTGCTCGTTTCGACAAATCGGGCAAGTTCGAAGGCCTCAAAGAGTGGAACGGGCGACAGTAGGGTTCCACGTCTTTTCCATATCCGGAATCACCATTTCCGACAACTAACCAAACCAATGATTGCCCCAAAGGAGCTACAGGGCCAACTGATTAAGAGAATAGACTATGAACAAAACCCGTGAACCCAGCAAGGAGCCTTTGCACGAAGCTGGTACCGACTCTATGCAAGTGGCCCAGCAGCAGCTGGAGACTTTCATCGCCGATGAGATATGTTATCATATCATCCCCGACCGGCATCGCAAACAAGTAGCTATAGACGGCCCGACAGACATGAAAGTCAAAGAATTGGTCATTCCACCCACCGTCTGCCACAACGGTGCCGACTATGCCGTGACCACCATCAGCCCGCTCGCCTTTGCCCGCCTCTCGCACCTGCGCAACATCCAGTTGCCCGACAGTATCGAAGAGATTGGGCGACACGCTTTCTTCGGATGCGGACGACTGAGACGACTCTTCATCCCTGCAAGCACCGTCAGCATCGGCGTGCGTGCCTTGGCCTGCTGCGAGAAACTGGTCGCCATCCATGTGAATAAAGGCAACCTCATGTACCAGTCGGTCGAAGGCATGCTGTATGGGAACGGAGGCAAGACCCTGCTGTGTTGTCCCGGCCGGTGGCAAGGCCACTACACTGTCCCCGACGGCGTGACCACCATCGCCGACAGTGCGATGGCCGGCTGCGAACAGTTGACAGGCATCACGCTGCCGGCCAGTATCGCCAGCATTGGCGAATGTGCGTTTTTCCAATGTCGACGGCTGACCAGCATCACTTGTCTGGCCGTGGTTCCCCCACCCATCAGCTTCAGCGAGATGATAGAGGTGAATCGCGTCATGTGCACCGTCCACGTGCCAAAGATTGCCGTGGACAGTTACCGGGCCGCAGAAGTATGGAACGAATTTGCCATTATGGGGGATGCGGATGACAGTGTCTATTTGTAAAGGCCATCATTAGCCGCGTAAAGATGGCCTTTAGCGAGCTAAAGGTGGCATTTAGCTCCCGTAAACGACACCTTTACCTTTGCCAAACAACATCTGACTTGGTATAAGGGAGGGGAAAGAAAAGGGGAACGGCCGTGTATGACCGTCCGTCAGACGGTGCCGAGAATGGCGTGTACCTGATTGGTAAGCTCGACAAACTGCTGGATGGTGAGCTGTTCGGGACGCTTGGTCATGATTTCCTGGGCAAAGAAAGATTCATCAGGCTTCTGTGCGCCAAACATCTGTCGGATGCTCACGCGCAACATTTTCCGACGCTGCCCAAAAACGGTCTTCACCAACCGGCGGAAAAGGCGCTCGTCGCAACCAAGGTCGGTCACATCATTGCGTGTCATGCGGATGACCGCGCTTTTCACCTTTGGCGGCGGATTAAACACCCCTTCGTCTACCGTGAAGAGGTACTCCACATCATACCATGCCTGTATGAGCACCGAGAGGATGCCATACACCTTGCTGCCAGGCGCAGCAGCCATGCGCAAGGCCACCTCTCGCTGAATCATACCCGTACAACAGGGTATGAGGTGCTTGTTGTCAAGCATCTTAAAGAATATCTGAGAGGAGATATCATAAGGATAGTTGCCCGTAAGCACAAAAGGTTGCCCGTCGAAGACGGTTCCAAGGTCCATACGGAGAAAGTCTTCGCCAATGATATTGTCCTGCAGTTTGGGGAACCGCTCGTGCAGATACGCCACAGACTCCCTATCTATCTCCACAGCCTTCACAGGGCGCGGCTTCTCCACCAGATACTGGGTAAGTACGCCCATTCCCGGGCCTATCTCGAGCACTGGAATGTCAGGACAGGCATCCACCGTGTCGGCTATGCGCTTGGCTACATTGAGATCTGTGAGGAAATGCTGCCCCAGATGCTTCTTTGGCTTGACTTGTCTCATTGGGTATTCTTTGGTTTGTGCCGCAAAATTACGAATAAAAACCGAGACCAAGCGCACGAAACAAGGATATTCGCATTTTTTCTTTACCGAAGAGGGGGACGGAGTCTCCTTTTTCATCCTCTCCATCCTATGACATCCAGCACGACATGATATCACATTCTTCTGCCGAAAAGGGTAAATAAATGACAAATAATTTTGAGATGCGCC
>JBJEAU010000094.1:0-8469 GCA_051869355.1 Prevotella sp. | reverse complement strand
AAAAAATGTGAGATAAATGTACTAAATCTCACTTTTTTTATGACATTTAGTACATTTATCTCGCATTTTTGCCATTTCTTTTCTATCTTTGCAGCATAGATATACGGATTCAAAAATTAGCATCATGAAGCAGCAGATTATTGGCAGGGAAGCAGAGATGGCCGAGCTCAGGCGGTGTATGGAATCTGACCGCTCTGAGTTTGTGATAGTATATGGCAGAAGGCGTGTTGGAAAGACCTTTCTTGTCGACAGTTTCTTCCATCACACCTACGATTTTTCCTTTGTTGGCGGCAATAGGCTTACCAAGCAAAAACAGTTACGGGGATTTGCCAAAGCGTTACGAAAGGCGGCGCATCTCTCTGAGCGGCCTGTCTTCAGTGATTGGACAGATGCGTTTGATGCACTGGAAGAGTATCTCGAATCATTACCCAGTGATAGAAAAAAAGTGGTGTTTATCGATGAGATGCCTTGGATAGACACGCCGAAATCGGAATTTGTTGAGGCGTTGGAGAGTTTCTGGAATGCCTGGGGAGCAAGGAGAAGCGACATTGTGTTTGTGGCCAGTGGCTCGGCCTCGTCGTGGATGATGGATAAGCTTGTAGAGAATCCAGGTGGCTTGCATGCCCGTATCACCAATAATATATACGTGCGCCCTTTCACCCTCAAAGAGACAGAGGCATATCTCCGCAGTCGCAAGATAGGGTGGGACAGGTATCAGATACTCCAACTCTATATGGCTATAGGGGGCATACCGTTTTATTTGAGTCTGCTGGATGCCCGAAAGACACTGGTAAATAATATCAACCACTTGTTTTTCCGCAAGAATAGCGAAATGAGAACAGAGTTTGACGAGTTGTACACAGCCATCTTCAACCATTCTGACAGGTATCTTGAAGTAGTGGAACTCTTGTTCAAGCACAAAGAAGGCTTGACATTCGACCAATTGCGCAAGGTAACGGGTATAGATGGCAAGCGCTTGTCGGTGGTGGTGCGGAATCTTGAGCGTTGTGACTTTGTGTTGTCTTATGTTCAATTTGGAAACAAGACCAAGGGCACCCTCTATCGGCTCATCGATTTCTATACACTCTTCTATTTCAAGTTTGTCGGTGCCGCAGATACCAAAGACGAAGAATGGTGGATGCACAATTACAACTCTCGGTCGGTGGAATCGTGGCAGGGTACGGCTTTTGAACTGGTGTGTCTGGCACATCTGCCTCAGATCAGGCGCAAACTCGGCATTTCGGGCATCTCTACCAGTGCTTCGTCGTGGC
The DNA here is from genome assembly GCA_051869355.1 of Prevotella sp. Lineage (GTDB taxonomy): Bacteria > Bacteroidota > Bacteroidia > Bacteroidales > Bacteroidaceae > Prevotella. The sequence goes on along the minus strand of JBJEAU010000094.1, from coordinate 7,198 downwards.
GGTATGTTCCCAGCAAGGATATCCCTAATGATACCGGGGCGCAGATAGACTTGGTGATTGACCGTGGCGACCATACCATCAACCTTTGTGAGATGAAATTCTGTATTGGCCCGTTCTCCATCTCTGCCGAGTACGAGCGCAAGATAAGGGAGCGGATACAGTTGTTTAAGGACAAGACAAAAATACGTAAGTCAATTGCCTCTACCTTTGTCACAACCTTTGGCGTTGCCGACGGTTTGCACTATAGTATCGTGGACAGTGAGGTGACGGCAGACGACCTGTTTACATAGTCTTGATGGCTTTTTGCCTATTTGTAGGCCTCCTTTCCAGACTGTACACCATTTGCGATACGGGCGTACGGCAAATGCGATACGAGCGTATGGCAAATGGAATACGGGCGTACGGCATTTGGTGTACGGTCAAGAAAGGTGGCAATGGGAGGAGTGAAATGGGGGCTTGGAATAACACAACAGCGGCACAGGCAGGGAGACGGTGGGGTCTCTGCTGCCTGTGCCGCTGCTGGTGTTGCCGGTAGGTGTTGCCGGCGGCTGTCGCTGATTATGCCTTGGGGCGTACCTCTCCGTCTACCAACGTCACGAAACCGTGCTCGCGGGCCTTGCCCAGGAGGTAGTTGGCCTCCTTGTGGGAGCACCGGTAGGTACGTTTCAGTTCGATGAGGAAGTTGGCCTTGGTAATAGGCTTGCCAGCCTGCTTCTCCAATATCTTTTGTGTACTCTTCTGCAAGTCGCTGGGGTTATAGCGGATATGTTTCTTGTTCAGGTAATTGACAACAACGAGGGCAACGACCACCAGTAAAACGATTGTTAATATTAATGTCGAATTCATAAGATATTAAGTTTTGATAGTTATGTGATGCGCAAATATACTAAAAATTTCGATAGCAGGCTGTTTTTTCCCCGTTTTTTTTATGTTTGTTTCCGCAAAATGCCTATATTTGCAGACCTAAGTCTTTGTTTTAACGCATTATTTTTTATGGAAGACAATCTTAAAGACCTGAACGCTCCCGTCGTGGAGCCAGACGAAGCGGAGAACGATTCCGCATTTGACCGACGCCGTAGGCTCATAGGTGCTATTGGTGCTCCCATTTGTGCGCTACTGGTATGGTTTACCCCCATTGCAGGGCTCTCTCCCGAAGCCCATAAGTTGCTGGCCATTATGACCTTGGTGGCGCTGTGGTGGATTACCGAGCCCATCCCCATCCCCGTTACGTCGATGGTGGGTCCCACGCTGTGTGTCATTTGTGGTGTGGTCAAGATGAAAGAGGCTTTTGCTGCCTTTGCCAACCCCATGATTTTCCTCTTTATGGGCGGATTCATTATTGCCAAGGCCATGATGGTCAACGGACTTGACAAGCGCATCGCCTATGGCATCATCTCCATGAAATGGGTGGGCGATTGTCCCCGTCGCATCTTCCTGGCCATCGGTCTGGCCTGTATGCTGTGCTCGGGATGGATCAGCAACACGGCCACGGCGGCCATGATGTTTCCCATCGCTTTGGGATTGCTCGAGGCTATCCGTGAGATGATGGCCGCCAACGGCAAGACCATCAACCTAAGAACTTACAAGTACGCCACCGGCCTGATGCTGATGACGGCCTACGCTTGCTCTATAGGTGGCGTACTTACCCCCATAGGCACACCTCCCAACATCATCATGCTCGGCTTCCTGAGCGAGATGTGCGACATCCATGTCTCCTTCTTCCAGTGGATGGTCTGGGGCTTGGTGGCCATGATTGCCTATTTTATCATCGCCTACATCGTGCTCTCACGCATGTTCCCCTCGGATGTGGAGCATATCGCGGGCGCGCAAGACTTTATAAGAGGTAAGGTAAAGGAACTCGGACACTGGACTACGGCGCAGAAGAATACGCTTTTCGCCTTCTTGGTGGCCGTCATCCTGTGGGTGACCCCCGGATTCCTCAACATCTTCCTCGGTACGGAGAGCGAAGTGCTCAGCACCTACAACCGTCTGTTCCCCGAAGCTATCGCCGCCATGATTGGTGCGTTGCTGCTCTTCTTCCTGCCTGTGGACCGCAAGTGGAGCCGCATGACCCTGACATGGAGCGATGCCGTGAAGGGCGTGGAGTGGGGTACCCTGCTGCTCTTTGGCGGTGGTCTGGCGATGGGCGGTATGATGTACAGCACGGGTCTCTCTGAGTGGATTGGCGCACAGATCATCAGTATGATGGGCGGTGAGCCGTCTGAGTTGCTGTTGGTGGCTGTGTTCTGCGTCATGTCGCTGCTGCTGTCGGAGCTTACCTCCCACACTGCAGCCACCAACATGATAGGTCCGCTCGCCATTGGTGCGGCCCTGTCGGCAGGTTTCAGTCCTGTTCCTGTGGCAGTGGGCGTGGCCTTGTCGGCCTCGTTGGGCTTCATGCTCCCCGTCTCCACCCCGCCCAATGCCATCGTCTATGCGAGTGGCTATATCCCCATCACCAAGATGATCAAGACGGGCGTGTATATCGACTTCATCGGTATCGCCATTGTCACGATTCCTATCGTGCTCTATTTGGTGCAGATGATTCTGTAAGGTTGAGGCTACCTCTCCTTCGTAGATAAGTAATGGAGGCACCCCCGGGATGTGACGATACCGGGGGTGCCTCCAGTGTTTTTGGGGGCATGAATGTTTTTTATGGGATTGTCGGATAAATCTCTTGCCGAAATATTTGGTAAAGCCACGTGTTTTTCCTATCTTTGTCCACAACTCGTCTGCCACTATCCATGACCGGCATGGCATAGTGGGGATGTCTGAAAAACCATAGAGGAAAAACTTAAATGATACATATATGAACCGAAGAATCTGTTTATTGTTCACACTTGCAGTGGGAGTGCTGTCGCTTCATGCCCAGCAGCAACCCATGAGAATCTGGTACAACACGCCGGCACCGGTCTCCATTCCCCAATCCATCTCGCAGGAGCAGGTGAAGGTAGACTATAACGGCAACGGGAAGAAGCTCAAGATGCGCGGAAGCGTCTGGGAGAACCTCAGTCTGCCGTTGGGCAACAGTAGTCTTGGTGCCACGCTGCTCCAGTCTACTCCCGTAGACCGTATCGTGCTCAACGAGAAGAGCCTCTGGAGCGGAGGCCCCAACTCGGGTAGCGGAGCCAAGACCTACTGGGCACAGAATCCGAACTCGGTACGTCATCTGCCGGCCATCCGTCAGGCCTTTGTCGATGGCGACCAGCACACCGTCGACTCGCTCACTTGCCGTGCCTTCTCCGGCACCATCCCCTACAATGGCGGAGACCGCGATACGCTGCGTTTTGGCAGCTTCACCACGATGGGAGAGTGCTTTGTGAGCACGGGTCTCAACGAAGCCGACAGCCGGTCGTTCGTCCGCGAGCTCTCGTTAGACGAAGCCGTGAACCATGTCAGCTTCCAGAACGGTGGTGCCAACTACCGCCGTAGCTGTTTTATCTCCTATCCCGACCAGGCACTCGTCATGCGCTACGAAGCCGACAAGCGCGGACTGCAGAACTTGGAATGGTGCTATCTACCCAACCCGAGGGCTACCGGCACGTGGACCACGGAGCGCGACGGCATGGTCTATACGGCCACCCTCAACAACAACGGGCTGCCCTACGCCATCCGCGTGAAGGCACGTGCCAAGGGAGGCAACGTGAAGTACGACAACGGGCGCATCATCGTGCGTGGTGCCGACTATGTAGACTTCATCCTCACGGCTGCCACGGGCTATGTCATCAACAAGCACCCCGACTTCTCCGACCCGCGCACCTATTACGGGCAGGATCCTGTGGCCATTACAGCCCAGCACATGACCGCTGCGGCCGCCAAGAGCTACAAGACGCTCTACAAGCGCCATGTGGCCGACTACCAGCGATTGTTTAACCGTCTCACCCTCTCCATCAATCCCGGCAAGCAGTTGCCCGACGTGCCCATCGACGAGCGCATCGACCGCTACCGCGAGGGCAGCGGAGACAACTATCTGGAGACCCTCTTCTACCAGTATGGCCGCTACATGGCCATCGCCGCGTCGCGCGGCGCCACCCTCCCCATGAACCTGCAGGGCATCTGGTGCAAGGATGTCAGTGCGATATGGAGCAGTGACTATCATAACAACATTAACCTGCAGATGAACTATTGGCCCGTGTGCTCTTCCAACCTCGATGAGTGCTTCCAGCCCTTTGTCGAGTACCTGCAGATGATCTATGAGCCCGGCAAGCTCACCGCCAAGGCCATGTTCGATGCCCAAGGCTGGACCGCCAACATCTCCACCAACCCATTCGGTTTTACCGGCCCGCTCCAGAGTTGGGACATGTCGTGGAACCTTGCCGCCATGAATGGCCCGTGGCTCGCCACGCACATCTGGGACTACTACGACTTTACACGCGACCGCGACTGGCTGGCCGAGACCGGTTACCCGTTGCTGCGTGAGAGTGCCCGCTTCGTGTGCGGCTATCTCTGGCGCCAGCCCAATGGTCGCTATACGATAGCTCCTTCCACCTCTCCCGAACATGGCCCGATAGACAAGGGAGCCACCTTTGCCAACGCAGTGGCCAAGGAGGTGCTGATGCAGGCTGTGGAGGCTTCGAAGATTCTGGCCACCGACGAGGATGAGCGTGCGCAGTGGGACAATGTGCTCCGCAACATCGAGCCCTACCAGATAGGCCGTTACGGCCAGCTCATGGAGTGGTCGCGCGACATCGACAATCCTAAGGATGAGCACCGCCATACCAACCACCTCTTCGGTCTGTTCCCCGGCACCACCATCTCGCCGGTCACCACCCCGCAGCTGGCTGATGCCGCCAAGGTGGTACTGGAGCATCGTGGCGACTTCTCGACGGGTTGGAGCATGGGCTGGAAGCTCAATCTGTGGGCGCATCTCATGGATGGCAACCGCTCATACAAGCTCCTGCAGAACCTGCTGAGCACCGGTGTCACCTACAACCTGTGGGATACGCATCCGCCATTCCAGATCGATGGCAACTTCGGTGGCCTCTCGGGTATGACCGAGATGCTGGTACAGAGCAACCTGGGTTATATCCACCTGCTTCCCGCCTTGCCCGACGCATGGCAACAGGGCAGCGTGTGCGGTGTCAGGGCTCGTGGCAACTTCACGCTCGACATCCGTTGGAACCAGACGGCCAATCCGCGTGTAGAGGTAAGCGTGCTTTCGGGTTCGGGAGGCCCCTGCAAGCTCACCTACAAGCAGCAGACCAAGACCATCGAGACCGTAAAGGGCAAGCGTTACAGCGTCACCTTCACCGAGTAACCGACAGTGGCCCTATAGGGACAGACTGCGTGCATGGCTCAGGGCTGTGCACGCAGTTTTTGGATATAGGCAGATACGATGTGTCAAGAAAAAAGTAAAAAAACTTGGTGATTTCCTTTTTATTGCGCGCGATTTAGCTTATCTTTGCAGTTGAATTTTTGAAAACAACAAGAAGATGAAGATATCCAAGTTATTTACACTCTCTGCCATGTCGTTGGCAGTGCTTGCACTGGCTTCCTGCAATAAAAAGTTTCAGGTAACAGGTACCATCAGCGATGCCAAAGACTCCATCCTGTATTTTGAGAACATGAGTCTCAACGGTCCGGTGACCGTCGACTCGGTGCAATTGGGCGAGGACGGCACCTTCGCTTTCGACGGTCAGGCTGCCGATGCGCCCGAGTTTTACCGTCTGCGCATTGCCGGCCAGATAGTCAACGTATGCATCGACTCGACAGAAACCGTAACGGTCAAGGCATCGTACCCCACCATGTCATCGCAGTATGAGGTGTCGGGGTCCGACAACTGTGCCAAAATCAAGGAACTTGCCCTGCTGCAGCTTGCCCTGCAGAGCCAGATCAATGCCGTGGCCAACGACCCCACTACGGGTGTGGACAGCGTGAAGGTGGCTGTAGAGCGGTTGCTGGTCAACTATAAGGACAATGTGAAGCGCAACTATATCTTCAAGGAACCCATGAAGGCGTACGCTTACTTCGCCCTCTTCCAGACTTTCACCTTGGGCAACATCCAGAGCCTCGTATTCAATCCCCGTTCCAATGCCGACGACATCAAAGCCTATGCCGCCGTTGCTACCAGTTGGGATGCGAACTGGCCGGAGGCTGAGCGCGGCATCAATCTGCACAACATCGCCCTGGAAGGAATGAAAGATATGCGCATCGTGCGCAATGAGGCTTTGGCCAGCCGTATCGACCCGAGCAAGGTGAGTGTGACAGGACTGATAGACATCGCCTTGCAAGACAACAAGGGCGTGGTGCGCAAGTTGTCTGACCTTAAGGGCAAGGTGGTCTTCCTCGATTTCCACCTCTTCGCCTCTGATCAGAGCATGAAGCGTATCATGATGCTCCGCGACCTGTACAACAAGTACCATGCACAGGGCTTGGAGATTTACCAGATTGCCGTTGACCCCAATGAGCACTTCTGGAAAACGCAGACCGCCGCACTGCCTTGGGTGAGCGTACGCGACGAGAGCGGCGCTTCGGCACGCTCTTACAACGTGCAGGGCATCCCCACATACTTCCTCATAGACCGCTCCAACTCGCTCTACAAGCGTGCCGAGCAAATCAAGGATGTAGAGGCAGAAATCAAGAGTCTGCTGTAAGACAACTTCCATCACATTTTTGGCGGCGCTCATGCTGGCATTTACACGTCGCAAATGCCAAAATGAGCGCTGTTTGTCGTGGAAGAAAGTCCCCATCATGGAGACTGGGTAGTGTGCTTATTCATACAGACAGGCTGCTGGCGGACACACCAAGGTATGTCCCTACATGCAACTCACATTATCCGACACGTAGGGACACACCTCGGTGTGCCCGCAGGCGAGGCTTCGCATTTTTCCGCACCGCCTATGGTTCCCATAGCTCCATTCGCCCACGGGGAGAGGGTTAGGTGAGGGTAGAAAGTCCCCCGAAGGATGCGGCTTTTTGGGGGCAGATATACGATGTCCTATCGACATTTCCACCTATTACTCTTCTACGCTGACAAGGCGATACAGGCAAGTATGCCCTGTAAAACTTTGTGCGAGCTTGATGTTCGGATAGACTCTTACACGCAGTGTACATGGAAAAGTATACGCTTCAGCATCAAAACCATCTATTTCACCCAACAGGAACCTATCTTTTTCTCCCGTATCCACGTTCACTACATCCAAAAAAGGTGTGTATTGTTCACAGGTGAGCGTAGCCCTATAGGTTACCTCATAGGTTC
>JBJEAU010000093.1:0-8590 GCA_051869355.1 Prevotella sp. | reverse complement strand
AAGTACCGCAACATCGGCATCCTGATTACCGACCACAATGTGCAGGAGACCCTCTCTATCACCGACCGTGCCTATCTGCTCTTCGAGGGCCGTATCCTCTTCCACGGCACGCCCGAGGAACTGGCTGTGAACCCTGTGGTGCGCAAGAACTATCTGAGTGAGAACTTCGTGCTCCGCCGGTTCAAGCCCACGGAGGAAGACGAGGCCGCCGAAGCCGCCGTTGTGGGCAAGTAGGATGGTTAAAAAAACTAATTAAATGCCTATATATTAGGTATTGTCGTTAAAAATGAGTAATTTTGCCCGCTAATTGGAAATTAATAAAAATAACAAACATAACATTAATTATCAGAGATGAATATTTCATTTGAAACCCCTGACAAGATCAATGGTCTGATGACCATCGTCCTCGACGAGGCCGATTACAAGGAGGATGTCGAGAAGACACTCAAGGATTATCGCAAGAAAGCCAATGTGCCCGGATTCCGTCCCGGTATGGTTCCTATGGGACTTATCAAGCGCCAGTATGGTACGGCTGTCAAGGCCGATGCCATCAACAAGATTGTGGGCGAGCAGTTGCAACAATATATCCGTGACAACAAGATCCAGATGCTGGGCGAGCCGTTGCCCTCTGAGCAGCACGAGGCACAGGATTTGGAGAAGGACAGCACCTTCACATTCAAGTTCGATATCGCCGTGGCTCCTGAGTTCACCTGCGAGCTCAGCGCCAGCGACAAGATAGACTACTACAACATCACCGTGGACGATGCACTCATCGACCGTCAGGTGGAGATGTTTGCCTCGCAGATGGGCAGCTATGTCAATGCCGACCACTTCGAGGGCAACGATACCATCAAGGGCGACCTGCGCGAGCTCGACGAGAACGGCAACACCAAGGAGGGCGGCGTGACGGTAGACAGCGCCATCCTGATGCCGCTCTATATCAAGGACGAGGAGCAGAAGAAGCTGTTCGACGATGCCAAGCCCGGCGACATCATCACCTTCAATCCGCGCAAGGCTTACGCCGAGAGCGATGCCGAGGTGGCAGCCCTGCTCAAGATTAGCCGCGATGAGGTGGCTGAGCATACCGGCGACTTCAGCTATCAGGTGACCGAGATCAACCACTTCCAGAAGCATGAGGTAAATCAGGAACTCTTCGACGGTGTCTATGGCAAGGGCAACGTGGCCGACGAGCAGGCTTTCCGCGACAAGATCGCCGAGGGTCTGAAGGCCCAGCTCGCCACCGACAGCGACTTCCGTTTCATTCAGGACGTGCGCGCCTACTGTGAGCAGAAGGTGGGCAAGCTCGAATATCCCGATGCCCTGCTCAAGCGCATCATGCTGGCCAACAACAAGGACAAGGGCGAGGAGTATGTGGAGAAAAACTATGAGGCAAGCATCAAGGAGCTCACATGGCACCTCATCAAGGAGCAGCTGGTGGCTGCCAACGGGGTGAAGATAGGCGATGCCGACGTGCAGGCTGCTGCCATGGAGGCTGCAAGGGCTCAGTTTGCCCAGTACGGCATGAACAATGTGCCCGAGGAGTATCTGGACAACTATGCCGCAGAGATGCTCAAGAAGGCCGATACCGTGGAGCCGCTGGTCAATCGTGCCATCGACCGCAAGCTCACAGAGGCGCTCAAGGGTGTGGTGTCGTTCAACGAGAAAGCCATTTCGCTCGACGACTTCAACAAGTTGATGAGCGAATAACCTTATTTTTTTGAAAAAAACTTCTCAATATAGAGAGGTTGTCGACTTTTTTTCTTATCTTTGTTCCTATGAACAGACAGGAGAAGAGTGGGCAACCTCTCTTTTCGATTGGATTTATAGGAAAAAACAATGAACAACGATTTTAGAAAATATGCTACGAAGCATTTGGGAATCAGCGGGATAGCATTGGATGACGTATTGAGGACACAGGCTCAATACCTCAATCCTTATATTCTGGAGGAGCGTCAGCTCAATGTCACCCAGATGGATGTGTTCTCGCGTCTGATGATGGACCGCATCATCTTTCTCGGCACAGAGATTGACGACTATACGGCCAACACCCTGCAGGCGCAGTTGCTGTATCTCGACTCGGTGGATCCGGGCAAGGATATCTCTATCTATATCAACAGTCCGGGCGGAAGCGTGACAGCTGGACTCGGAATCTATGATACCATGCAGTTTATCTCCAGCGACGTGGCTACCATCTGTACGGGTATGGCCGCCTCGATGGCTGCCGTGCTGCTGGTGTCGGGTACCGAGGGCAAGCGTTCGGCACTCACCCACAGCCGCGTGATGATACACCAGCCGCTGGGTGGCGTGCAGGGACAGGCGTCGGATATCGAGATTGAGGCCAAGGAGATACAGAAGTTCAAGAAAGAACTCTACACCATCATCTCCGAACATTCGCATACGCCCTACGAGAAAGTTTGGCAGGACAGCGACCGCAACTACTGGATGACGGCGCAGGAAGCCAAGGAGTATGGCATGATAGACACCGTGTTAATGCGTAAGAAGAATGTCGGCAAGTAAGAAGAAGGTCTGCAGTTTCTGTGGCCGCTCGGACAGCGAGGTGAAGCTCATGATATCGGGCTTCAACGGCTTTATCTGCGAAGACTGTGCCAAGCAGGCTTACGAGATAGCGCTCTCGGCTGGCGTGTATGGCCACGATGCGCTGTCGGAAGGCGGTCAGAAAAACGCTTCCAGGTTTGAGCTCAAGGAGATTCCCAAACCCAAGGAGATCAAGGACTATCTGGACCAGTATGTCATTGGGCAAGACGAGGCCAAGCGGTTCCTTGCCGTCTCGGTGTATAACCACTACAAGCGTCTGAAACAGGAGAAAGACGACGATGGGGTGGAAATCGAGAAGAGCAACATCATCATGGTGGGCAGCACGGGTACTGGAAAGACCTTGCTGGCGCGTACCATCGCCAAGCTGCTCGATGTGCCTTTCACTATCGTGGATGCCACCGTGTTTACCGAGGCCGGCTATGTGGGCGAGGATGTGGAGAGTATCCTGTCGCGACTGTTGCAGGTGGCAGACTACAATGTGCCGGCGGCTGAGCGCGGTATCGTGTTTATCGACGAGATTGACAAGATAGCCCGCAAGAGCGACAACCCCAGCATCACCCGCGACGTGAGTGGCGAGGGTGTGCAGCAGGGTCTGCTCAAGCTCTTGGAGGGTACGATGGTCAACGTGCCGCCAAAGGGAGGCCGCAAACATCCCGACCAAGACTATATTCATGTAGATACCCGCAACATACTCTTTATCTGTGGCGGTGCTTTTGACGGCATCGAGGCCAAGATAGCGCAGCGTATGAACACCCATGTGGTGGGCTACAACTCGGTGCAGAATGTGGCCAATATCGACAAGAACAACCTGATGCAGTATGTGATGCCGCAAGACCTCAAGTCGTTTGGCCTGATACCCGAAATCATCGGCCGTCTGCCCGTGCTCACATATCTCAATCCGCTGGACAGGGAGGCGTTGCGCCGCATCCTTGTCGAGCCAAAAAATTCGATTGTCAAGCAATATGCCAAACTGTTGGCGATAGATGGCGTGAAACTGACCTTCGCCGACGATGCCCTGGAGTATATCGTCGACAAGGCCGTGGAGTTCAAACTCGGTGCGCGTGGACTGCGTTCCATCGTCGAAGCCCTGATGATGGACGCCATGTTTGAATTGCCTTCGCAGCGGAAAAAGCGTTTTGAGGTGACGCTGGACTATGCGAAGCGCGAGATGGAGAAATCGTTCTTGCAGAAGCAAGAATCACTATAATGCCGATGGCGCCTCTCCCCACTGAGGTGGGGGAGGCCACCGTCGGGTATCATCTTACCTTGGGAATACCATATCTTATTACGAGGAAACTGGAACTGCTTGTTTGTATGACTAAAGACGTTAATCTTACAGAAAAACTTAAACACTATTTCGGCTTTGACACGTTCAAAGGCGACCAGGAGGTCATTATCAGAAATTTGATGGCAGGCAATGACACCTTTGTGCTCATGCCTACCGGTGGCGGCAAGAGCCTGTGCTACCAGTTGCCGTCGCTCCTGATGGAGGGCACGGCCATCGTCGTCTCGCCATTGATAGCCCTGATGAAGAATCAGGTGGATGTCATCAACGGCATGAGCGAGGAGAGCGGTGTGGCGCATTACCTGAACTCGTCGCTTAACAAGTCTGCCATCCAGCAGGTGATGGACGACGTGCGCAGCGGCAAGACCAAGCTCCTCTATGTGGCTCCCGAATCGCTCAACAAGGAGGAGAACCTCGAGTTTTTCAAGTCTTTCCGTATCTCGTTTTATGCCATCGACGAGGCACATTGTATCTCGGAGTGGGGCCATGACTTCCGTCCCGAGTACAGGAATATCCGTCCTACCATCAACAAGATAGGCCATGCGCCCGTGATTGCGCTCACCGCCACCGCCACCGACAAGGTGAGGACCGACATCAAGAAGAGCCTCGGCATCCTGGATGCCGTGGAATTCAAGAGTTCGTTCAATCGCCCCAACCTCTATTATGAAGTGAGGCAGAAGACCAATGATATCAACAAGCAGATCATCCGTTTCATCCGGCAGCATGCCGGCAAGAGCGGCATCGTGTATTGTCTTTCGCGCAAGAAAGTGGAAGAGCTGGCTGCCGATTTGAGGGCCAACGACATCAAGGCGGCGCCTTATCATGCAGGGCTCGACAGCGCTACCCGCTCCCACACGCAAGATGATTTCCTCATGGAGCGCATCGACGTGATTGTGGCTACCATCGCCTTCGGTATGGGTATCGACAAGCCCGATGTACGTTTCGTTATCCACTACGATATTCCCAAAAGTCTGGAGGGCTATTATCAGGAGACAGGGCGTGCAGGCCGCGACGGGGGCGAGGGACTGTGTATCGCCTTCTATTCGAGCAAGGATCTGCGCAAGCTGGAGAAGTTTATGGAGGGCAAGCCCGTCGCCGAGCAAGACATCGGTCGCCAGCTCCTTCAGGAGACGGCAGCCTATGCCGAGTCTTCTGTATGCCGTCGCAAACTGTTGCTGCACTATTTCGGCGAAGAATATCATGTAGACAATTGCGGCAACTGTGACAACTGTCTGCATCCCAAGGAACGGATTGAGGCCAAGGAACCTCTGCTGATGGTATTGAAGGCGGTGAAGGCCATCAAGGAGAATTTCCGGCAGGAGTATGTAATCGATTTTGTCAAAGGGCGTGCCACCGACGACATCGTATCGCATAAGCACGACGAGCTGGAAGAGTTTGGACTGGGTGAGGATGAGAACGAGAAGATATGGAATCCTGTCATCCGCCAAGCCCTCATAGCCGGTTACCTGCACAAGGATGTGGAGAGCTACGGCCTGCTCAAGCTCACCGCGGCGGGCAAGAGGTTTATGAAGTCGCCCAAATCGTTCTTGATTGTGCTCGATTCGGAGTTTAAATACGATTACGATGATGACGAGATGCAGGGAGGCACCGCCGTGCTCGACCCAGAGCTCTATGCCATGCTGATAGACCTGCGCAAGCGGGTGGCCAAGAAGCAGGGACTGGCTCCCTACGTCATCTTCTTCGATGCATCGCTCGAGCAGATGGCCACCATGTACCCCATCACCTTGCAGGAACTGCAGAATATCCAGGGCGTGGGTGCCGGAAAGGCCAAGCGTTACGGCCAAGCCTTCTGCGACCTGATTCGTAAGCACTGCGAGGAAAACGGTATTGTGCGCCCCGAGGATTTCCGCGTCAAGACCGTTGCCAAGAAGAGCATGCTCAAAGTGAAGATTATCCAGAGCATAGACCGACAGATAGCACTCGACGACATCGCCACCGCACAGGGATTGGAGTTCGACGAACTGCTCGATGAGATAGAGGCAATCGTCTACAGCGGCACCAAACTGAACATCGATTACTTCCTCGAAGACGTGATGGACGATGACCGCGTCGATGAGATTTTCGACTATTTCATGGACAGCGAAACCGACGACCTCGATACTGCCATCGAGGAGTTGGGCGGTGACATATCCGAAGAGGATATCCGCTTGGTACGCATCAAGTTCCTGTCGGAGATGGCCAACTGATACTTTTCCAAGTGTAGCCTCCTTTTTTGCCCTCACCCCGTCCCTCTCCCGGTGGGTGAGGGAGATGTTGCCCATCTTTCTCCATATTCCATACACAAGGAATCAGCAGGAGTTCCCTCGCCCCGTGGGCGAATAGAGGTATGGGAACCATAAACAGAAAAAAGGCTGTTTGGTGTGATGCGTCGCTTCCAAACAGCCTTTTCCTATTCCCAAGCCCGCAGAAGGGCTTACTTGCCGTGTTTCTTATAATACTCCAATCCTGCTTTCACATTCTTTTTCAGCGCTTCCGATGTATAGGTTGCTCCTGTCACGCCGTCTATCTCGGCTTTGGCCGCCTTGGTCACCGTCATCCCCTCGTAGCGGGTGAGGAGTTGGCGCGCCATGCGCATATATTTGGGTGTCTCTTGGCTCGGCTGGGTCTCAATCTTCACCACCTTGTTCTTGCAGATGTATATCTTCACCGGCGTGGCACCGTTGTAGCCCTCGATACCCTTTCCGGGCAGACGGGTGTCTACGATGGTGGTGTCGCCCCGGGTGGTGAGTATGCCGTCTGCCGGCATGGCACTGATGAGCAGCGCCACGGTGAGCAGTGCGGCTACGGCCATGAGCATGCCTATGGTTCCCTTGTTCATCGCAGTGGCGTGATGCTTTTTATACCAGATGGCCGATGATTTCCTCGCGGCTGCCGGCGAGCATGTCGATAACCGGAATCTCGGGCATGGTGTAGCAACCCGGCTGCAGACGCATGGAGGCGCGAGCCACATTGACCAGCACCTGTGCGGTGAGGGCAGGGTTGTTGATACTCATGTTAAACTCAAACCGCTGGTTGGGAGTCTTGCCGCTTACACCCTTGCGCACCAAGTTCACGCCGTGGCCCATGTCGCGCACGTCGTCCACCGAGGGCACGGCAAACACGTGGGTCTCGTCATTGGCAAAATAGGGGTCGGCCTTGATGGCGGCGGTGACATCCTCCAGACGTGCGCCGTCTTCCAGTTCCACGTAGACCATACGGCGGTGAATGCCTTCGCCGAGCGGAATGGTGACAGAGAGAGCATTCTTCACACCCTCCTTGCTTCTCACGCACACCGAGTGGCCCATGCTCATGCCGGGGCCGAAGTTGGTGTAGCTCAGTCCCTTCGGGGCGAGGCTCTCGATGAGCACGCGCACCACCGAGTCAGAACCCGGGTCCCAACCGGCGGCGATGACGCTCACGCGACCGGCCTTCTTGCAGTTTTCCATCTGCTGGGCACGGTAGTCGAGGATGCTGGTATGTATGTCAAAACTGTCTACGGTGTTGATGCCCATTGCCACGATGCGTGCGGCGTATTCGGGGCATGAGCGGGTGGGAGTGGCGAGGATGGCCACGTCTACATCGGCGAGTTTGGCGATGTCGTCCACCACCTCGTAAGCGGCCAGTTCGGCGGGCTTGTCGGTGTTACCCTGTCGGCGGACGATGCCGGCGATTTCAAAATCCTTGGCGGCTTCCAAAGCCTGGACGGTGTAGTGTCCGATGTTGCCGTAACCCACTACGGCTGCTCTTATCTTTTTCATCTTGCTATTATGGTTTATAATTTTTCTGCGGGGCAAAATTACTTTTTTTCTATGAGATATGGATGGGTTGTTATGATTTTTTTGTTAAAAAAATGTATGCGCCCAGTCTCGTGGCGATGACGGATGGTCGTGTCGGAAACCGCATTTGGCGACCGTATCGCATTTGCTGTACGGGCGTATCGCATTTGGAGTACGCTCGTATCGCAAATGCCGTTCGGCCGTACACCATTTGCCGTACGGTCTCCAAACGGGGTCTTTGGCAGGGCTATCTGCCGTATATGGGTAGGGTGGGATGCAATAAAAAGGTGTAAAACACGTTATCTTTGCAGATTTTGTATACAATAATTAGATAGGAAACATGATAGAATATATCCGGGGCGAGTTGACCGACCTTACCCCGACGCTGGCCGTGGTAGAAGCGGCAGGTGTGGGGTATGCGCTCAACATATCGCTCAACACGTATAGTGCCATCCAAGGCAAGCGCGAAGTGAAACTCTATGTCAACGAGGCACTGGTCACGGGTGGCCGCGACGATTCTTTTACGCTCTATGGTTTCGCTTCCCGACAGGAGCGCGAGCTTTATCGCCTGCTCATCACCGTCTCAGGTGTGGGGGCCAATACGGCGCGCATGATTCTCTCGGCCATTACTCCGGCCGAGTTGTGCAACGTCATTGCCAACGGCGACGAGCGGATGCTCAAAGGGGTGAAAGGTATTGGTCTGAAGACAGCGCAGCGCATCATCGTCGACTTGCGCGACAAGATTGTGGCCAGCGGCATTGCCGAGGAGCTGCACGTGGCCACGTCGGCCGGCCCTCAGGTGGATATGGGTGTGAAGGATGAGGCGGTGAGCGCGCTCACCATGTTGGGTTTTGCCCCTGCGCCCTCGGCCAAAGTGGTGGTTGCCATCTTGGAGGCACAGCCCTCGCTGCCCGTAGAGCAGGTGGTGAAGTTGGCGCTGAAACAAATCAAATGAGGTTTAATTCACAATTCA
>JBJEAU010000092.1:0-8853 GCA_051869355.1 Prevotella sp. | reverse complement strand
TATCGGCATCTCCATCACCGACAAGGCCGATAATCTCTTGATCACCACCGATACTTTCACGGTCACCACACGCTCCATATTGGTAGACTCTGTGCTCTCACGCACATCCACAGCCTATCTGGGAAAGGTACGCGACCCCGAAACGGGTGCCTACATCACCGGCGACTGTATGATTCAGTTTCATACACTTGAGAATCTCGGATTTCCTGAAAAGGACAGTATCACCAGTCTTGAAAACGGTGTAGTCATCGCCGACTCTGCAGAGATACGTCTTTATCCTACATCCTATTACGGAGACTCTCTTACCCCGATGAAGATGAGGGTGTATGAGATGGACACCCCGATGAAGGAAGGCGTGAACTACTACTCCAACTTTGACCCGTACAAAGAAGGACTGGTAAGAACCAACGGCTATCAGGTGGACAAACCCTATACCATCATCAACATGACCGAGTCGGACAGCCTCCGCAACACCAGCGGTTATTACAACAACATCCGGGTAATGCTGAACGATCCCTATACCGACAAGAACGGCAAGACCTATAAGAACTATGGTACCTATGTGATGAATAAGTTCTATGAGGACAAGTCATACTTCAAGAACTCGTATAACTTCATACACAATGTGGTGCCGGGTTTCTTCTTCAAGAACACCAGCGGCCTTGGCTCTATGGCCTACGTGACCAAAAGCCAGCTGAATGTCTACTTCCGCTACATCTACAATGACAGCATCCAGACGGGTGTGGCCTCGTTCTCGGGTACGGAAGAGGTATTGCAGACCACGACGATCACCAATGACGAGAATACCCTCAAGCGGTTGGCAGCCGACAACACTTGCACGTATCTCAAGACACCATCGGGTATCTTTACGGAGATGACTTTGCCGGTGGACGAAATCCTGAAAGGTCATGAGCAGAGCATCATCACCTCGGCAAGGGTGACGCTTACCCGCCTCAACAATAGCATTGAGAGTCCGTATGCATTGGGTACACCGCAAACATTGCTCATGTTGCCCAAAGCGCAGATGTACGAGTTTTTCGAAAACGGAAAGATTGTTGACTTCAAGTCTTCGTTCCTGGCTTCCTACGCCTCAACGACCAACGGATACACATTTGGCAATATCTCGGGACTCATCAACTATATGGACCAGAACCGTGACAAGGAAGACTGGGACAAGGTGGTCATCATCCCCGTCAATGTCTCTTACCTCTCATCCAGCTCTTCTTACGTGTCATCCATATCGAGTGTGGTTCACGACATGTCAATGAGCAGCACCCGACTGGTGGGCGGTTCACAGAATCCTAACGGCCCCATCAAGCTTAGCGTAATCTACTCCAAATTCAAGTAACAACGCTATGGCTGACAATTATCTGGAGCGGCACCGCGAAGAATATGAACTTCGAAAAAAGGTGTGGCTCAGCAAGAAAAAGAATCGATTCCCCGTAAAAAGAAATATCAACAAGCCTGAAGACGAAAGTCTTTAGGCTTGTTGATTTATATTGCTACCTCAAAGGGGAAATATTCTATTGTACAATGGTAAAGCGTGCAAACTTGAGCAAGAGCTGCTTGGTACCTGTATGTTGGAATGCCACAGTGGCCTTTTCATTATCTCCTGTTCCCTCCAACTTGACTACCGTACCGCGTCCGAAGCGCTGATGTTCGATGACCATACCCACTTTCAAAGTAGAATGGGGGTCAACACGCTGCTGACTGCTACCGGCAAGCGCACGGCCACCATTAGCTATCGCTTCCGAGACACGCTTCAGATTGCCACCATGGGCCGCCAGCCGTTTCTTGAAACCATCCGAAAAGGGGTCTACGGCTGTTTCCGCCTTGCGGGGCGATGTCTGCTTGGGTTGAAGGTCGGCCATAAACTGGCCGGCAACCGGTCTTGAGTTCTGCCAACGGTTTGACAAGTGCCTGCTATCACTTCCCCACATACTGGTGCCACGATAAGGACGGTCACTCTCATAATCTGTCTCCCACGGGAGTTGTTGTTGGGCAAAGCCCTGCTGTCTATCCTGAAACCGACTGCCCTCCATGTGCTGGTTATCCACATGCAGGTACTCTGGGGCTATATCGTCTATGAAGCGGCTGCGGACAAAACATTCCATCTTTCCATACCTCCATCGGTTTCGGGCACAACTCAAGAAACAATGTCTCTTTGCCCTGGTGATGGCGACATAGAGAAGACGACGCTCCTCTTCCAGTTCACGCTCTGAATTCATTGCCATCGATGAAGGAAAAATATTCTCCTCCATGCCAACCACAAAGACGGTGTCAAATTCCAAACCCTTGGCGGCATGGACAGTCATCAGGTTCACCTTGTCATCGTCATCACCTTCGCTGTCTAAATCGGTCAGCAACGACACTTCTTGCAGAAAATCTACCAATGTGGCCTGCTCTTCCCTCCCCTCTTCCTTTCGGTTGGCAACAAACTCGCTCATACTGTTGAGAAACTCATCCAGATTCTCACGGCGGGCAATACTCTCAGCATCGTTGCCGTCACGCAACAAAGTATCAATGCCCGCCCGCTGGATAATCATTTTTCCCAATGTACACGCATCCGTATCGGCCAGTTGTTCACGGCTCTCCTTGATCAGCGAAACGAAGCCTCCAAGTTTGCCAAGAGTCCCCTTGTTGACTTTCAGTTGGCACTCCACTGGATGCGTAACCACATGCCAGAGACTTACTCCATAAGAAGTGGCGCTCGCTGCTATCTTTTGCACCGTGGTATCGCCAATGCCACGGGCAGGATAATTGACAATACGCCTGAAAGCTTCCTCATCGTCGGGATTGACCACCATCCGGAAGTAGGCGATGATATCTTTAATCTCCTTGCGTTGGTAAAAACTCAAGCCTCCGAAGATGCGATAGGGAATCGCCCTGTTGCGCATCTCCTCTTCGAAAGCACGACTTTGAGCGTTGGTGCGGTACAATATAGCAAAATGGCTATATCCACACTCGTCTGTCCGCTTGATTCGCTGGATAGATTTGCAAACAATGGCCGCCTCTTCTCGGTCACTGTATGCCTCGCAGAGGGTGATGCGATCGCCTTGGGCATTGTTGCTGTAAACATCCTTGTCTATTTGCCGCTTATTGTGCTTCATCAGACTGTTGGCAGCCTCAACGATCTGCTTCGTAGAACGGTAATTCTGCTCCAATTTAAACAACCGCACATGGTCAAATTCCTTCTGGAAACCGAGAATATTGTCGATCTTGGCGCCACGGAAAGCATAAATGCTCTGATAGTCATCGCCCACCACACATACACGTTGCCGCTCTTTGGTCAGTTGCAACATAATCCACTGCTGCACGGTATTGGTATCTTGATACTCGTCTACCAACACATACTGAAAGTGATTGGCATAGCGCTGTCTAACCTCCTCATGTTTTTGAAACAAAGCATAAGTATTCATCAGCAAGTCGTCAAAATCCATCGCATTGGCCTGACGCAACCGTTGTTGGTACTCACCGTAAATGCGATAAAGCTCAGGAAGTTGCGAATGACGGTCACGGTCTATCAGACGAAAGTCGTCGGCATAGGCTTCAGCAGTGACCAGATTGTTTTTGGCCATCGATATGCGACTATGCACAGTCGCTGGCTTGTAGATTTTATCGTCCAGCCCCATATCTTTAGCGATAGACTTGAGGAGCGAGCGCGAATCGCTCTCATCATAGATGGTAAAGTTGGGCTGATAACCAATCCATTGCGCCTCTCGACGCAAGATGCGCGAAAAAATAGAGTGAAACGTACCCATGTGCAAATAGTTTGCCACCTCTTGGCCTACCAGTTGGGCGATGCGCGCCTTCATTTCCGTAGCCGCCTTATTGGTAAAAGTCAACGCAAGGATATTCCAAGGCTTCATGCCGCGCTGGATAAGATAAGCAATCTTATAAGTGAGCACACGGGTCTTGCCCGAGCCAGCACCGGCGATAACCAGCGCGGGACCATCTTCGTAGACAACGGCCTCACGCTGGCTTTCGTTCAAATCATCCAATATATTATCTGTCGTCATGCTGGCTTTCGTTTACTTGGCATACACCCCTCCCGATGCGGTACGCGGGTCATAATCTTCCCCTTCCTTAGGAAAAGAAGGGATATATCTCATCTCATGCTGAATCTTTTGCTGCCTTAAACGCATATATGCACTGGGAAACTTGGAACTGAAGCGCCGAGGATTGGGTAATGTGGCAGCAATAAGCGCACAATCGGCACGTGAAAGTTGGTCAGCCTGCTTATCAAAATTATATTTAGCACAGGCAGATACCCCATAGATGGCATCCCCCATCTCAATGGAATTCAGATAAACCTCCATGATGCGCTGTTTGCTCCACAGCAACTCAATGAGTGCGGTGAAATAGACCTCAAATCCCTTACGTGTCCAGCTACGTCCAGGCCACAAAAAAACATTCTTGGCTGTCTGTTGGGATATGGTACTTGCCCCGTGTTTCTTGCTTGCACCTTTGCGCATGTTGTGTTTGGCCGCTTTTTCGATGGCTTCAAAATCGAATCCATGATGCAAAAGAAAACGCGAATCCTCGCTGGCCATGACCGCAACCGGCATGTGGGGAGACATTTTTTCTAATGATACCCATCGGTGATGACATGTCAGGCTGCCGTTTTCGATACAACGAATCACCATAAGGGGAGTGATATACACGGGAATGAAGCGATAGGCAACCACCGCCAAGATAGTAGAGGCAAAGAAAAGGCCCATCGCCCATCGCAAAATGCTGAATACAATTTTCATATCATGCAAAAGGGCGCACACGCAATGTGAACGCCCTGCTTATCAAATGTACTAATGATTACTGAAGTGTTCCTGCATTGGCAGCATCCACCATAGCCTGTGAAGCATAAAGGAAAATCTCCACACGACGGTTCTGCTGACGGCCAGCTGCAGTGCTGTTGTCGGCTACAGGCTCCGAACTTCCCTTGCCCACTACATTCTGGAACTGAGTGGATGAAACACCACACTGCTTCAGATAAGATACAACGCTTTGGGCACGGTTGTTGGAAAGAGGAACGTTGATGCCATCATTACCCGTAGAATCAGTATGTCCGTAGATATCAACATGGCAATCGGTGTTGTTCTTCAATACAGAAGAGAACTTGGCCAGTTCGTTCTTGGAAGCCTGATTCAAGTCAGCCTTATTGGTGGCAAACAATATACCGCTATCAAATGTAACTTTCACTGCCTTAAAGCCGTTGGCATCGGTCACTTCCTCCACTTTGGCATTCTCAACCTGGGCAGCAGCCTCTGCGGCCACCTTGTCCATATGCTTGCCAATCAGTGCACCAGCACCAGCGCCCACTGCACCGCCAATGGCAGCACCCACTGCTGTATTGCCAGCTATCTTTCCGATGATAGCACCGAGAGCTGCACCGCCACCAGCACCTATTAAGGCACCAGTGCCTTGCTTGGTCTGACATCCGAAAATCGTAAGGACACACAATGCGAGTGTCATAATCTTCATCTTTTTCATATTCTCCAATTTTTAAATTAATGTATTGTTAGTGCAAAGTTAATTCTTTTTTCTGCATATTGCTGCGTTTACCAACTTTTTTTAGTAATTTTGCCGCAAAATTATGGAATAAATCAACAAGTCGGATAGGAAATTTCCTAAAAAACAATATGGTTTTCCCTATGCTATCAGAAATGATTAAAACAGAGATAAAATGGCAAAAGAACTCAAAGACCTTACTAAAAGAGCTGACAATTACAGCCAATGGTTTAATGATCTTGTAGTAAAAGCAGACCTTGCCGAGCAGTCTGCCGTACGCGGTTGTATGGTAATCAAGCCCTATGGCTATGCTATATGGGAGAAAATGCAAGCCCAACTCGACCGTATGTTTAAAGAGACAGGTGTACAAAACGCTTATTTCCCCCTGCTCATCCCCAAATCGTTCCTTTCCAAGGAAGCTGAACATGTGAAAGGCTTTGCCAAGGAGTGTGCAGTGGTCACCCACTATCGTCTGAAGGCCAGTGAAGACGGAAATAGCGTAGTGGTAGACCCGTCAGCCAGACTGGAGGAAGAACTCATCATACGTCCCACATCAGAAACCATTATCTGGAACACCTACCGCAACTGGATTCACTCTTACCGTGACCTCCCACTGCTCTGCAACCAGTGGTGTAATGTGATGAGATGGGAAATGCGCACACGCCCATTCTTGCGTACATCAGAGTTTTTGTGGCAGGAAGGCCACACAGCACATGCCACCCGCGAAGAGGCAGAAGCAGAAGCACAACAGATGCTGCATGTGTACGCTGAATTTGCCGAAAAATGGATGGCCGTTCCAGTATTCCAAGGTGTGAAGAGTGAGACCGAGCGATTCGCCGGAGCACTCGACACCTATACCATCGAGGCAATGATGCAGGACGGCAAGGCGCTGCAGAGCGGTACCAGCCACTTCCTCGGCCAGAACTTTGCCAAATCTTTCGATGTAACTTTCCTCAACCGGGAGAATAAGCCCGAATACGTATGGGCCACTTCTTGGGGCGTGTCCACTCGCCTCATCGGCGCACTCATCATGACCCATTCTGACGACAACGGACTGGTACTGCCCCCGAAACTCGCCCCGATACAGGTGGTCATCATCCCTATCAGCAAGGGCGGAGACCAGTTAGAAGCCATCACAGCCAAACTGACACCTGTCATCGAACAACTGCGCGCACTCGGAATCAGTGTCAAGTATGATGATACCGACAACAAGCGTCCCGGATTCAAGTTTGCCGATTACGAACTCAAGGGTGTGCCCGTCCGTCTCGTCATGGGAGGCCGCGACCTGGAGCAGAACACCATTGAAATCATGCGCCGCGACACCTTAGAGAAAGAGTCTGTAAACTTCGATGGCATTGTAGAGCGTGTGAAAGCGCTGCTCGACGAGATTCAAGACAACATTTTTGAGAAGGCACGCAAGTTCCGCGATGCACACGTCTATATTTGTGACGACTATGAGGAGTTCAAGGAGCGCATCAAAGACGGTGGATTCTTCCTCTGTCATTGGGATGGCACTGCCGAAACCGAAGCCAGAATCAAAGAAGAGACACAGGCTACGATCCGTTGTGTCCCCTTTGCTTTCGAACAGACACCGGGTGTAGACATGGTTACAGGCAAACCCAGCAAATGCAGGGTACTCATTGCCCGCAGCTATTGATGCAACATCATACATCCAGATAAAAAATCCTTGCATCCTAATCGGTGCAAGGATTTTTTGCATTCACAACTTCCCAAATAATTTCTTGCTAAAAGGGACTCCCATTTATTCTTCCCATATAGACCCACCATAGGCTCCCTCTGTGGGCTCAGAATCGAAGAAACCACCAAACTCCTTTGAGCGGGCATCCTCTTGCTTCATATCTTCTTCCTTTTCATCTAAACTGCCCATCAAACAGTAAGAAACCTGCATGGAAAACAATTCTATTACTGGTCGCACATAGATCGATTTGTGCCCTTGTACAAGTGTTTGTTCTTTCATTTCACCAAAATCTTTTTACCATTATTGATATATACACCCGCCGGCAAGTGGTCTGCATGTTCTATCTTCACTCCCTGTAGGGTATAGATTCCTTCTTTCACTTTCTCCACACCTTTTATAGAATGTATGTCTGTAGGCACTGACACCGCAACTTTGGCCTCTGCAGCTTCCTGGCCATCGGCAGGAAAGATGAAATAGCCCCGCGTGCCTTTCAGACTTGTTGCATCATCGGCTGCGATGCGATACAATCCCAATCCGTCATTGCCGCCCAACAAGCGATAGTTCTTATTGGCCGGATCCAAATGCGTCAAACCATAGGTCCCCTCAAATGTATAGCCATCCACCTCTGTGGGTTGAAGGGCTGCAGAAGACAAAGTGACACCTGAAAAAACCGGATTCTCTGCCGTCTTCGTCGGCTTCACCAGATAGGCTTTGCCGGCCTCTACGCCATTTGACACAGCAGAAAATACAAGGGTCGTCTTGCCATCAGTTTCCTTACGTGCAGCCGTCAACGATTCTACACGCACCCCTTCGCCAAAGGCCGTTGCCAATTGGTCGTTCGAAACAGCGAAAGGCAAGCAGAGTGTGTACCATCCCCCATCCGCTGTAAATGTGCGAACAAGATTCACATCCAACGTCTTTCCATTATTATCAGAAATGATTGTCGTGTTGTCTGAATCTTGATTTAAAGTGACAGAACTATTATTGTTATATACCACTCTTATACTACCTATATATACTCCTACCACCTTGCTTTTATCCGTTGATTGAGTGATGGTTAGTGTGATTTTTCCACTTGCCGGAGAAGAAGAGGAGAATGTTGTCTCCTTTGAATTAGTAGTGCCTTTTTCTATAGATTGAGAACCAAAAGCAATCTCACCAACTTTAACTGACAAAACAGCTTTTTCCTTATTGTCAGTAGTAGAAGACCAGATTTTAACAGCTATAGATGAGACATTATTAAAAGAATCTTCTGATTCAAGCGTAACCTCATCATCTGCATGAGAAGTCGCACCGACTTGTAGATTACTTATACCTTGGATATAACTTGAATTCAAAGTCCAGGTCACATCATTCAATTTGGCTGTTTTCTGTTCCTTTGTATAATCCGTATTATTAACTTTTCCAAACGGATTAGAAGTAAACTCATAATAATACTCCTCACTACGCCCTATGCTTGCCACAAAGCACAAAAGCATTAAAATCAAAATTCTCTTCATGCTAATCTTTGTACATCTTTGTCATCTAATTGTAGTACAAAGTTAACAAGAAATGGGCAAATACGTCATCAATGAGCACAAAAAAATTCGCTTGGTATGCCCTTGAAGTGTAAATATTAAACAATTTTAAACCTTCAAGCCGCTATG
>JBJEAU010000091.1:30461-43440 GCA_051869355.1 Prevotella sp. | reverse complement strand
TTTGCAAAAAATCTATTCACTCACTACAATGGGAGGCCATACGGCTGTGCCAACCGACAATAACTGACAACCATTAAAAAAATAATAGACCAATAAGAATGATGAAACTACTAAGAACCTTTATGTCAGCAAGTCTTTTGCTGGTGGCTACGGCTATGCACGCAGCGGGTGTGCCGGAGCCTGTAGACTATGTGAGTGTGCTCGTGGGCACCGAGTCCAAGTATCAGCTCTCTACCGGCAATACCTACCCGGCCATTGCCATGCCGTGGGGTATGAACTTCTGGGTGCCGCAGACGGGCAAAAACGGCGACGGATGGACCTATACCTACGCTGCCGATAAGATCAGGGGCTTCAAACAGACCCACCAGCCCAGTCCGTGGATCAACGACTATGGCATGTTTTCCATCCTGCCCGAGACGGGGACTCCGATATGGGACGAGGCGAAGCGCGCCAGTTGGTTCTCGCACAAGGCAGAGAAAGCCACACCTTATTATTATAGGACCTACTTGGCCGATTACGACGTGGTGACGGAGATTGCGCCCACGGAGCGTGCTGCCTGCTTCCGTTTCACTTTCCCCCAGGCCGACAGTTCTTTTGTCGTGGTCGATGCCTACCACAACGGCTCGTACGTGAAGATACTGCCCCAGGAGCGGAAGATTGTGGGCTACACCACCTTCAACCACGGCGGTGTGCCCGACAATTTCAAGAACTATTTTGTCATCGTCTTCGACAAGCCGTTCACCTACACGGCTACCGTAGACAAGGATGCCATCGTGCCCGGGGTCAACGAGACTGCCAACGAGCACGCCGGCGCCATCATAGGTTTTGCCACGCGCAAGGGCGAGGTGGTGCATGCCCGTGTGGCCTCGTCGTTTATCAGTGCCGAGCAGGCAGAGCGCAATCTGAAAGAGGTGGCCGGACGCAGTTTTGATGAGGTAAGGCAGGCCGGCCGCCAGCGCTGGAACGAGGTGCTTGGCCGTATCGAGGTGCGCGATGCCAATCTCGACCATCTGCGCACGTTCTACAGCTGTTTCTATCGCTCGGTGCTCTTCCCCCGTGCCTTCTACGAGATGGGAGCCGACGGCAAGCCCGTGCATTATAGTCCCTACAACGGTCAAGTGCTGCCGGGATACATGTACACGGACACCGGATTCTGGGATACGTTCCGTTGCCTCTTCCCCTTCCTCAACCTGGTCTATCCGTCAGAGAATCTGAAGATGCAAGACGGCTTGGCCAATGCCTACAAGGAGAGTGGATTCTTGCCCGAATGGGCTTCGCCTGGACACCGTGGCTGCATGGTGGGCAACAATTCGGCTTCGGTGGTGGCCGACGCGTGGCTCAAGGGCGTGCGCTCGCAGGACATAGAGACGCTGTGGGAGGCTGTGGTACACGGCACGCAGGCCGTACATCCCGAGGTGAGCTCCACAGGCCGGTTGGGATACGAGTATTACAACAAGTTGGGTTATGTGCCCTACGATGTGAACATCAAGGAGAATGTGGCGCGCACCCTCGAATATGCCTACGACGACTGGTGTATCTACCAGTTGGGCAAGTCGCTGGGCAAGAAAGACAAGGAGATCAAGGTCTTTGCCAAGCGCGCGATGAATTACCGCAATGTCTTCGATGCCGAGAGCGGACTCATGCGCGGCCGTCTGCAGGATGGCAAGTTCCAGAGTCCCTTCAATCCGCTCAAGTGGGGCGATGCCTTCACCGAGGGCAACAGCTGGCACTACACGTGGAGCGTGTTCCACGATCCGCAGGGCCTTATCGACCTGATGGGTGGCGACGACCGCTTCAATCTGATGCTCGACTCGGTGTTTGCCGTGCCTCCTGTCTTCGACGACAGCTACTACGGCGGTGTCATCCACGAGATCAGGGAGATGCAGATCATGAACATGGGCAACTATGCACATGGCAACCAGCCTATACAGCACATGATTTACCTCTACAACTACTCCAAGCAGCCTTGGAAGGCACAGTACTGGATTCGCAGGGTGATGGACCAGCTCTATACGCCTAATCCCGACGGCTACTGTGGCGACGAAGACAATGGCCAGACCTCGGCTTGGTACGTGTTCTCTGCCCTCGGCTTCTATCCCGTGTGCCCCGGCAGTGGCCAGTATGTACTCGGTACGCCCTACTTCGACCACGTCACGCTGCACCTCGAAAACGGTAAGCAGGTGAATATCACGGCTACAGACAATGCGGAGAATCATCCCTACGTGCAGTCGCTGACATGGAATGGCCAACCCTATTCGCGCAACTATTTTACGCATACCGAATTGCTTCAGGGTGCCAATTTACAGTATGTGATGTCGGCACAGCCCAACACCCAACGCGGCACAGCGCCCGAGGATGCACCTTACTCCTTCTCTAAAGAATTGAAGAAGTAAACACGTCGGCCGCGCCGCATGGCGCAATGTTCGTTGTGAGGTGTCTACGATAATGCCCTCACCCTATCCCTCGTCCCGTGGGACAGGGTGAGGGCACCATAAGAATCGGGCGAGGGAAGTTTTACCGCTCTTTTTACAAATCGAAAGAACAGAGCATCTAAAACCATTCATTCTGTAAGCATTTGTAATCGCGAGGCTTACAGTTGTTAATGATTGTGATATTTTGATTGCATTTTGCTCAAATCAATGCGGCTGTTAGTTGCATTTTGACTATCTTTGCAGCGTAAAGAGTTACAAGATGGCGGTTGACGTACCGCAATCACAGTTTTCCGAATGAAGTAGGAAAGACTTAGGGCCGTGACCCCTTCAATCTTCAATGACAGTTAGGAAACATATTTTTTCTCTACTTTTTGACCTTCACTTCCGCCCCCTCCTCTTCTCCATACCCCTCCTTCCCGGGGGCGGAAGCTTGAAGGTCCTTGCCTGCGCGTTTGGCACCTCCAGAAGGTGACAGTAATGCATGGGGTGAGGACAAAACATAGGGAAAAGCAATATATACGAGAAAGCCTGTAAGGCTTACCTGTATCGCAGGTATCGCCTTACAGGCTTTCTCTTGTTTTGTCATTTGCCTCTGCAGACAGCGTCCGAAGATACTCGACGTGTCGCTCTTCGGACGGCTGAGAGGCAGTCTCGGCAACTACTCGGCGTAATAGTGTGCGTAGTTGTAGAAGGGCTCGGTCACTACATCGCTGCTGGTGGCCGTGTACTTGTTGCCGTAGGGGTCAATGGCCTCGATGGTGATGGTGGCATTGGCATCCTTGGGTGTGTAGTAGTACCAGTGCAGCATCTTCAGGTAATTGTTGTTCTTGCTGAAGAAGCCGTAGCTGTTGGATCTGGCATACTTCTTGTGGTAACCCACGGCAAAGGCATCCTGATTGGGTGTCTGCTGCAGTCGGGTCATGGGAGTGCGTTCGCCATTCTCTATGGCTGTGACAGTCCACTTCGAGTCTGCGTTGAAGATGTTGGCCACAATGATTCCCTTGCCGGTCGACAGGCTCCAGTCGGCAGCGTAGGTCTCGCCGTTGAAGTTGGTGTCGGCCCAGAAGAGCGACATCTGCTTGCTCTTGTCCCATCGGGTACCCTTGTAGTAGCAGTTGTGGATGCTCGTACCGTTCATGTCGTAGACGTAATAGCCGTTGGGCACACCGTCGATGTTGATGTTCGAGTTCCAGATATCACCACAGGCTGCGGCATGGCTACGCTCGTAGATGCTTTCGCCGTTAAGCGTGATCTCGTTGTTCACCGCAAAGTGGGTGTGGCCGCACCAGAGTTCGTAACCGCCGCTAAACTGCTTCAGCAACTGTACGATGGTCGAAAGGCGGGTCGAGGCGTAGTGGCCATTGCCCATCGATGTGGCACCCGTGAGCGGTCCTGTACCAAAGGTGAGCGGTATGTGGTAGCTCAGGATCACCTTCTTGGTCTTGTCGGCCAGCTCCAGGTCTTTCTCCAGCCATGCCATCTGGCTGGCGGTAGGCTCTCCCGGATTGTAGTAGCTGGCACCTTTGTAGAAGTAGACATTATTGAAACATACGTAGTGTATGTCGCCGCGGTCGAAAGAGTAGTCGCTGGGACCCCAAGAC
The DNA here is from genome assembly GCA_051869355.1 of Prevotella sp. Classification (GTDB taxonomy): domain Bacteria; phylum Bacteroidota; class Bacteroidia; order Bacteroidales; family Bacteroidaceae; genus Prevotella. The sequence continues at coordinate 39,407 of JBJEAU010000091.1, read as the reverse complement.
TCGTGCCACTTCTGCTTATAGGTGGCTTGGCCGTCCTGGTCGTGGTTGCCAATGACAGAGAAGAGTTTCATCGAGGTGGAACCGAGTTTCTGGCGCACGCTTTCTTCGAGAGAGGCGAGATAGCCGCCATAGTATTGCACGTCGTCACCCATCGTCAGTCCGTAGACGGGCGTACCGGCCGGCAATGCTGCAATGGTCTTGGCCACATCCTGCATGGTCTCGTCGGCAAAACGGTTCAGGTCGGTCTTGCTACCCTCGGTGTCAGAGGCATCGGCGTAGTATCGGGTCTGCGCGCTGGTCACCTGCGGGTCGCCCAAGACGATCATCACGTGGTTGGTCTCCTTGCCGCCGGCCAGTTTCTTGACCGTGAAGTTGTACTGCGATACGCCTGCCACCAGTGTCTTGTAGAAACAAGCCGTGTTGACGGTGCTCGAGTGGGTGGGAACCTCGCAATCGGCAGGAATGGTGTAGTAGACAAACTGTGCGCCGCTGTTGCGGTTGAAACCGTACTGGCCGTTGGCATCGGTGCGGACACAGGAGAATCCGTCGGTCACTACCACGCCGCTTACAGGATTGCCCTGCTCGTCGGTGATGGTACCCATCGTGTCGTACGCCAGCTGGCTTATGCTCTTGGCAGAGATGGCCAGCAGTTGGCCGGCCGCGATGGTCACATCGCCCATGTCGGCTGCGTAGCGCGTGCCGTTACTCTCCAGGTTCACACTCATGTTCTTGAGTGCTCCGGGATACACCGCCATGTAGAAAGTGAGGGTCTGGCCGTTGGCCGAGATGCCCGCCGGGTCGATGAAGATGGCGCCCTCGTTGCCGCTCTGCAGCGTGGCATCCTGGATGTTGAGCTGCACATCGCTGTACAGGCCGCTGGCACCTACGTTGCACGAGGTCACCGACGTGGCACTCACGCCGTCGGGCAGAGTGATCGACACTTTGGCAATCGCCATCTTGCGGTTGAAGGTGAGCGTGAGCCTCTCTGAGGATGACGGGTCGTACTGTGCCGATGCGAAGAGCACATCGTGGGTGGTGGCGCTGCCCTCTCCGGTGAGCGTACCGGTCTGGAAGTGCAGGTCGTTGACGATGGCGTTTCGACGGTTGTACACATTGGGATACTGTGCGTAGGCATAGACCGTGGTGGCAGCCGTCACATCGCGGTCGAAGTGGCCGCGGAAGTTGGCATTGGCCTTGTCCGAACCCGTATAGCTGTCAAACTGGAGTGTGCCCTTGTTCACATCCGAGCCCTCGATGGCATAGATGCTGATGGCGTCGGTCTCTTCCCAAGCCAGCGTCACGTCATTGTCGCCTGATGGGGTGTAGCCCACACGGGTACTGGCTATCTTGCAGGCCGTGACATCGAAGTCCTGACCCTCTTCTGCGCTGAAAACGGAGTCTTCCACACTGTTACAGCCCGCAAGCAGCAACAGCGAAAAGATAGAATATATCGCTTTTCTCATTGGTTCTGATTTTGGTATTTGTAATGTTGCTTATTGGGCAGCTCCTCCGCCGATAATCTCCTTGTAACCCGATGCTGTGCGGCGCATCACCACGTCTCCCTGGTACACCTTGGCCCATGCGGCGTTGCTGGTGGTGGTCGTGCCTTGTCGGATCAGGGTGGCGGCACTCATGGTGGTGCTGGTGTAGCGGTCTACCTGCAGTCCCACTACCTTGTGGTTGGGGCTGGTAGTGAGTGTCTGGAAGCCGCTGGTGTTGTTGATCCATCGTACCGTGGTGGTATGGCCGCTCACCTCTACCTTGGCAGTGTACCAGAACACCTGGTTGTCATCGCCCACACCGATGGTGGCGTACTTGAAGATGAAGCCTGCCGAGGCCCAGGGCGTATAGGTCTTGGTATCAAACAGTTCCGGCATCAGTGCCGCATACTGTCCGGCATAGGGACCCGTGTAGAGGCGCTGTGCCTTGGTGGTGGAGCGCAGGTCGAAGAAGATGCTCACCGTGGCCGACTGGTTGGTATGGTCTACCCGAGCCAGTGCCTCGGTCTTCATATTCTCATAGATTCCGTTGATGCACAGGTTGTTGGTGGCGGTCTGCTTGGCCTGGGTCAGTCCCTCGTAGGCCGTGGCCGTGCTTCCGGTCTTGTTTTCGATGTACAGTTCGGTCTTGTTGCCATAGTCCGTGCCATCGTGTACGGTCATGTCGTAGGAACCCGGCGGTGTGGTGGACGAGGTGCTGAACTTGTCGTCGTAAGTGTTGAGCGCGGTGCTGCCCGTAGAGGAGAACAGTTTGAAGGTGGTCATGTCCCAGTCGCCGGCAAAGTCGGTTTCCTCTATCTGGGTGAGGTCTACCATCGTGGTCTGGCTACCATTGGTAAACGAGAGGGTACACTGGCGCGGTGCACCTGTGGTGTTGGCCGTAGCCGAAACCACCACTTTCTGTCCGTCGGAGGTCACCGTAAGCCAGTCGGAGCCCTCGGCAGGCACTTTCTCCACCTTGTCTATCTTATAGTTGGCCACATTGTACGTGTAGCTCCACGCTTTGTCGTCTGTCCAGACGGCCAGATCCTGCAGTTCTGTATTGTTGCGGCTGACGGTATAGAGCTTGCCGGCCTCCAGCAGCGCACCTTCGGTCACCAACAGGTCGGCGTAAGAACTGCTGCCTACGGTCACATCGGCGCGCAGGTCGGTCACCATACCCGGATAGAGGGCAGCGTAGAGGGTCAGTGTGGTGCCGCTCAAGGGCACATTGTTCAGGGTCACGTCGCCCAGTGTGGCAGGGGCAAATGTGTTGTTGGTGCCGTCCCACTCAATGCTGTTGCCCAGACCGGTGCCTTTCAGTTTCACGGTGGCGGTGGTACCCGACACGGTGGCAGGCAGGGTGATGGTGGCCTTGAGGAAACTCATGCCGTGGCGGAAACTCATGCTGATGCCCGAAGACGAGCCCGGCGTATAACTGCCGGCAGCGGTCAGAATGTCGTAGTTGCCCAACTCGTCTACCTTACCGCTCTGTGTGGCCCAGTCGAAGGTGACCGTGGTGCCATCCTTGGTGGCATGGGGGGTGGCGATGTAGGCATAGACATTGGTAGCGGTGGTCACCTCGGGCGACAGATTGCCCGTAAGCGTGGCCGAATGGCCGTCGGCACTGATGCTGCTGACGGTAAACTGTCCTGTGGATGCGCCCTGTGCGGCAAAGGCGGTGACGCAATCGGAGGTCTGCCAGCTCACTTTCAGTCCCTTGGTGTCTTCGCCTGCTGCGGCAAACGACACGCGGGTGCCGTCGTTGATGGCTGCCTGCATGCTGATGTTGCCCTTGGTGGTATCGGGGCGGTCGATGGTCGTGTCATCTGACGAGCAGGCTGCCGCCAAGGCGATGAGCGCCATGCCGCCGAATAGTTTTTTCAGTTCCATACGTTGTACTCCTTTCCTTTTTCGGGTTTGTTCTGTTGATTCGGGTCGTCCAAGTCGCCGCCATAGTCAATGTCGCCGATGTCCCCACCGTCTGTACTGACATTGCAGAGGGGGCTCTCGTCGTCGATGGCGAGCGACTTACAGCGCGGCTGCACATATTCAGCCTTGTGGAGCATGGGGTTAGGGTGAATGTCTGTTTTTTTCATGTGTGATGGTTTTTGCAATAGGTAAGAAACAGGATGAAAACACCCGCTTGCAAAGCTGTCACTTCCCAAGCAGGTGTTTGTTTAGTATTTCTTTTAGTGGTAAAGCAAGTTATTCAGCTACTTGGCGTTCAAAGTACATTCCATTTGTATTACTGCCATTATAGTTGGCTTGGTAAACTACATCATATACATAGTTCTTTCCATCAAGGCCTACGCCTCCACCGTTAACAGTAGTTCTATCAGATGAGGTTGCTTTTAAAATGGTTATAGCGCAACAATAAGTACCTCCGATTAACTGTCCTTTGTTATAATAGATATAAGTCAACTTGTCAAACGTTGGGTTGACATCAAACCACAGCCAATCATATTGGTTTGCGGTGAAATCAATATTATTAAAACTATATGTTCCACCCCAAGTTTTATTAGTGTTGCTTCCAGGGATATAAACTATATATGGCAGTTTGTCATGGCCTGTAGCCTGTGCAGTTCTTGAATCGAAGAATAATCCGACCTTTACAGAATGAGCTTCGTAGTCAATTTGTGCGCAGGCACTCAAAATGCTATTTCCAAGAAGGCCAGTTACGCCAATATTATTTGTATGCTCGGTCTCACCGTCTTCTTCGGTAAGCGTCTCGGCCTTTAATGGTTCGCCGATGGTGACAGCTGTCTTGCATGCAACAGCATCTCCACCTATATAATTGAACTTGTCGAATCTTTTAGCATAAAAATCCCAGCTACCCTTGAAGTCCTTCGGCTCAATCTGAGTTACCTCATAAGGAATTTCATCGCCGCTGGCATCCTTTACATAGATGGTACCCGTGCGGGGAGCACCTGTTGTATTCTCAGTGGCAGAGATTTTGCCACCCTCGATAGACAGCCAGTCGGCGCTGGCGGTGGTACCTGCACTGTAGCCTGTGAGGTTGTCGACCACTACACCTGCTGCGTCTTTTGCCCAAACCACCTGTTTCACGGCACCGGTATATTCGATGGCGGCAGACTTGGCACGGTAAACCTTTCCTACGGTCAATGCGGTAGGATTGTCTCTCAAGACGGTAGCCTGATAAGATTTGATGCCCAGTGTGATGTCAAATCTGGTCTCAAGCAGTGCGTTCTCGCTGGCGCTGGGCCATACGGTCAGGTAAGAGGTGATGGTGTTGCCATTGATTTCACCCGGCTTCAGGGTAAAGGTTGTTTCGCCTGTACCATCTTTGTTTGGTTTAGAAGATGTATTGGGAATGCCCCAGCCAATACCAACACTGCTATACACGTCTTGCGCGGTAACGGTTATCGGTGTCTCGGTGGTGATGTCGGCACCATCGGGTTTGGTAAGGGTGAACTTGATGACCGATGTCTTTGGTGAGAACTTCACGCCCGTCAGGGTGATGAAATCTCCCTCTACTTTCTTGTTGCTTTCGTCGAAATAGAAGTCGCACTGGTATGCGCTGTATTTGGCGGCAGAAGCCAAAGTACCATCCTGCTTGCTCATGTCGAAAACATTCAGATTGGTTCCGGTAAAGGTGAAGCCGTTGGACAGCAGCATGTGGAGATTGTTGGTCTCTGCGGGGAAATCCTCACCGTCTACCTGGCCTACAAACTTGCCCTTGCCGTTTTCCATGCCTTTATAATACAGTCTGAACGGGCCTCCAGTGGGGCTGGTGGCACTCTTTCTTGTCCAATAGACAATCTCGTCTCCCTCTTGGAAACTTGCTTTCAGCGCATTGCCGTCGGCTGTAAAGCCGAGACGGGTATCTTCGCCGAGGTCGGCCAGTATCACAAGTGTGCGGGTATTGCTGGGTTCAACGCCGTTGTTGGTCACATCGTCCTCTGAAGAGCATGAGGTGAACAGGGCAGCCACCATTGTGGCGAAAAACATCAGTTTCTTGATCATGGCTTAGTCCTCCCAAACGTTATAGTGTCCTCCCTGATTGTCTTTAGAAAGTTCGCCGCCGTCGCCCATATCGAAGTCTCCGGGGTCGATAGAAGAGTCTACGGAAACACAGATCATGTCCTCCGTGTCAAGGCCAAGTGCCTTCATCTGAGGTTTCAGGTACATTTTTCTTGTTCCTTCCAATCCGTTGGAAGAGACCTTTTGTAGGTTTTTTTTCATGTTTTATCTATTTAAGTTTCTATATTTGGTTGTTTAGTTCATGCTATATATAATATAAGGTGTAGTCCTCGCTCCGTATGGCAATTACATTGTAGGCCTTTTCCTGAGTTACTGCATGTCGCCTCTCGCTTCCAAAGTGTCAGTTGGCGGCTTGGTGGAGTAACAATATTATAATAATCCAAGGCAAATCTACGAAAAAATGATGGAATGCCCACACCTGTTTCCGCATTTTAACGCCCTAATCACGATTTTTTAGCGCAATATTGCGCAATATTTCGGGGGTGTTGAGGTAACGGTGGTGATGATGATGGTGATGAGGGTGAGGGCATCATCACCATCGTCACCCACCCTCACCACCATCCCATCCTCACCCAATGACCTCTACAAATCGTAAAGGTGGCATTTACGACCCGTAAACGCCACCTTTAGCGCGCTAATCATGGCCTTTACGGATGAGATAGGCCACCTGCAGGCGAACGATGGGTGACGGATGGAGGTGGGAACAATGGCAAAAAAAGACAGGCAAAAACTTGGCGCTTCCGACTTTTTGCCGTAACTTTACGCTGGCAACACCGATGACGACAATCACTTAAACAATCCATACAATGAAACGAAACTACATGAAACGGTTAGTTAGCTGCCTCGCAGCCGTGGCCATGATGCTGGCGGTACAGGCAGCCGAGACAGACGGCCCGCGCACGGGGTCGCCTTACAGCATCATTCCCATGCCGGCCCGCATCGAGATGGCACAGGGCAGCTATACATTGCCCGCACAGGGAGCCAAGGTCTATGTACGCGGTGCCGAGACGGGCGCATTGGCCCAATATATGGGCGCTTCGGCCCTGCGCACGACCACCGTAGGCAGCCGTAGCAAGGCTGATATCACCATCAGCATCAGCGGTAAGAGTGGCAAACAGACTGCTGCCGAGGGCTATACGCTCACGATAACCCCCAAGCGCATTGCCATCAGCGCCGCCACGGAGACCGGTGCGTTTTACGCCGTGCAGACGCTGCTCCAGCTCACGGCACAGGGCACGTCGCACCGCATCGACTGCTGCACCATCACCGACCAGCCGCGTTTCCCCTACCGCGGACTGCACTTCGACGTGTCGCGCCATTTCTTCTCCAAAGCCTATCTGCTCAAACAGATTGATGCCATGGCGCTGCTCAAGCTCAACCGCATGCACCTGCACCTGACCGATGCTGCCGGCTGGCGACTGGCCATCGACCGTTATCCACGGCTTACCTCGTTGGCGGCATGGCGTCCGGCCAAGACTTGGCAGGAGTGGTGCGACGGCGGAAGCCAATACTGTGCACAAGACGACTCGCGGGCGCAGGGTGGCTATTACACCAAGGACGATATACGCGAACTGCTGGCTTATGCCAAGGCCCGCCACATCACGGTGATACCCGAGATTGAGATGCCGGGGCACAGCGAGGAGGTGCTGGCAGCCTATCCTGAGGTGTCGTGCGACGGCACGGGCAAGGGCAGCGACTTCTGTCCGGGTAAGGAGGCCACCTTCCGTTTCCTCGAAGAGGTGCTGAGCGAGGTCATCGACCTCTTCCCCTCGCACTATATCCACATCGGCGGCGATGAGGCCGGCAAAAGCAAGTGGAAGACATGCCCCGACTGCCAGCGGCGCATGAAAGAGGAGGGACTGAAGGATGTAGACGAACTGCAGAGTTATCTGATACAGCGCATAGAGAAATTTGTCAATTCCAAGGGGCGCGACATCATCGGCTGGGACGAGATTTTGGAGGGCGGTCTGGCACCCAATGCCACGGTCATGTCTTGGCGTGGCACGTCGGGCGGCATCAAGGCCATCAAGGCCGGGCACGATGTGGTGATGACACCGGGCGAATTTTATTATCTCGACCACACACAGGACGCTCCCTTCAAGGAACCTGTGTCTATCGGCGGTTACGGGTCGCTGGAGGTGACCTACAGTTATGACCCGGCAGACCCGAGTCTGAGTGCGGACGAACTGAAACACCTGTTGGGTGTGCAGGGCAACCTGTGGACAGAGTATGTGCCCACCGAGGAGCATGCCGAGTATATGTACTATCCGCGTGCCTTTGCCGTGGCCGAGACCGGCTGGAGCCGTGCGGAGGACAAGGATTATGGGCGGTTCCGTCCGCGTGCCGTGGCACTCTGCGCCCTCCTGCAGCAGATGGGCTACCACACGTTCGATTTGGCCAACGAGTACGGCAACCGCAAGGAGAGTCTGGCTCCTGTGGAGCATCTGGCCAAGGGCTGCAAGGTGACCTATAACCAGCCCTTCAGCAAGGAGTGGCCCTCGGCAGGAGCCACTACGCTCACCGATGGTGTGCTGGGCGGCTGGACCTATCAGGACCATAAGTGGCAGGGACTGCTCAAGGACCTGGATGTGGTGATAGACCTTGGCAAGGTGCAGCCCGTACACTATGTGGGTGCCTCGTTCATGCACCAGCCCGGCCCCGGCGTCTTCATCCCCACCAAGATGGAGGTGGAGGTGTCGGCAGACGGCAAGCTGTATGAGCGTGTAGGCGAGGTATGGGGCGATATCGACGACAAGATTCCCAACCTGCTGTTCAAGACTTACAGCCTCACGTGCAACCGTCAGGCACGCTACATCCGTGTGCATGCTGTCAACCCCAAGGCATTCATCTTCGTAGACGAGATTATTGTCAATTAACCCCAAATCGGTTCATTGTATCGTGTAGGCAGGACGATACAATGAACCGATTTTTTTGTTTGTTCTCGTGAGGGCACCACAAGAACACCGCAAGGCAAGGACACTACATATGATGGGAAACCAACAAAGCGTGTAAGCAGCTAAGCATCAACTACTTGTAGGGACACACCTTGGTGTGTCCGCAAGCAGCCAAGTAGCCAATATCACTATTACAAAAAGGACAGGGCATCAAATCTCATAGTCGCAGGCCACGCGATGCTCACGTATCAGCTTGCAGTAGGCGGAGACGGCCTGATGGGCAGGATGTATCTTGTAGGCAGCCAAATCTTCGAGCGAGGCAAAGGTAGAGACCAGACAGGCGTCGTAGTTGCCTGCAGCCACATTGATGCCCACCTCGCAGGAGAGCAGTTGGGGAACCACGCCCATGAGGGCTTCGAGATGGGTTTTCATCCACTGTGCGTTTTCGGCAGCCGTTCGGCCCTCGGCCTCAGGCTTCAGTTTCCACATGACGATATGCTTAATCATTGTGTCGATAAGGGTTGGTTTGCGTGGATAAAGGTACAAAACAAAGCGCTAACCCTCGCCGA
>JBJEAU010000091.1:0-30361 GCA_051869355.1 Prevotella sp. | reverse complement strand
AATAATCGACATGGGCTAAATGTATTCTTTGGCTTCGCGTTTGCCGCGTAGCACATCGAGAGAGTTGAGGGCCAGCGCTTCCATTTCGTCTTCTCCGGGGTAGCAATGGGTGGGGGCCAGGAAGTCGATGCGGCGGCGAAGCCGGCTGACCACGTATTCGGACCGCGCCATGCCGCCGGTGATGAGGATGGCATCTATCTTGCCGAAGAGCACGGCGCCCTCGGCCACGATACATTTGGCCGTCTGGAAGATCATGGCTTCCACCACCAGTTCGGCATGCTTGTCTCCACGGGCTATCCGGCGCTCTATCTCTTTCATGTCGTTGGTGCCGAGGTGGGCGATGAGGCCCGCCTGTCCGGCCACGCGCTTGAGCAGTTCTTTTTCGGTGAAACGTCCGCTGAAGCAGAGGCGTATCAGGTCGGCTGCGGGGAGCGAACCAGCGCGCTCGGGCGAGAATGGGCCTTCGCCATCGAGTGCATTGTTGGCATCGATTGCCCTGCCGTGGTCGTGTGCAGCTACCGATATACCCCCGCCGAGGTGGCAGATGATGAGGTTCAGGTCTTCGTATCGCTTGCCTATCTCGTTGGCATAACGGCGCGCGATGGCACGTTGGTTGAGCGCATGCCATATACAGATGCGGTTCATGAGCGGCGACCCGCTGATGCGTGCCAGTGGTGAGAGTTCGTCTACCACGCCCGGGTCGGCGATAAACGCCCGGCAGCCCGGTATGTTGCGGGCTATCTCGTAGGCGATGAGGCACCCCAGGTCGCAGGCGTGCTTGTGGATGGCGTTGCGGGTGTCGTCGAGCATGCGCTGGTTGATTTCGTACACGCCGCCCTCTACCGGCTTGACCAGTCCGCCACGCCCGATGACGGCATGGAAGTGGAATGGAATGTCCATGCGCCGGAGCTCGTCGATGACGAGTTGTTTGCGAAAATCGAACTGATCAGTCACCTCTTCATATTGGCTCAGTTGCTCTGCCGAGTGGCGTATCGTTCTCAGCATCAGGGGCTTGGCATCTTCGTAGACGGCAATCTTGGTGGAGGTGGAACCGGGGTTGATAACTAATATCTGCATAGTTTATGGTTTTGATACGGATTGGATGGTGGCCAGTGCCAGACTGTAATATTTGGAAGCTGCACTGTCGCTGCGCGAGGGAAGAACCACGGGGGCTGTGGCACCTGCGAGCACGGCAGCTATCCGTGCCGGGCCAAACAGGGAGATGGTCTTATGAAACAGGTTGCCGCTCTCGATGTCTGGAAACACCAGCGCGTCGGCCTCGCCCCCAATGGGCGATGACAGCCCCTTGATGTGCAGACTCTCGGCCGAGAGCGATGTCTTCAGATCCAGCGGGCCGTCCACGATGCAGGGGCCGAAACAGCCCTGCCGGGCCTGCTGGGCGATGAGCGGATAGCCCTCTGTAAAGGGGAAGTGGCGTGCATCCACCTTTTCGGAGCAGTGGATGAGGGCGATGCGGGGCTCGGCAATGCCAAACTGCCGGCACAGATGGGCGATGTAGGCCACCTGTCGGATGCGCTGCTCGTGTGTGGGGTAGGGGATGACGGCTGCATCGGTGTAGAAGAGCAGGCGCGGATATTGCGGAACCTCTGCCACGGCGAGGTGGGTGAGTGTGCTGCCGTGGGGTAGCAGTCCGCCATCGCGGTCGAGCACCGCGCGGAGCAGGATGTCTGAGTTGACCAGCCCTTTCATCAGGATGTCGGCTTGGCCGCTGCGCACCATCTCCACCGCCGTCTTGGCCGCTGCCCGAGGGTCTGGATGGTCCACGACTATAGCCTCGATGAAGCCGGATTCCTCGGCCTTGGCCATGGCTTCCCGCGACGATGCGTCGTGTGGACATACCACTGCCACCCGCTTGCGCACTCCCTTGTCTCTCAGATACGAGGTGAGTGCCTCAAAGTTCCTAATCCTTTCCATTTTTCCTTATCTTGTTTAAGTTAGCTTCTCCGCTACAAATATAGATGTAAAAAGCGAACTTGACAAGGATTGTCGCCTTTTTAACGAATAATTAGAGTTGGCTCTATGTATTATTAGGATATGAGCGTTTGGTGCTATGTCAGCGAATCCGTGAATCACACCCTGTGGGTAGGTAATAACGACAACTAAGACAACTAAAACAACAGAGACAATCCCCCACAACGGCAAGTGTTGTCTATGTTGTTACGGTTGTCGTTGAAAAGATAGGACGAAAACAAAGACAACTAAAACAACAAAGACAATCCCGAAAAAGCAAGTGTTGTCTATGTTGTTATAGTTGTCGTTAAAAGAACATCCGCCGAAGGGGTTACTCTGCCATCTCGCGGTATTTCTTGACGCTGGCTCCCATGCCATCCACAAAGTCTATGTTGTTGCGGATGCCATCAATGTTGAATTTTACGTACTTGTCGTAATAGAGCGTGGCGCAGTCGCTGTTTTCCTCTTTCAGTTTGCGGAACGCTTGCCAGCAACGGTCGTAGCATTCGGCAGCCTGACGGATGGCTATCTTGTCGAATATCCCCGTCTTCTCACCCTGATAGCCTTTCAGCATGACCGTCCAGCCCTGCTGCATGATGCGATGCAGGCAGAGGCCGTACTGGGCCGAGGTGTGGATATAGTGGCTTACAGCCGGGTCGCTGCACTCCACCTTCTCTGACAGGGCCACGATGTCTTCCCACAGGGCCACGGCCAGCCGCATCTCGTGCAGCGACTCCTCCACCATGTCCTTTTTCAGGATGTCGTCAAATACGCCTCGCAGTTCGTTCAGACCTCCCAGATAGTGGTCGCGCGTCCACATCACGTTTACAGGATGTATCAGCGACCCGCGTCCGCGGATGATGGCATCGGGCGTGAGCAGGCATAAGCGACGGAAGTAGGGATAACTGGTCTCTGTGATACCCACCTTGGTGGCGTAGGCGTGGAAAATCTCCTCCTCATCGCGCTCGGGATGCTGCGCCCATTGGCTCATGACGTAGGTGTTGAGGTCGCACCACAGTTCGTTAGACAGGTACGGGCCATACCATCCGCCGCCCCTCGACCAGGTCCATACACCGCTGAAGAGGGGATGGGTCTTGATATCGTTCAGGCAACGTGGTGCCGGGTCGTGCTTGGTCTCCTCGAAACCGTAGATGACCGACCTTGCCACATAGTTGGGAAACGCCCCTTTGCCCTCGTACTCACGCTGGCACTGCACCTCTACCACCTGCTTGTGGGCACCCAGGGTCAACGTCTTGTTGAAGTGGAATGTCCGCAGATAGTCGCCCTGCGTATGTTTGATCGAGAGATAGAGGTTGGCGTGCGGTTCCACCTGACTGGTCACGGCCATATAGTAGTCGGGGCGCACATGAAAATACCCAAAGTCCCATGTGCGGTAGATGACTTTCTTGCCCCGCTTCACGCAGACCTCCTCGCGCAGCAGGTTCATCAGTTGCGCATGGATCTTGATGCTCTCCTCGTAGCGGTTCGCATAGTCCACCGGTCCGTTGCCGATATGATAAGGGATGTTGTGCGTATAGGTCTCGCCCGTGCGGATAACCAGTCCGTCCATCTTCGGAAAGCGGCGGAAAAGTTCCTCCAGCATCAGTTTATGGATCACCCAAGTCTTGGGTTTCTCAAACGATATGCGCCCCTTCTCGTCGCATATCTCATCCTTGTACAGTTCCACCAAGCGCTTGGGCAGCACGATTATGTCTGTGAAATAGAAGGCCTGCAATCCGTTTCGGTGACACTCGTCTATCTGCTTCCTGATTTCTGCGGTGAGCGATTCCACCCATGCCCGTTCGGTCGACCCTTTCGGGAAGATGCGTTTGTCGAATTTCTCAAAACTGACGGCACATTGTGGGAATTTGAACTCGTTGATCACCATCGCGTTCATTCCAAAAGAAGCCAGCTTTTCCGGCTTCCTGAACTCGGTCTGTGTCATCGCGTCTCCCGGATTGTGGTGTACCATGTCCATGACCAAGTACCCGCTCTTGTCCGAGCCTGTCTGTGCGGTGGCCGAAAGCGCCATGCAGGCACTGATGCCCATGCACATCCATTTCCTGAATCTCATCATGTCGTGTCGCCTATTTATCGGTTGATATCCTCTTTGCAGTAATCTATCCCCATGAGGTCATAGCGTTGCGACAGCAGGGACAGCCGTTGGCAGAATCGGGCGTAGTCTTTACGCTCTTTCTTCGTCCATCCTGTCTCTGCCAGAGCTGCCACACGGGGGTGGAGCATGTACTCCATATCGCCCAGTGTAGACAGGTATTCCGTCCACAGGTTGGCCTGTATGCCGACGATATGCTTGCCCTCCTCTGCCGAAAGCACTTGGGGAATGGGGTAATAGTTATAGACCTTCTCTATGGTGATCACCCTTTTGGGTGCTCCTATCTTCCTTTCCTGCGTCTTGCTCTGGTGACAGTTGAAGTAAGTGTAGACATTGGGACTCATGATCACGTCGTAGCCGGCCTTGGCAGCTGTAATGCCTCCCTTCTCTCCACGCCACGACATCACTGTGGCGCGTTGTGGGATGCCGCCCTCCAGTATCTCGTCCCAACCGATGATGCGCTTTCCTTTCCCGCTCAGGTACTTTTCTATCCGGTTCATGAAGTAAGTCTGCAGCTCAGCCTCCTTGGTCAGATGCTCTTTCTGCATCCTCTCCTGGCAGTGTACGCAGTTCTTCCATCTGATACGGGGAGCCTCGTCGCCGCCCAAGTGGATATATTGGGAGGGGAAAAGCTGACAAACCTCGTCGAGAATGTCCTGAATGAAGGTGAAGGTGGCCTCCTTGGTGCAATAGATGTCGTTGAATATGCCCCATCTCCCCTCTACTTCAAAGGGGCCTCCGCAGCAAGAATACTCGGGATAGGCTGTCAGCGCGGCTACACTATGTCCGGGCATCTCGATTTCGGGGATGATTTCCACAAACCGTTGCTGTGCATAAGCTACGATTTCTTTCACATCCTCTTGTGTATAGAATCCTCCGTAGCGTTGAGTGTCCCATTCGGTCGGGTTATCCCACATGTAGCCGCGGATGGTCTTCTTCCTGAATCCTCCCACCGATGTGAGTTTGGGATATTTCTTGATTTCTATGCGCCAGCCTTGGTCATCGGTGAGGTGCCAGTGCAGCACATTGAGCTTGTGGAAAGCCAGCATGTCGATATGGCGTTTCATGTCCTCCTTGGGGATGAAATGGCGCGAAACATCGAGCATCACGCCTCTATAGCCGAATGTGGGTGCGTCTTCTATCTCTACGCATGGGATATTCCAGGTGCTGTTTCCGGTAGCGCAGGATTCGCTCTCAATGGCGGCAGGTAGCAGTTGTCGCAACGTTTGCATAGCGTAGAAAATGCCTTTTGCACTGCCTGCGGTTATCTTTACCGTCTTGGGTGATACCGTCAGCGTATAGGATTCTGCTTTCATCTTCGGGTTGAGCAGGCATCTTATCACATTTGACGTATGCGCTGTGGTAGAGACTCCCAATCTGAATCCCGCTGCCTTGCCGAAGCGGTCGTTGAGCACTGCTACGGCGTTGCGCATCTCCTCGGTGTCGGTGGAGAGCGAGATGGTGGTCTTCTCGTTGACACGGAAGTTCCCTTTCCGCTCTGTACACTTGTTGGGAAGTGGAATTACAGACACCGCAGCCAGCATAGCAGTGGCCCAGAGGGTGCATGTGAGGGTGAGAATCAGTTTCTTCATATTGTATGAACGTATTTATTTGTATTATAGTATTTACTGTTTTCCTTTATTTTCGAGGTTTTCGGGCAGCTTGTATCCTATCTCGTCCATGGGTATCTTGGCGAATCCTTGGATTCTCTTGTATACCGCCGCATCGTCTTTGAATCCTTTCAGCGGATGGGATGGATCTACGAATCCAGGGTCTTTCGTCGTGGACCAGTTGTTATACATCTCCAGCCACTCGGTATTGCCATGGATATTGTTCTTGATGCGGTAAAACAGGTTGCCCTCAATGACATTGTCGTGTGGTACGGCCGGCGATTTCTCCCAGTAAGAGGACAGCCAAGGATAGGCCTTGCTGTAAGGAGGTTGCTGGTAGTCGACTGCTTTCAGTCGTTTGTCTATCACGGCGTTGCGCTCTATCATGAATTTCCCCCAATTGGTCATCCTTGCATCGATGTGGATGGCCTGTGGCATGTCCATAAAGATATTGTTGACATACCGGTTGTGGTGTCCGCCACCAATCAAGGCTCCACTTGCGCCAGCCCGTTGATAGATATTGCCATAGACCAGTGTGCCGCAGGCTCCATCGTCGTGATAGGTGGACGAGGTGCGATAATCCTTGTTGAAATCGTGGAAGTAGCACCATCTGATGGTGTTGCCCAGTTCGGATGGGTCTCGGCCATAGTAGATGGCGCCTTGGTCATCTATTTCGTTGCAGACGTGGTGGATGTCGCAGAGTTCGATAAGATGATTGTTGCCATGGAACAGGATAGCCATGCTGGGTGCATTGTATATCGCGCATTTGCTTACGCTGTTGCCCACGCCGTCTATCCATATACCAGGGCGGTACGACTTCTCTATGCGGTTGAAGTCGTGGATGTTACAGTTCTCAACCCTGTTTCCTGCCGGCATTAGCGTCTTTCGGTCGCCTCCTCCCATACTGATGCCTCCAGCACCTACATTGTAGATGTGGCAGTTTCGAATGCAATTATCGGTTCCTGCTTCACGGTTGAAGAGTGTATTCTCATATATGGTGCCCATTACGTCGCCGAGCATCCTCGATACGGGTGCTCCTCCGCTTTCCATACTGTTATTGTTGTTCAGTTTCAGGGTTCCTTTGCCCATGACGATGGCCGTCCCTCCCAGATTGCGGAGCGTGCAGCGGTTTACCGTTACGTGGTGCGTACGCTCCATATAGATGCCTATTCCACGCCCATATTCCAGCGCGAGTCCCTCTATGGTTACGTCCTTACAGTTCTCGATGGCGAATAGGGGCGTTTCGAGAACAGACAGGTGGATGCCGGTTTTTTCTGTTCCTGCTGGCAACAGGAGATACATTTTCTGCTGTTCGCTATCGATGACATATTCACCGTCAAGGTCCAGCTCTTCAAGCAGGTTAAGAGCGTACCATCTTCTGAATGGCGCTCCCGTCATAAAGCCGTATACCGTGTGTTGGCCTGTATAGATGAGTTTTTGCAGCGAGTCTATGCGTGCAACGTTAACCATGTCGTCGGCATAGCCGTGGGCAAAATATCCGGCAATCCACATGTCGCGCGTGTCTTTCCATGCCGAAGGCCGTTGGCTGTCGTATCCGAATACGGCATGGGGCGTATGTTCATCCTTGTCTTTTGGGGCACCAGACTCCACAATGCGTCCAATCAGTTGCGTGCTGTCGTTGGGCCATCTGGCAGGTTGCATGGTGCAGCCAGAGGCAAACGGCTCTGTCCAAGCGGGGAAACTGGGTCTGCCGAAGCCCACGGCGTGGAGTCCCTTTAAGGGCAGGTGCAGTTGTCGGAAATCGATTTCTCTCACCCGGTTGCGTACTTGTGGCTGCAGTCTTTGCAGTATGGCGGGGTGGGTGACCGGTTTAAGATGGGCTGGGGCGATATATCTGCCGCCCGAGACAGATACGGCGTCGTTCCCATAGGCCTTGATGGTGGTGCGGTTGCGGTTTATCACCAGCGTTGAGGTAATTTCGTAGCTTCCTTCATGCAGCAAGATTTCCACTTCATATTTCGGATTCACCTTACGTGCCTTGGCCAGTGCCGCTTGTAGCGTACGTAGCGGGCGGGAGAAGGTGCCGGCCTGCTTGTCGTTGCCGTTGGGCGACACGTGTATCTGCTGGTTGTGCCGCTCGTTCCATATTTTCTCCACCTCTTCGGCCAAAGCTTGCTGGCGGTTGTATTCGATTGGATGCTCCAAAGTAAAATCGTGACTCACCACCCAAGTGAATACGCCGCCCCATCCTTTTGCTTTGGCATGGCGCACTATCTCCCGCACATTGCGGGTGGTCCATACCGTATGCTCGTTGCCGATGATTCGGTTGGCGTACGCCGCGCTGCCGAAGTTCTGGTACAGAGCCGTGAAGTTCTGGGTGCCTTTCCCCTTGATTTTCTTGCCAACCTTGGCCTCCGGAAGCATAAAGGAGTAATAGCCAACGCCGCACATTATCTTTACGTTGCGGCTATCTGTAAACTCATTGGGGAAAGCCTTTTCCCAAATGCCCATCTTCTCAAACTTTACATCCACATCCATCTGATGTGTCTTTGGGTTGTAGGCAAGGTATTGCATGACATTGATTTCGTCTACAATGCCCTCTTTGACGATTCTTTCCCACTTCATGTGTTTGCCTACGTGGTTGTTGACGGCTGCATCGTCGGGGAAGCAGTTGTCCATGTATTGTTTGTCCACCGTAGGCTGTATGGCGCAGACCGATACTTTCAGTCCCTGCCTCTTTACCTCTTTCATCAGCAGGCGATAGCCCTCGGCTTCCTCGGCAGTAGGAGGAAACTCCCAGTCGAAATCCACGCCGTTGCAGCCCAGCTCTTTGGCCAGATTGCCGAGCCGTTTGGCATAGACAAGCGTCTTTTCCTTGTCTTTCACCACCGCACTGAGGCTTCCGCCGGTGAGCCAGCCGTATCCGGTTTCGCAGAGTCTTATCTTGATATGCTTGCGTTTGAAGTATCTGATGACAGTCTTTATCACCTCTTTGCTGCATAGCCGGTCCCTTTTGGCCTGTTCGTCAATAGGGTCTTCTTTGTAGTCTTTTCCCACGGCTACGGGAGGCCATGTGTCTCTGTTCCATGCTGTTACCAGCGTGGCATCCTGCCCGGCCATGAATACGCCCCCTATCAGTGCCACATCCGATATGCCGTTCCAATTGTATCGGTTCAGCATGGGTTCCACTTCCGCAGGGGTCAGTTTGTCCATCTTGAGATGGTGCAGCCATACGTAGGCAAGACTTACAAATTCTTGATTGTTGTCTTTGGCATGTACCGCCAACACTCCCGTCAGTGTCAGGAGCCATGCAGTGGCAAGCGTTAATAATTTTTTTCTCATGAATATGGTATATAGTGTTTCGAATGAAGAGAGGGTTACTAATCGGAAAGCGTGCCTTGGTCATAAGCCTCATGCGGTGAGGCTCACAACCCAGACACACTTCCACTTAGTGCTAACCTATTAAAAAAATGAATGAACCTATTCTACATCGCCTACGGCTATGTCGTCGATGCGGTATGCCGTGGTGGCTCCCGAAAGGTCGGCATAGCGGAAGCCGATATATACCCTGGTGTACGCTGCAAGCGGAGACAAGTCTATCGGGTCGTGTGCCTTGGGGATGCCAATCTTCGGAGCGGTGTCCTTATTGGTCACATCGGCGAGCACATGCCATGTCGCTTTGCTGATATCGTCGCGGTAATCGGTAGACCAGACAATCTCCAGCTTGTCGTCGGCGGTAGTGATGGCGTTCGTGTTGCCAGGTGCCCACTTGTAGTTCATGACCTTGTTTTTCATCTCTTTGACGTTGAAGGCAGGCATGATGGCGTAGCCAGTACCGCTACCATTGACCAGCAAGGCTTGGAACGTATTGTTAAACTGCTTGAAGATAGAGATGACACCACCTACTATCCAGCCTTCGCCGGCAAACTGTGCCGTGTGGCTCTTGCAATAGCTGAAATCGTCCTTAAAGGCGGTAACGGCCGGTGCCAGCTCGATGGCCTTGTTCTGCACAATCTTGAACGTTTTGTAGATACTCTCGTCCTGTGTGCTGTAAATCCTTACCTCGGCGGTGCGCTCTGCCACAATCAGGTTTTCGGTCACTGCCACATGAATGGTGGCCTCTCCGGGTTCCTTGCCGCATACGGGCAACTCTGCGGGAGTGGAGGTGATCTTCACCCAGTCTTCTTCTGCCTGATCGGTGTAGTCAACCCGTGTGGCCACTCCGTAGTTGTATTGGATGCTCAGGTCAAACGATCCACCGTCGGCCGATACTTTCTGCTCTTCCAATGCGCTACCGTCCGCAAACGAAGCCTCAAGTATAGGAGAGTTGTTCACTTCCTGTGTAATCAGAATTGAGTCTGTCTTCTCGTTGTTCCTGAAATAGGTCTTGATATAGACGTAGGCAGAGCGTGCAGACTCGGTACGGTTGGCCGATGCATAGCACAGAATGCCCGTGTCGCCCCAAGAAAGGTTGTTCTTGAATGTAATCCAAGATGCATTGGTGGATACCGACCATGTAGACGAGCAGGTGGCGTTGACGATGAAACTTTCGTCGGTACCGATGTTCATCTCATGTTCGGGAACGATGAGGTACTGTTCGGGAATGATTTTGTCGGGTGCACCCTCGTCTTCGCAGCTGTTCAGCGTTAAAGACGTTGCCGCAATACCTGCCATGAGCAGGCAGTACCATTTGTTCGACTTTTTGGTATGTCTCATTTTCTTATTTGTTTTCATATTCTTTTTCCATTTGCTTTATTTCATTGAATACCGTATAAAATACGTAGGCGCCCGTGTCTTTGGACGTATTGGTGCCGGCCTTTACCCTTTGGAACTCTTCCATAAAGTCGGTTACAGAGCCGCCCCAACTGGTACCCATCACGCCTTGGCAGTGGTCTCTTATGCTTTCGTCAGTCTCGTTGACCCTTGTCTCATAGACATTCTTTACCAGATTGAGGGCAGGGGTGAGCTGGTTGTAGAAGCAAGAGATGACATCAAATCCTTTCTTGGCAAAGTAGAGATGGGTGGTAGGTGCACCTTTGTAGTGCCAATCGCATATCATGATTTTCTTGCTGATACGGTTGATGGCCGTGTAGGTGCCGTTGGCGCTCGCTTCCCACTCGGTGAGTGAACTTACACCAAACTCCTTGGCATCGGCTTTGTTAATCAGCCGGTCTCCCCACATCCATGTGCGGTAGCCACTGGCCGTGAGATGTCCGGACAGGCGCTGTATCTCCTCGGCGAAGAGATCGCCTTTGGTGTTGCCGTCCTTACTTAGGAACTCCTTGCAGCGGTCGCAAAGTCCCATCGTCATCACCTCATCGCACCCAATGTGGAAGTCCTTGGCTTTGAAGGCTGAGGCCATCTCGTCCATCATCTTGTACACGACCGTGTGCAACTCCGGATGCAACGGGCAATAGGAGCGGTAGCCATAGTTGGATGATGCTGCCATTCCGTACGACTCGTCAAACTCCGGATAGTTGGCCAGCAATGCGGTGGACGAGAAGCCCGACCCGCTACCTGCCGATTGGTGTCCGAAGAGTTCGAGATGAGGTACCAGCAAGATGCCATTTCGCTCGCAAACCGCATCCAGCTTGGCTGCGGAAGAGGCAGGGAAGCCCCAACTGCATGCCATGCCGTCTACAGTCTGGAAATCGTATTGGTAATTGATGCGCAACACGATCAGGTTGACCCCAAGGGGCACTAACTCGTTTTCCACGAAATCACAAAACTGGTCTATCTCACTCACTCGGGGGTTGTTGATGCTGAATCCCTTGTAGGGGAATAACACGTCCGCCTGTTCCTCCTTGTCAGGAGCGTCGTCTATGCCTGTCGTCTGGTCGTTGTCACTGCATGACATGCACATCAGACTTGCACACAATAATGTAATCAGATGGTAAAACACGGGTTTCTTCATATGATATATACCTTATCATTCTATGGCCGACTCGCTGGCTACCTTACTCCATCCCGGGTTTTGATAGATGGGAGAAGAGTCAATATCGCCTTCTGTAACGGCCGAAGTGACGAAATGTAAGGCTGCGATGGGCTCCAGATAGTTGGCCTGTGACCATGTGTAGCCATTGTACAGCAGATTGTTGGTCTTGACTATCTGGTAGGGCCGCAGATAGTCGCCGCTTTCCTCTTGGTTAGACACGTTGGCTGTCTTGCCCGGAGTGCCTGCAGGAATGAGCTGGTTGCTGCCGTCGGTTGCCGTATAGAGCTTCCAGATGTCACCACCCCACAGGTTGAAGCCTTCTATCTGGTAGTCCTTTACTTGGTCCAAGGCTCGCCAGCGCTTCAGATCGTTCATTCTGAAACCCTCGCTCATGAGTTCCACGCGACGTTCGCGGCGGATGTTGTAGAGTGTCGGGTCTATCAGCTGTCCTGCAGAGTACTTGCCCCAGTCGTTTTCCTGTGAAAGGTCGGTGGCAGCGATTGTGGCCTCGATGTCGTCTGATACTCCGGCACGTCGGCGGATGGATTTCCAGTAGTTCAAGGCCTTGTTGTCGAGCGAACCGTTCAGCTCATAGCAAGCCTCTATATAGTTGAGGTACGACTCTACGGCGCGATAGATAGGACAGCCGTAGGTGTTGATATAACCCGAACCGTTGCCAATCTGGTCTTGGTCGTAAGTGAGGAACTTGCGCAGGGCATAGCCAGTGGGACAACGCTCTGCTTCTGGGTTCAGAATCAGCGGAGCGTCAAACAGAGTCGATGGCAGACGGCGCATGTCGCTCGGAGCGGCTACGAACAGCTGCAGACGCTCGTCACGGTCTTTCTTTACATTCTCGATGCTCTTGTCGCCTGCGTATCCTGAATTTGATGCATAGATGGGCAATCCATTTTTCATCAGGAAAGCATCAACCAAACCACGGGTATAACCCTTGTCGTTACCGCCTTTGGAGAGGTAGGTACTAACGGCATGGGCCACGCCGAGATCCTTGTCGTAGGCTCTCCACAGCAGAATCTCATCAATGGGTTCCATGTCTACGGCAGAGAACATCTCAAAGTAGGGGTTCCAGTCGTAGGGCTTGCCGTTCTGCGGATTGGTAATGCCAGTGTTCTCGGTCAGCTTTACGTTGTCGGCCACTTGGCTGGCGGCATCCATCGCTTCTTTCAGGAAGAATTTCACTTCCGCGTCGATGTCAATCTTGAAGTCGGCGTTCCAGCTTGCGCTGGCACCTGGCCATCCGGGACCTCCGGGTACACGTGCCGTGCCGTTATGGTACTTCAGCCATGTGGCCTCAAACAGGGCTACACGCGATTTCAACTGCAAGGCCACTTTCTTGCTGATGCGGTTCTTCCCGTAGGGGCTTACATCTTTGAGCATGGCAATGGCCTTGTCCAAGTCTTCCAGGATGAAACGAGCCACCTTGTTGCGCGGCTCTCGCTTGCTGGCTTCTATCAATGCGTTTTTCTCATCGGGCAGGCAAGTGGTGATGATGGGGAAATCGCCCAGATTTACCAAGCGTGCAAAATAGTTGTGGGCACGCAGGAAATACATTTCTCCTATGTAATGGTCAACATTGGCTGCATCGCCGGAAATGTTTCCAGCTTCATACTTTGGCAGTACCTGCTCAAAGAAGTAGTTGGCTTTGCGTATAGCGGTAAAATCCCATTGGCCGCCACTTGCGGCGACACGTTTCTCGCCAGGTACCCACCAGGCTGTGCTTCCGCTGCTGCTGGCTTGGTTGTCCGTATTGTTGTCGCTGTTGATAAACGACAGGTCGTAGCCGCTATAGGTCGAAAAGTTGTATTGGGCCAATGTATAGGCTGCCAAATCGCTTTCGCGAGTGAAGTAAGCCTCAGGAGTGATGCTCGAAAGGGGCTCTCTGTCCAGAAATTCGTTGCAGGATGCCAACGGCATGGCTACAAGCCCCCACATCATCAGTTTGGTTAGTTTTATCTTATTCATTTTATTTTATTGTTAATTACATGGAAATATTTACACCGAATGAAAGTACCTTAGACAGCGGATAGGTCTTGCCTGCTCCCCAGCTGCCGGTAATGGTTTCCGGGTCATACATGTCGGCCAGTTTGGTGAATGTCAGCAGATTGTCGCCCGAGAAATAGAGACGCAGGTTGGTCACACCAATCTTGCTGATGAGTTGTTTGGGGAATGTATAGCCCACCTGGACGTTCTTGAGTCGCATGTAGGCTGCATTCTGCAAATACTTGGTCTGTGCCAGTTGATTCTTGCTGGTCGACAGGTCGGGGCGCGGGTAGTAGGCGTTGGGGTTGCCACCGAGCGGATCGTCGTCGGCGCGCCAGTAGTCGGCATGTTGCTTGAGTGCTACCGATTGCCACAAGTTGTTTACTACACCCCAGAACATGGCGCCACTGGAGCCGTTGCCCGGCATATAGTCGCGTTTGGCCACGCCTTGCAGCAGTACAGACATGTCTATGCCTTGCCAAGAGGCGTTGAGGGTGAGGCCGAACTTGAAGCGTGGGGTAGAGTTACCGATGATCTTGCGGTCGCCCGGGTCTGCCAAGGTGCTCGAGCCGGCACTTACTTTGCCGTCTCCGTTGATGTCGGCATACATGATATCACCGGCTTGCCACTTGCTTCCGAGTGCGTTTTGTCCTCCATTGGGCAGCGAGGCGAGGTGTGCATCCATCTCTTCCTGTGTCTTGGCGATGCCGATGGTGGTGTAGCCCCAGATTTCACCGTTCATACGGCCCACGTACCAGTCGCTGAGCGCATTGGTGGAGTTGGGGTAACGCAGGATCTTCTGCTGCGAGTCGGAGAGGTTGAATTTCACTCCGTATTGTACTTCGCCGATCTTGTCTCGCCATGCAATGTCGAAGTCGAAGCCCACCGACTGCATATCGGCGTTGTTGGTCTTGGGTACCGCTATACCTAAGATGCCCGGGAGCTGCGGGGCGGGTCCTACCATGTCGAGCGTCTTGCGCTTGAACCACTCAAAGGTACCGGTCAGTCGGTTCTTGAACATACCGAAGTCTACACCGATGTTGAGCAGACGTACTTTTTCCCATGTCATTGTGGCGCTGACCAGTGCAGGAATGTTGGCCGTGTTGGTCTTCTCGCCGTTGAGCAGCCATGTGCCTGTGCCGATGGTCAATGGCATGGTCTGGTAGAACGGATAGAGTGACGAGGTGTTCTGGTTTCCCAGTTCACCGTAAGAGAGTTTGAACTTCCACATGTTGACAATCTTCGTCAGCGGTTCCCAGAATTTCTCACGGGCGATGTTCCAACCTACGGAGAATGAGGGGGAGAAACGCCAGCGCTGGTCGCGGAGGAAACGGGAGCTACCGTCGTAACGGCCATTGAGCTCCAGGATGTAGCGCTCTTTGTAGTTGTAGTTCAGACGACCGAAGAAACCGGCTACGGCCCAGTGGTTGTAGCCGCCGGTAGCCAGGTCTTCAGAATCGGCAGTGTTGAGGGTGGGCACTTCGGGGACGATGATTCCGTCTCTGCGGCCACTCAAAGAGCGCGACTTGTTGAGCTCGGCGTTGAAACCCACGAGACCCTTGAAGTAGTGGTCGCCCCACTGGTGGGTATAGTCGGTATAGAGGTTGGTGGTATAATAGTTGGTCTTCGATGCACTCTCCGATACGCGCGAGGCTCCGGCGGCATACGACTCGCTGATGGAGATGAGGTAGGGAGAGCCGTAGGCATCGTAAGAGTAAACAGGCAGGATGTCGGTGTGGTCAAAGCTGGTGGATGTGCTCACATTACCCATCAGGTGGATAACCCATCCCTCTAAGGGCGAGATGTCGATGGTCAGCTGGTTGAGCGTGCGGTCTGCCTGCTGGTTGTGGCGGCCTCCCTGTGTCATCTGGTTAAGACGGCTGTTTTCTGAGAAATATCCGTTGGGGTCGTAAGCCGGGTGCAAGGGCCAGCGGCGCAGGATTTCGTGGTAAGCCAGACCACCCATGTTCAGGTATGAAGGCTCCTCATAGTCGGTACGTATCCATTTGCCGTTGTAGTTGACGGACACGTGCTTGTTTACCTGTGCCTTGAAAGTGGCGTTGATGGTGTATCTCTTGTACTTGTCGTCGGCATAACGCATCAGACCTTCTTGGTCCATGAAGTTGCCGGAGAGGTAGTAAGACAGGCGGTCGTTTCCACCGCGCAGGCTGACGGTATGGTCTTGCGAGAGCACCCAGTCTTTGTAATATACCTTGTACCAATCGGTGTTGGCATTGGCCTGATTGTAGCTGAACTTGCCGCCGTCTGTGGTCGATGCAGGCACTACCAGCCCAATCTCGCCGTTGTTGCGGGCAATGATCCGGTCGATGGTACCTTGGTCAAACAGCACGGCTTGCGAGGCATTGAGGCGCGCGGTGTTGAAATAGTTGACAAACGTGTAGGAATCCATCATCTCCGGCTGCAACACAGGACTGTTGAAGCGGAAATTGTTGGTGTAGTTTACCGTCGGTTTGCCCTTGCTGCCCTGCTTGGTGGTGACAAGGATGACACCAAAGGCGGCACGCGAACCATAGATGGAGGCTGAGGAGGCATCCTTGAGCACGGAGATGGTCTCGATGTCCTGTGGGTTGAGCAGGTTCATGTTGCCCTCTACGCCGTCTATCAGCACCAGAGGAGTGGCTGTGGAGCCCGAACCGATGGTACCGGCACCGCGGATGGTGATGCTCTGGGTCTGGTTCAGCTTACCACCCTCGCTTCCGGTGGTGAAGTCCATACCGGGCATGAGGCCTTGGATGGCCTGTGTCACATTCTGTACGGGGCGTGAAGAGATGTCGTCTGCACTGATCTGGCTTACCGAACCGGTCAGGTTCACCTTCTTCTGGGTACCATAACCCACGACCACTACCTCGTCCAGCAGCTCAGAGTCTTCCTTGAGCTGTATGTTGAGGTTGGACTTGCCTTTTACAGCCACCTCCTGGGTCTTGTAACCGATGTAAGAAATGGCGAGCACGGCATTGGCCGGTACGTTCAGTGAGAACTTGCCGTCCAGATTGGTGATGGTTCCGTTTTGCCGGTTGCCTTTTTCCAAGATGTTGGCACCGATGATGGGATTGCCGCCGGCATCCACCACCACGCCCGAGACGCGCTGCAGTGCCTTTCCGCCCTGTTTGGTCTGTGCCACAGCTGACGGACGGTAGATAGAGATGGTCTTGTTCTCGACCTTATACATGATGTCGCTGCCGGCAAAAACCTGCTTCAGGATCTCCGAAACGGTGGCATTGTTCTTGTTGACGCTTACCTTGGCATTGGTATCGATGTCGTTGTCGCGTACCATGACAGAGTATCCCGTCTTGTCGGCAATCTGATTGAGTACCTGCATGATGGGTACATTATGCCGCTTGATGGTCAGGCGGACATCCTGAAGGACATCTGCCCAAATGGAGCTTACGCTTCCGAAACACAACAACATACATAGGGCAAAGGCTTTGAGCCGTTCGCCGAAACTGTTCGCAAGGAATGTGCCTCCCTCACGAATGTTGCTTCTTTTCTTGCTACTTTTCATACATTTTTGGTTTTGTTGTCTTATATAAGTTAAATGATTGGTGGTTTTAGTTAATTACACACCTTATATACAACCAAAAATGAAAAATGGCTTATTGAAAACGTCACTTTTTTTTAAAAAAAAGCTACTTCTCGGTTTTAGAGCACGGATCGTACGGGTGGGTGATACATTTGGCAAACCTAAATGCCGCATTTGCGAGTGCTAAACATGGCGTTTACGGTTGCTAAATGCCACATTTAGCTCAGTTGGTGGCATCTGGTAGGGGGGCTTGCTGTGACAAGGCCAGTAGCAGAGGGTATGGAAAAGCCGTTACACCTTATTATATATAAATAGGGGGTAACGGCTTTGGAAGAGTGGTATACGGGGGGATAGGGTGCGGACTTATCGGTCGCTCATCACGATCATGCCGTTGTGTGCCTCGAAGACATACTTGTTGTCTACATCAATGAAATTCAGAATCTCCTGCAGTGTCATCTTCTCGTTGATGGTGCCGGAGAAGGTTTCCTTTTTGGCCTTTTGGCTCGATATGTGAATCTGGATGTCAAACTTGCGCTCCACGTCTTTCAGAATATCAGTGAGCGGTGCATTGATAAAACATATCTTGCCGTCTACCCAGAGAGCGGCGCGGTGGGTGTCGCATTTTTCTTGACGGATGTGCTTGTTCTGCCAGTTGTAGGTGACTTTCTCGTTGGGTAGCATGGATATGGTCTGCCCGTTTGCCGAGAAATCGACGCTTCCCTCTATCAGTTCTACCAACGTGAGTTTTTCTTCGGGATAGGAACGCAGGTTAAAAGAGGTGCCGGTCACCGTGACCTTGGTGTCACCGCTCTCAACGACAAACGGTTTGCCCTTGTCCTTGGCCACCTCGAAGAAACCTTCGCCTACAAGAGATACCAGACGCTCCTTGCCCTCGAAGATGGCCGGATACTTGAGGATGGAACCTGCACGAAGGGAAACTTTGGTGCCATCGGAGAGGGTGATGCGTGTCATGCTGCCCCACGGCACGGTTATCTCTTGCTTGTTGTTAGCCTGCAGGGTGGTCTCATAATGTTGGTTCTGGATGAAAAGGATGACCGTGCTCACGGTTAGGAGCATGATAAGGGCAGCGGCGCATGCCAGCAGCAGGTTGCGCTTGCGGTGCATGGTCTTTTGGGGCAAGTGGTAAAGATTTGCCTTGAAGTGGTTGTAGGCATTGTCGGCCTCGCAATCCAGATAGGGGACGCTGGCCAGCGCATGCAGTTTGGCCGTCTGGCGGAAACGCTCCATGCGTTCTGGGCGGCCATGCAGCCCTGTAAACAGCTCGGTCTTTTCCTCTCTGTCGAGTGAACCCGAGAAATAGCCTTGGAACAGGGCTTCAAAGCGCGTGTCAGGGTCGTGTAATGAAGAATTGTTTATATAGGATGTATGCATTGTCTGTATGGTTCTTTGCGATTAATACAATCGTTGTGTGGGAAATTCTTAGTTAAATAAGAATAATAAAGTACTTAATAAGTGCTTGAGAAGCGGCTTCAGCTTGTCGTAGGCAGTATATAGTTGGGCTCGGACAGTCTTGGGTGATGTGCCCATGGCCTCTGCTATCTCCTGTGTGGAGCAGCCTTGATAGTGCAGTGCCATCACTTGTTGCATCTTTGGGGGAAGGGTCTCGATGGCCCGGGTTATCTCTGCCTGCCGCTCAATGGCCTCTACGTACTGGAACGGAGCATGCTCGGAGTGGAAAAGTTCTTCTACGCTTTCCTGCAACAACCTCTTTTGCTTGTCATGAAGTTGGTTGAGACATACTTGCTGTTTGATATGGTTGAGGCATCTGTTTCGCACCGCACGCAGGAGATAGGGCATGATGGGGTAAGAGAGGGTGCCCCGCAGTTGCCATAGACGCAAGAAGACATCGTCTACCACCTTGGCACTCTCGTTGTGGTCGTAGAGATGATAGATAGCCACGGACATGAGATAGCTGTAGCTGTCTTTGTAAAGTTGGGCAAACGCTTGTTCCGACCCTTTGTTGATTTCCTCAATGGTGTCAGAGCTTATCTCGTGGCGGTCTGCCGTGGAATAGGTGTCTTCGGTCATTGTATAACAGTGGCCTATAGGTTGTTTCCTGTGGGTGAAAGATACAGAATCGGCTACAAAGATACTAATTTTCTCTCTTAATGTTCCTTTTAATCAAAAAAATATTTATCTTTGCAGCATTATACTTTAACATTATGAAAAAGAGACTTGTTTTTACATTGTTGCAATTATTGGTTTGCATGGGCCTGATGGCCAAATCGTACACAGTTATGTCGCCTAACGGCAAGTTGAAAGCGCAGGTAGAGGTGGGCAATACGCTCTCTTACCAACTCTGGATGGGACAGCAGGCGCTGGTGAGTCCCTCTACCCTGTCCATGAAGACAGAGGCGGGCACTTGGGGCGTGGGTTCCAAGCTCAAGAAGGCTTCGGCTACCTCGCACAAGGGCACTATCCAGACGTTTGCCTACAAGCGTAGCGTGGTGAGCGATGTCTATAACCAGTTGCGTTTGCAGTTCAAGGAGGGTTTCAGCGTCATCTTCCGCATGTATGACGAGGGCATGGCCTACCGCTTCGTGTCAGACACCCAGCGTGAACTGAAGATCGAGGAGGAAGAGGTGACGGTCAATTTCCCGCAAGACTGGACTTCGCTGGTGCCCTACGTGAGGGATGCCGGCGACCGGGAGGACCAGCTGCACACCTCGTTTGAGAATACGTACACCCGCTGTGTCCTTTCGAAGCTCAAGACCAACCGTCTCATCTTCACGCCGCTGATCGTGGAGGCCGAGAATGGTGTGAAGCTGTGTCTGGCAGAGTCGGATGTGGAGAACTATCCCGGCCTTTTCTTCATCGGTACAGGGAAAGAGGGTACCATCAAGGGCGTGTCGGCACCTTATCCCAAGCGCGTGAAGCAGGGCGTCCATAACCAGTTGCAGCTGCAGGTGAAGGAGCGCGAGGCCTATCTGGTAAAGAGCCGTGCGGGACAGCAGTTCCCGTGGCGTATCGTCAACGTGGCTACCGAGGACAAGCAGCTGCTCGACAATGATATGGTGTACCGTCTGGCCTCGCCCAACCGTATCGGCGATGTGTCGTGGGTAAAACCGGGCAAGGTGGCATGGGAATGGTGGAACGACTGGGGACTCTACGGTGTAGACTTCAAGGCTGGTGTCAATACCGAGACCTACAAGTACTATATTGATTTTGCTGCCCGTCAAGGTATCGAGTACGTCATCCTCGATGATGGATGGGCTGTGAACCCGAAGACAGACCTCTTCCAAGTGGTGCCCGAGATAGATCTGAAGGAGATCATCGACTATGGTAAGGCCAAGAACGTGGGCATCATCCTCTGGGCGGGCTATTACGCCTTTGAGCGCGACATGGAGCGGGTGTGCAAGCACTATTCGGAGATGGGCGTGAAGGGATTCAAGATCGACTTCATGGACCGTGACGACGCTGCTTGTGTGGATTTCGAATTCCGCGCGGCTGCCACTACGGCCAAATATAAGATGATGTGCGACTTGCACGGCACCCACAAGCCCACAGGTCTGAACCGCACTTATCCCAATGTGGTGAACTTTGAGGGTGTGTATGGTCTGGAGCAGAACAAGTGGGCTCCTTATCCCAAGCACGACCAGGTACAGTATGACGTGACTGTGCCCTTCTTGCGCATGTTGGCCGGTCCTATGGACTATACACAGGGCGCTATGCTCAACAGTACACGCGAAACCTATCGCCCGAGCAACTCGGAGCCGATGAGCCAAGGTACACGCACACACCAGTTGGCTGAATACGTGATCTTCTTGTCGCCCCTGAATATGCTGTGCGACAGTCCTACGCATTATGACGAGAATCCCGAGTGTACGGAGTTTATCGCCAAGATTCCTACGGTGTGGGAAGAGACCATTCCCTTGCAGAGTGTCATCGGCGAATATGTGGCTGTGGCCAGACGTAGTGGCGACAAGTGGTACGTGGGAGCTACGACCAACTGGACCGCACGCGACCTGACGCTCGACCTTTCGCCGCTTAAAGTGGCCGGACGCAAGGCTGTGGCTTTCTACGATGGTGTGAATGCCGATCGTTTTGCCCAGGACTATAAGAAGAAGGAGATACAGATACCGCAGGACGGAAAGATCTCTGTGCATCTGGCTCCCGGCGGCGGCTTTGCGATGCAAATCTTTTAAAGGTAAAACGGTAAAAGGGTAAAAAAGTAAAACGGTAAAACGGGGTTTGAGCTCTGTGGTTGCCACGTGTAGGGACGCACGTTCGTGCGTCCGCTCCACAGCGCAAAAGCCTTTTAAAGAGATAAATCGAGCTTGGGAACAGTAAACAGGCTTATGTATAGAAAAAAGGTAAAGAGGTAAGGAATATTGAGGGCATCAAAGCCCATCCCTCGACCTCTTTACCTTTTTATTTTTATAGAGTTTTGTCATAGAGGCGGACGCACGCACGTGCGTCCCTACGCCAGCAATCTTTTGGGTTCAAAGCACCGTTTTACTTTTTTACCGTTTTACTTTTAAAAAGCCTTTTTACCTTTAACCTCCCACTTCCCAAATATCATTGGTTTCGAGGAGTTCTTCGAAATTGTGGTAGTGCTTCTTGGCCTTCACCTCTTCCACTTGTGCATTGACACAGGCATCGTAGGTGGGAGCTTCCACATCGCGTATCACGCCCAGTGCCACAGGGAATCCATTCTCACCATCCATCATGGCCAGTTTGAGCTGCAGCGTGTTGTCCTCGCAGTGGCTGTCGTGCACCAGGATGTCGTCGATGGTATAGCCATCTTTCCCGATCTCCACCACTTTCAGCGAGAAGCCGTCTTGCACCAAGCCATACTCGTTGTTCTCGCCGAATACCAGCGGCTTGCCGTCTTCCACATAGATGGCGTTGCGTTTGCGTCCCTCCTTGGTGTAGACAGGATCGTAGCATCCATTATTGAAGATCATGCAGTTTTGCAGAATCTCGCATACCGAAGCCCCCTTGTGGTGGTAAGCCCGCTTGAGGATGTCGATGGTTCCGGCACTGTCGTTGGCTACGGCACGGGCAAAGAACCTGCCGCGGGCACCAAAACATAGTTCGGCCGGTCGGAACGGGTCTTCCACCGTTCCGAAAGGTGAAGATTTGGAGACGAAACCACGTGGCGAGGTGGGACTGTACTGTCCTTTGGTCAGTCCATAGATGCGGTTGTTGAGCAGTATCATGTTCAGGTCGATATTGCGCCGCATGGCATGAATGAAGTGGTTGCCGCCGATGGCCAGTCCGTCGCCATCGCCGCTGATTTGCCAGACCGTGAGGTTGGGATTCACAATCTTGGTACCCGTCGCAATGGCCGCCGCACGGCCGTGGATGGTCTGCATGGCGTATGCGTTGACATAATAGGGCAGTCGGCTGGAGCATCCTATTCCACTGATGACGGCCGTCTCGTGGGGTGGGACACCCAGTTCGGCCATTGCCTTGTGCAGATTGGCCAAGAAGAAGTGGTCGCCGCATCCTGGGCACCATCTTGGCTGCCCCTTTTTGAAGTCTTGGGCTGTATATTCAGTTGTCATAATCGTTTTCAGTTTTAGCTTGTTTGTTAGATAATATTGCCCTCAAAGGTCTTGGCGGAGTTCCCACATTCGGGTGCGCACAGTATTTTCTCAAATCCGTCTACCAGTTCGCTCACCACAAAGGGCTGTCCCTTTACCTTATTATATTGGTAGGGAGAGAAGTGGTTGATGCGGATGCGCAGCAAGGCGGCCAACTGACCGAGATTCTGCTCGGCCACCACCACTTTCTTGTACTTTGTCAGCACGTCGGCAGCATTTTTGGGAAGGGGATTGATGTACTTGAACTGGGCCAGCGCCACTTTGTGTCCCCGTGCCTGCAGTTCGTGCATCGTGGTAAGCAGATGTCCGTAGGTGGAGCCGAATCCCACGATGAGCAGGTCGGCATCGTCACGGTCGCCGACGACTTCCAGGTCGGGCACTTCGATGCGTGCTACTTTCTCGAAGCGCAGGTGGTTCATCAGGTCGTGGTTCTCAGGCTCGGTGGAGATACGTCCCGTCTTGCCGTCCTTCTCCAGACCGCCGAGGATGTGGCAGTAGCCCTCCTGTCCGGGCACGGCCCAGTAGCGTACGCATGTTTCGGGCTCGCGGCGGTAGGGGGTGTACTTATATTTCTGGTCCTCGGTCGCATAGTGGGGATGAATCTCCGGCAGGTCGGCCATCTTGGGCAACTTCCATGCCGCCGAACCGTTGGCGATGAAGGCATCGGTAAGCAACACCACCGGTGTGAGGTGCTCCAAGGCAATCTTGGCAGCCATGTAGGCAGCCGAGAAACAATCGGTGGGACTGGTGGCCGCGATGACAGGCATCGGGCTTTCGCCATTTCGGCCGTACAGCACTTGCAGCAAGTCGGTCTGCTCGCTCTTGGTAGGCAATCCGGTCGAGGGACCGCCTCGCTGTACGTCGATGATGACCAGTGGCAACTCGTCGATGACGGCCAGATTGATGGCCTCGCTCTTCAGACAGATGCCGGGACCCGACGTGGAGGTGGCGGCCAATGCGCCGGCAAACGAGGCACCGATGGCGCTGGCGCAAGCCGAAATCTCGTCCTCGCACTGCACGGTGATGACCCCGCACGACTTGTGTTTGGACAGTTCGTGCAGGATGTCGGTGGCCGGCGTGATGGGATAAGACCCGAGATAGAGCTGCAGTCCGGCTTTTTCGGCGGCGGCGATGAGACCGTAGGCCGTGGCCTTGTTGCCCGTGATGTCCATGTAGCGTCCCGGCTCTTTCACTTTGGTGTCTATGCGGTAGGTAGCCGGCACGCCGGCGTGTACATTGTGGCCGTAGTCGTAGCCCGCATGCACCACCTTGATGTTGTTTTCGGCGATTTGAGGTTTCTTGGCAAATTTCCCGCGCAGGAAATTCTCTGCCAGTGTGAGGTCTCTGTTAAACAGCCAGCATACCAGTCCGAGCGCAAACATGTTGCGGCATTTCAGGATCGACTTGTTGTCCATCCCCGAGTCTTCCAGACAGGTTTTGACCATTGTCGTAATGGGGCACGCCACCACACGGTCAGGGTCGATGCCCAGTTCGCCCAGATAGTCGTCGGATGCAAATTCCGCCTTTTTCAGGTCATTAGGGCCGAAGCTGTCGGTGTCGATAATGATGGTGGCTTGTGCCTTGGCGTGCTTGTACTGCGTCTTCAGGGCAGCAGCATTCATGGCTACCAGTACGTCGCATTGGTCTCCCGGCGTGTAGACGGGTCCTCCACCGATGTGTACCTGATAACCCGACACGCCGGTGAGCGAGCCTTGCGGGGCGCGGATGTCAGCGGGATAGTCGGGGAATGTGGAGATACCGTTGCCTACGGTAGCCGAAATGGTGGAAAAAATGTTTCCGGCGAGCTGCATGCCATCGCCGGAATCGCCAGAGAACCGGATTACAACCTGCTCCAGTTCTTTCACCTCAATGTCTTTGTCCATTGCTCATTGTTGGTTTTAGTGATATGTTTCAGTTGTTGATGTCTGCCCAGTCAATACTTGAACGAGCTGCCGCCGAGAAACTCTCTCAGCAGGCTCGTGGGCGGCAGCTGCCGGTTGGGGATGGTGTGGAAATACTTGAGAAACTTGAGCAACCGATATGCCTCGGCATACTCTTCGCAGTTTTCCGGCACCTGTTGCAGCAGGGGTTCGGCCTGTTGCTTGATGACAGCCAGTTCGTAGATCATCGCCGTGTTGAACATGGCGTCCGCGTTTTCCTGATAGGGGAATATCCATTTCTCTTCACCCGCCCGCACACTGGGCCATCGGTGGATGGTGTCGCGGGCGGTTACGCCCCTGTATTTGTAGTCTCGGATGATGCGGCGCAGCAACCGGTTGTCGGTAGTGGGGATATAGTTGTGGTCGTCGAGCAGAATCGTGGTCAATGCCGAAGCATAGACGCGGAATTTCTGTTCCTCCGGAATCTGTGCCGTCAGTTCTGGATTGAGGGCATGAATGCCTTCCACCACCAGGATGTCGTGCGGCCCCATCTTGATGCGCTTGCCGCTCATCTCGCTGCGCCCTGCTTGGAAGTTGTATTTGGGCAACTCCACCTCCTCGCCGCGGAACAGCGCGTTGAACTGCTCGTTGAGCAGCGGGATGTTGAGTGCATACACGCTCTCATAGTCGTACTCGCCGGTCTCGTCCTTTGGCGTGCGGTCGCGGTCTACAAAATAGTCGTCGAGCGAGATGGGCAGGGGCTTCATACCGTTGGCCAGCAGTTGGATGGAGAGCCGCTTGCAGGTGGTGGTCTTGCCCGATGACGACGGGCCGGCCAGCAATACGAGCTTCAATCCCTTTTTGGTGGCTATCTCGTCGGCGATGCGGCAGATCTTCTTTTCCTGCAGTGCCTCATTCACGTTGATGATGCCGGTCATGAATCCCTTTTCCACTGCAGCATTAAGGTCTCCCACTGTGCGGAGGCCGATGATGTCTTGCCAGTGATGATGCTCGCGGAAGATCTCAAACATCTTGTCCTGTCTCGGCATCTCCTTGAGCGTGGACGGGTCTTGCCGGGAAGGTGTTCGCAGCAACATGCCGTCTCCGTAGGGCACCAGACCGAAGAGGTAGAGCTTCTCTGTATTGGGAAGCAGCGAACCGTAGAAGTAATCCACAAAGTCGTCCAGCTGGTAGTACACCGTGTACAGGTCGCCCATGCTCTTCAGCAGCTTCACCTTGGCTTCGTCACCCTTCTCGCCAAACAGACGGATGGCATCCTCTGTAGGCACCGTGTGGCGCACCACAGGCATCTTGGCATCGATGATTTCCTGCATCCGGCACCGTATGCGCCCCACATCGTCGGCGGTGATGGGTCTCCCGATGTCCATGTGGACAAAATAGCCTTTGGAGACAGGGATGTCTATCACCACCTCTGCCCCCCGGTACAGGTCGTGGATGGCTTTGCAGCATACCAGAAACAGCGTACGGGTGTAAGTGCGCTCTGCCGAGCCCGAGTACATGTCGAGAAACTCCACATCTTTGTCGTTGTATAGCCGATAATGCAGTCCCTGCACCTTGTTGTTGACCTTTGCAGCGATGGGACCGTAGTCCATTTGCAAATTTGTTTGGGCAAAAACCTCAGAAAGTGTGCTTCCAGCGCTTACTTCTAAAGTTTTTTTGTTATTTTTGCAACGTATTTGTAACATCTGTTTCATACGGTTACGTTTTGATTAGCTTCTTTTACGGGGTAAAATTAGCAATAATAATCGAGCAATTACAAAATATTTGAGATAAAATTATGTCGATTTGGATTTTTTTTAGACTTATCGG
Organism: Prevotella sp.; assembly: GCA_051869355.1. Classification (GTDB taxonomy): domain Bacteria; phylum Bacteroidota; class Bacteroidia; order Bacteroidales; family Bacteroidaceae; genus Prevotella. Next base: position 3,952 of record JBJEAU010000091.1, on the reverse strand, counting down.
TTCGTTGGCTTTGCTGATGTTCGGCATGAAATCGATGAGTGACAGCCTGCAGAAGATGGCAGGCCCCCAGTTGCGCCACGTCCTTGGCGCCATGACCACCAACCGCGTGACCGGCATCCTTACCGGAACTTTCATCACTGCCGCCGTGCAGTCGTCCACCGCCACCACGGTGATGACGGTCTCGTTTGTCAACGCCGGCCTCCTCACCCTGGCCCAAGCCATCTCCGTCATTATGGGTGCCAATATCGGCACCACGCTCACCGCTTGGATCATGAGTGCGGGCTTCTCGTTTAATATCACCGACTTTGTGTGGCCGGCATTCTTCATAGCCATCATCCTCATCTACTCCAAGAAGCGCAAGATCATCGGCGATTTTATCTTTGGTGTGTCGTTTATGTTTCTCGGACTGGGCACGTTGCGGCAGGCAGGCATCGATATGGACCTCTCCCACAACCAGCCGGTGCTCGACTTCTTCTCTTCCTTCGACCCCAACAGTTTCCTCACCACCATCACCTTCCTGCTCATAGGTAGCGTGCTCACCATGTGCGTGCAGAGTTCGGCAGCGGTCATGGCCATCACGATGATTCTGTGCTCCACGGGCGTGCTGCCCATCTATCAGGGTATCGCCCTCGTCATGGGCGAGAACCTGGGCACCACGGTCACCTCCAATGTGGCAGCCCTCACGGCCAATACGCAAGCCCGCCGTGCTGCGCTGGGGCACATGGTCTTCAATGTGTTTGGTGTGCTGTGGGTGCTCACGGTGTTCAAGCCCTTTATCAACATGGTCTGCGGCCTCGTGGGCTTCGATGAGACCATGACCAAGGCCGACCCCCACTTCTTGCAAAACGCTGCCAAGCTCAGTTTTGTCTTGGCGGCTTTCCATACCGCCTTCAACATCACCAACACCCTCATACTGGTATGGTTCGTCCCACAGATAGAGAAGCTGGTGTGCCGTATCATCAAGCCCAAGATGCGCGCCGAAGAAGACGATTTCCGTCTCCGCTTCATCCAGACAGGTATCATGAAGACCCCGGAGCTCTCCGTGCTCGAGGCACAGAAGGAGATACAGTGCTATGCGGAGCGCATCCAGCGCATGTTTGGCATGGTACGCGAACTCTTGGGCGAGACCGACGGCGACAAGTTTGTCAAACTCTTCACCCGCATCGAAAAATACGAAGGTATCTCTGACCACATGGAGATTGAGATTGGCAATTATCTCGACAATGTGGGCGATGCCCACCTGAGCGACGAGACCAAGGCCAAGCTGCGTGCCATGCTCCGCGAAATCAGTGAGATAGAGTCGATCGGCGACAGCTGCTACAACATCGCCCGGACGCTCAACCGCAAGCTCAAGAGCAAGGACGATTTCACCGACAAGCAGTATGAGCATCTGCACCAGATGTTTGAGCTCACCGACGACGCCCTGTCGCAGATGAACATGATGTTCAAGCGACACAAGGACAATTTCGACCCCAACCGCTCCTTTAACATCGAGAACGAAATCAACAACTACCGCAACCAGTTGAAGAACGAAAACATCAACGATGTCAACGGCCACGCCTATTCTTACGCCTGTGGCACCATGTATATGGATATCATTCAGGAGTGCGAGAAACTCGGCGACTATGTGGTCAACGTGGTCGAAGCCCGAATGGGTGTCCGGCAGCGCGAAGTGTAGTGCATCAAGCCATGACAGCAGCGCGGCATGGGCAAAGCGATGCTGGGCTGCTGCCGTGTTTCAAGACCTCATGCGTCTGAAATGATGGCCCCCAAGACGTTTTTTAACAGAAATGTAATCATTGTGACAGGCGTAAATTGGGCTGTAAATCGTTATTTTGTAAAATAAAATGATACGAAAATGAGAATCAAGTGTCTTTTTTGGCTTTTCTGTGCCGCTTTTTTGGTTATGCTCTATGCTGTAGCCGAAGAACTGGTTTTGGGTGTTTTCCCCACTCATGACATGCTTACGCGCTATCTGCCCTCGTTGGTGGTGCTTGTGGCCTTCTTCATCGAAGACCGTCTGCATCGTCGTGGCGTGGTGGTAGGCAACAAGTGGTATTGTCTCGTGGTGGGATTGTACTTACTGGTGTCGTTCATCCTTCCCCGCTTCGTCTTTGATTGAGCACCCGTCAGGTCGCCGAGGCCATCACAGATGTTACAATTCTGTTACAAACCATAAAAAGCCTTTCCCTCCGCATCGGAGAGAGAGGCTTTTTTCGTAACTTTGCAACACATTTTACATTCTTATTTTCGTGACAGTTATGACAACAGGTGATTATCTCCTTATCTTTTGCAAGATTTTCGGGTCGCTTGCGCTCTTGATTTATGGTATGAAAGTGATGAGCGAAGCCCTGCAAAAGATGGCAGGTTCACAGCTCCGGCACATTTTGGGAGCGATGACCACCAACCGCCTCACGGGCATGTTTACCGGTACCTTTATCACATGCGCCGTCCAGAGTTCGTCAGCCACTACGGTAATGACAGTTTCGTTTGTCAATGCGGGTCTCCTCACGCTTGCGCAGGCCATCTCGGTCATCATGGGAGCCAACATCGGCACCACCTTTACGGCGTGGATTATGTCGTTGGGCTACAATGTAGACCTTACGATGGTGGTCTTCCCCGCCTTCTTTGTGGGCATCATGCTCATCTACAACAAGCGGCGGCGCTACGTGGGCGACTTCCTCTTTGGCATTGCCTTCCTGTTTTTCGCCTTGGTGCTGCTGAGCGGAGCCGGCAAGGAGCTCGATTTGGAGCACAATCCATCGGCCATCCGCTTTTTCTCTTCCTTCGATGTCAACAGTCACCTCACCATCGTCATGTTCCTGCTCATCGGTACGGTCATCACCTGTATCGTGCAGAGTTCGGCAGCCGTGATGGCCATCACCATCCTCCTCTGCTCCACGGGCGTGCTGCCCATCTATCTCGGCATCGCGCTGGTGATGGGCGAGAATATCGGCACCACCGCCACGGCCAATTTGGCCGCGCTCGGCGCCAACACCCAAGCCCGGCGGGCAGCCTTGGCGCATCTCGTCTTCAATGTCTTCGGCGTGCTGTGGGTGCTCTGCCTCTTCTATCCCTTTGTCGATTTTGTCTGCGGCATAGCCGGTTACGACCCCAACAACAACGCCCACCTCACCCAGGCGCAGATTGCCCTCAAGCTGCCCGTGGTGCTGGCCATGTTCCACACGGCTTTCAACGTCACCAACACCTTTGTGCTCATCTGGTTTATCCCGCAGATAGAGCGCGTGGTGTGTGCGCTCATCAAGCCCAAGCCCAACAAGGAGGAAGACGATTTCCGCCTGCGCTTTATCCAAGTGGGCATCATGAAGACCCCCGAGCTCTCCGTGTTTGAGGCACAGAAGGAGATACAGAGTTTTGCGGAGCGCATCCAGCGCATGTTTGCGATGGTCAAGGAACTGCTGGGCGAGAAAGACAAGGACAAGTTCTCGAAGGAGTTTGAGCGCATCGAGAAGTACGAATCTATCTCCGACAATATGGAACTGGAAATCGCCAAATACCTCAACCAAGTGTCCGACGCTCATCTGAGCGACGACACCAAGGGCAAGATACGTGCCATGCTCCGCGAGATCAGCGAGATAGAGTCTATCGGCGATAGCTGCTACAACATCGCCCGGGCCATCCACCGCAAGATAGAGGGCAAGGCCGAGTTTACCGAGGAGCAAAACGGTAACATCCACCAGATGTTTGAACTCACCGATGCGGCGCTTTCCCAGATGAATCTGCTCCTCCGTGGCCCCAAGGAGAACTTCAACGCCAACCGTTCGTTTAATCTCGAAAAGGAAATCAACGGCTTCCGCAACCAGCTCAAGAGCAAGAACATCGTCGATGTAGACAACAATCTCTACTCCTACGGTGTCGGCACCATGTATATGGACATCATCCAGGAGTGCGAGAAGCTCGGCGACTACGTGGTCAATGTGGTCGAGGCGCG
>JBJEAU010000090.1:1497-9272 GCA_051869355.1 Prevotella sp. | reverse complement strand
TCAGAATGTCACATAGGGCCGGAGCCGTTCGATGGCTTCGGAAGGGAAGTCGCGAAGCAACCGCAAATCGTCCAGACTGCGCAGTGGACCCTTGAGCCGACGGTAGTCCACGATGTCCCTCGCCTGCAGATAGTTGATATACGGATGGCGTTTGAGCTGACTGAGCGAGAGCTGGTTGAGATTGAGTTTCTGGATGTGGACTGTATCCACCTCGAAATACGGGATAGCCTCCAGCGGGAAATCGTCTATCTCTTCCAACTGTGCCGCGCTGCTATAGCCGCCGAGACGCTGGCGGTACGACACGATGCGACGGGCAAAATAACTGCCTATGCCGGGCACACGCTTGAGCAGGGTGGTGTCGGCGAGGTTGAGCGACACACGCTCAGTGGGTCCTATCTTGACGGGAAAGGCGACCGTATCGCGAGGCACAACCGCGCGCTCCTCGGGCGCGGCATAGACTTCAGCCGCCGGACGGTAGTCGTCTGAAATGCGGATGTAGGGCTCCAACTCACGGTATTGCTTGGCCGTAAGTCCATAAAGGCGCGCAAAATCGGTCGGTTTCCGATACACGCCGCCCCGTGCCCGGTACCGGTAGATGTTCTGCACTTGCCACGGCTGCAGTCCGAGCCGCAACAACTGTGTGCTGTCGGCGGTGTTGGGGTCGAAGACAAACCGCTCCGCACGCGGCATGCCTTGGTCATATTGGTAAACCTTGTCTGTACGCGAAGGGGCAGGATGCCGGGGAACGGCAGACAGGCTGTCGGCCGTGACTTCGGGCGTGTCGGTGTGACGGCCGCCGATGCCGTAGAGGGTCAAGGCCGCGATGGCACCCACTACCAACAGGACGAGGAGTGCGGAGCGGTCTGACTTGCTGACATAAAATAACTTTCGTATCGACATAGTGTAAGGTATCACGGTGTCAGAAGACACCCATCTGGTGCAAGAAGATAATCAGGATGCAGAGCGGACACACAAAACGGATGACAAACAGCCATACGCCGAAGAGCCGTCCGCGCAGGGTTCCCCAGTTGGTAATCTCATTGTATAGTACCTTGCGGGGCACATACCAGCCGAGGAAGATGCAGGTGGCAAAGGAACCCAGCGGCATGAGGATGTTGGAGGTGAGGTAGTCGCAACAGTCCATGACCGATTTGCCAAACAGGCCCAATCCTTCTACCGCCCCGACCGACAAGGCACACACAATACCGATGGCCACGCAGGCCGTGGTCTCTATCCATGCGCCCTTGCGACGGGTGATGTGCAGTTCCTCGTAGAAGAAAGCAGTGCCAATCTCGTGCATGGAGATGGTAGAGGTAAGCGCCGCCAACGACAGGAGGGCATAAAACAGGATGCTGATGACATAGCCCAAACCGGGGACGGCGGAGAATGCCTGCTGGAACACGTTGGGCAAGGTGATGAAGATGAGCGAGGGGCCACTGTCGGGATTGACACCCACCGAGAAAGCCGCGGGGAATATTATGAGGCCGGCCAGAATGGCAATGAGCGAATCGATGCCCGCAATCTTAAAGGCCGAGGAGAGCAGATTGGTCTGACGGCTGAAGTAAGAAGCATAGGTGCAGAGGCAGGCGGTACCGAGCGAGAGCGAGAAGAAGGCTTGACCCAGCGCATCAAGCATCACATTGTGCGTCAGCTTGCTGAAGTCGGGCTTGAAGAGAAACTCCACGCCCTTGCCAGCTCCCGGCAGACTGCACGCCGCTATCACAATGATGACCAACAAGACAAACAGGGCCGGCATGAGCAGGTTGGAGGTTTTCTCGATACCCTTGCGCACACCCTTGACCACCACCATATGGGTGAGGAGGATAAAAGCGGCAGCCCAGAATGCCGGCAGCACGGGATGGGAGGAGAACTCCTGGAAGTAGCGCGACACATACGCGGCATCTCCCTGCAACTGCCCCCACAACGAGGCTACCAGATACTGCAGGCACCAACCTGCCACGACGGCATAGAAACCGAGAATAATCATGGAAGTGAACACACCCATGTAACCCACAATCTGCCAGGGACGGCCGTGGGACAGATTCTTGTAAGCCCGAGCGGCATTGGCGGCCGAATGGCGGCCAATGACAAACTCGGCAACCATACCCGGTATGCCCAACAGCAGGATACAGCCTATATAGATAAGGATAAAGGCCGCACCACCATCCTGTCCGGCCATATAGGGGAATCGCCAGATATTGCCCAAACCTACCGCCGAGCCGGCCGTGGCAAGGATGACACCAATCTTGGTGCCGAAATTTCCTCTTTCACTTGTCATGTGCGATGCTTTTTTACGTTAAATGATGTCCAACTGGTGCAGGAAGACGATGAGGATGGCCAACGGACAGATGTAGCGGACGGCAAACAGATAGATGCCGAAGAACCGACGGGAGACGGTTCCCCAATTGGTAAACTCGTCATGCACTATCTTGCGGGGCACATACCATCCCACAAAGAGGCAGGTAAGGAACCCTCCGATGGGCAGGAACAACTGTCCCGTCACGAAATCGAAAATATCGAACAGGGATTTGCCGCCAACGGCAAGGAAATCCACCGCCCCCAACGACAACGAGCAAAACGCGCCGATAACGGCAGTGGACACGGTGACAAGCACGGCACCCTTGGCACGGCTGAGGTGCAGTTCCTCATAGAAGAACGCGGTGCTGACCTCGTGCAGCGACATCAACGAGGTGAGCGCTGCCAACGACAACAGGGCGTAAAACATCAGCGCCACCACCCATCCTACGGCAGGGACGGCGGCAAAAGCCTGGTTGAAGACATTGGGCAGCGTGATGAAGATGAGCGAGGGGCCGCTGTCGGGACTCACGCCTACCGAGAAGGCGGCAGGGAATATCATCAGGCCGGCCAGGATGGCGATAAAGGTGTCTACCAACGACACTTGGACGGCAGACTGCAACAGATTGGTCTGGCGACGATAGTAAGAGGCGTAGGTACAGATACATCCCATCGCGATACTCAAGGAGTAGAACGACTGCCCCAAGGCTCCCAGGAACACATCTTTGTCTACCTTGGCGAAATCGGGCATGAACAGGAACTCCATCCCCTTCCCGGCGCCCGGCAACAGACACGATGCGACCACAATGACCAGCAACAAGATAAACAAGGTCGGCATCATCCACTTGGAAGCCTTTTCGATACCGCCTCTAACACCGTGGATAATCACGAAATGGGCTATCAGCAGAATGGCCACCGTCCAGCATACAGGGCGCAAGGGGTCTTGCGAAAACTCCCGAAAATAAGTTCCGATATACGAAGCATCGCCACTGAGCTCGCCCATGACCGAAGCGTAGACGTATTGCAGGCACCAGCCAGAGACCACGGCATAATAGCCGGTGATAAGGAAACCGGTAAGCACACCCAGCAGGCCTACAAACTTCCAGGCGTTGCCGCCGGACAACTTGGAATAAGCTCGGAACGTGTTGGAAGAACCGTGGCGGCCAATAATGAATTCGGACAACATGCAGGGAATGCCCAGCAAAAAGACGCAGGCCAGATAAATCAGGATGAAGGCCGCTCCTCCGTTCTCGCCTGCCATGTATGGGAAGCGCCAGATGTTACCCAGTCCCACAGCACCGCCCGCTGTGGCCAGAATCATCCCCATTTTGCTCCCGAAACTACCTCTTTGTTCAGTCATATTACAATAAAAGTAAACAAATCTGTTGCAAATTTATAACTTTTTATTTACTTTTACGCCAAAATAGTAAGCAAAATTATGAATTATCTGAAACTTTGCCTCTCAGAGTACCCGCTTTCGTGCTGTCTGACGCTGCCGATATGGGTGATTTGTGTCATTCCTGTACCCGAAAACCCACTCAGTGGCGTGACCCTGATAGACAAATGGACCCACATAGGCATGTATGCCGTGCTGTGCAGCATCATCTGGCTGGAATACCTGCGCCGACACAGCAAACCGAAAGGCTGGCAGACCCTCCTATACACCGGCCTGATGCCGCTATGTATGAGCGGCATCATCGAGATAGTACAGGAATATTGCACAGGAGGCAACCGAAGCGGCGACTGGATAGACTTTGCCGCCAACGCTATCGGTGTGGGGGTAGGCCAAGTTATCGGTATGCTTCTGGCAAAGTATTACGCCAGAGGCAGAAAGGATAGCGAAGCAGATGAGAATTGTAAAAACGGCGGTCGCCGGTAACCTCTTCGCCGATGAAATCGGGCTTTTCGAACGGTTCGTCGGCAGCAGACAACTCGACTTCTGCCATCACCAAGCCCTCGTTATCGCCATAAAACTCATCCACTTCGAAGGTGTGTAGCCCATCGGGACTTGGCACCAGATAGCGGCACTTGTCGATGACACCTCCCTTGCAGAGGCGCAGCAGATGATTGGCCTCGTCTATGGAAATCTCTTTCTCAAACTCATAGCGGCTTAATCCGCCATCCTCCGAATGGCTCTTGATGGTAAGATAGGCACGGTCGTCGCGTGTACGCACCCTCACCGTAGCCCCCTCGGCCGGGATATACCCCTGACGGATGCGGCTACAGGAAAAGGCAACACGCTGATACGCATTGCCTTTTCTTACCAGAAATTTCCTTTCTATTTCCAGTCCGCTCATTACACGTTGATAACCATGTAGATCATATAAGCGATAGCCAGCACAATCAAAGCGCCAAATATCCAATTGACCACTTTCTTGCCTTCTTTCTCTTGCTTTGCCTCACGTTGGGCACGGCGCAGTTTCTTTTTTTCGTTCATAGTCGTAGTTATTATTTAGTTTATAGTTTCTCTATATATTATATAAGGTGTCGTCACTCCTCGTCGGCGACAGGAAACTCCATGAGATATGCCTTGATAAAGTCGTCTATCTTGCCGTCCATCACACCGTCCACATCGCCTGTCTGGTAATTGGTGCGGTGATCCTTCACGCGGCGGTCATCGAAGACATAACTGCGGATCTGACTACCCCACTCTATCTTCTTCTTTCCTGCCTCTATCTTGGCCTTGGCCTCCAACCGTTTCTTCATGGCGCGGTCGTAAAGTTGTGATTTCAGGAGTCGCAGGGCATTCTCACGGTTCTTGGGCTGGTCCCGGGTCTCGGTATTCTCGATGAGAATCTCCTCCTGCTCGCCCGTATCGGGATCCTCGTACTGGTAACGGAGGCGCACACCCGACTCCACCTTGTTCACATTCTGGCCGCCGGCGCCACTGGAGCGGAACGTATCCCACGACAGACGTGCCGGTTCGATCACCACTTCGATGGTGTCGTCGACCAAAGGCGATACAAACACGCTGGCAAAACTCGTCATGCGCTTGCCTTGGGCATTGAAAGGCGACACGCGCACCAGTCTGTGCACACCATTCTCGCTCTTCAGATAGCCATAGGCATACTCGCCGCCCTCTATCTCCATCGTCACGCTCTTGATACCGGCCTCATCGCCCTCCTGCAGGTTAGACACACGCACCTTATAGCCATGCGATTCGGCCCAGCGCATGTACATCCGCATGAGCATCGAGGCCCAATCCTGACTCTCTGTGCCGCCAGCACCCGAGTTGATTTTCATCACACAGTCCATCGGATCCTCCTTTTGGCGGAGCATGTTTTTCAGTTCCAGTTCCTCAATGACGGCAATGGCCTTGGCATAGTCGGCATCCACCTCCTCTTCGGTCACCATATCATCATGGTAGAAGTCAAAGGCCAACTGCAATTCATCGGCACACTCGCGTGCCTTCTTATAGCCTGTGAGCCATTTCTCTATCCCTTTCACTTTTTTCATTTGCTCCTGCGCCCGCTTGGGGTCTTCCCAGAAATCCGGGGCCTGCGTACGGAGCTGCTCTTCTTCGTATTCTACTTTCTTCTGGTCGATGTTCAGGTAGCGCGCCAAGGCATCTGTGCGCTCCATCACATCCTTCAACTGGTCACTTGTGATCATTCTTCATACATCTTATCGATTATCTCCTTGTAATTCTTGTAGACAACCGGTCGTTTCAGTTTCAATGTGCTTGTCAACTCGCCCGTCTCCATCGAGAAGGGATGTGGCAGCAGGGTGATCCGCTTCACTTTCTCATAGTGGGCCAACGACTGCTGGAGCGTTTCGATACGTTCCATCATCATGGCATTCACCCGAGGATGCGCACACAGTTCCTCGTGGTCGGCGAACTCGATGCCCTGCTCGCGTGCAAATTCCTCCAACAGGCGGAAATCGGGCACAAGCAAGGCCGAAACAAACTTGCGCTCGTCGGCCACCACGGCCACCTGGTCCACATACTTGTCCACCAACAGCATCGACTCTACCATTTGCGGAGCGATATACTTGCCGTTAGAGGTCTTGAAGAGGTCTTTGATGCGCTCCTTCAGGAACAATTCGCCGTCCTTGATGTAACCGGCGTCGCCCGTATGGAAATAGCCGTCGGCATCGAAAGCCTCGGCATTGGCATTGTCGCGCTTGTAATAACCCTTGGTGATGGTCGGACCCTTGAGCAGCACCTCGTCGTTCGCACCGATTTTCACCTCCACGCCGTCGATGGGACGTCCCACCGAACCGATGGTGCAGGGTTGGTCCTTGCGGTCGCACGACACTGTGGCCAGACTCTCCGTAAGGCCGTAGCCCACGATCATCCTGATACCCACCGAGAGCACAAACTGCTCTATCTCGGGCGACACTGCCGCTCCTGCCGTGGGGAAGATATTGGGATGGTCGAGCCCTATCTGCTTGCGCACCATGCTCAAGATGGCGCGGTCAATCAACTTATACTCCAAGGCCAGCGCCAGCGAGGGGCGCTTGCCGCGAATGAGGCAGTCTACATTGTAGCGTTTGCCCACGGCCAACGCATGGGCAAAGAGGCGCTGTTTCATCGCACCCGCCCGGTCTATCTTGTCTTTGACGGCCACATACACCTTTTCCCAGAAACGGGGAACCGACGACATACATGTGGGATGCGTCTCACGCATAGACTGCTGTATCTCCTGCGGATAGGTGTTGACGATGAGCTGGGCACCCACCGACATACACAGATACGCCCAACCACGCTCAAAGATATGGGTAAAGGGCAAGAAGTTGATGGCCCGGTCGTTTTCGCCCACGTCCACACATTTGCCGTTGGCCACAAGCGCTGCCCCATACTGGCCATAGGTAAGCATCACGCCCTTGCTCTCGCCCGTGGTGCCGCTGGTGTAAAGGATGTTGCACAAATCCTCGTCATTGGCCTGACTCCAGAGCGCTTCCAGCTCGCTCTGGCGGGGCAAATCCTCGCCCAAGGCCACCAACTTGGAGAAGTGCATGGCGTTGGAATCGGCCGGAGCGATATGCACCCCGTCGTCGAAGACGATGATGCGCTCCAGCGTGGAGCATAGCGGGAAGATACGCTGCGCTTTCTCATACTGCTCCTGCTCTCCCACGAAGAGGATGCGTATCTGCGCATCGTTGATCATAAACTGTATCTGCTGCTCACTGTTGGTAGCGTAGAAGGGTACCGTCACCGCACGCACGCCGTACGCACCGAAATCGGTATAAAGATACTGGACGCAGTTTTGCGAGAACACCGCAATACGCTCCTGGGGCTTGATGCCCAGATTGAGCAGGGCATTGCTCACCTGTTTCACGCGCAGGGAGAAGTGGTTCCATGACACATCCTTCCACTGTGTGTCTCCGAAACTGCGGAATGTGACCGCTGTACGGTCACCATACTTTTTGGCTTGCTCATGCACAAGCATCGACAGATGACAAATGGTTTGCATAGCGTGACGATTTAGATGTTATATGCAAAGATAGTGCGAACCGAGCGCAATAGAGTTTACTCT